>NZ_CP067113.1:2658490-2990802 GCF_016615955.1 Luteimonas sp. MC1750
CGGCCTCCTGCGGCGCGGGTCCGCACGCGGCGAGCAGCATCGGCAACAGCAGCAGGATCGGTCGCACAGGCATCTCCCGGGGGTGGTGCGCGCGCGCGGAGCCGCGGGCCCGTTCATCACGCCAACACGAAAGGCTGCCATAGTAGGTCGCGACGCCCTCACGCGATACACGATGACCATTGCAGCACCCATCGATGACCAGGCGGCCGCGCTCGATCGCGCCATCACCGAACTGGAGAACGCGATGGCCGACCTCCAGCTCAAGCATCGCGACCTGTTCGCCTATGCCAACGCCTGGGCCGAACGCCACGATGCGGTGATGCGGCTGGCCCCCGCGCATCTGGAAGAACACGCCCGCGCGCGCCTGCGGCGGATCGCGATCCGCTGGGGCCTGGCCGACGGCGTGCGCATGACGCGCCAGTTCCCGGCGCTGCGCGACCCCTGATGCACCGTCGCCACCGGACCGCGACCGCGCTCCGGTGGCGACCGGTCAGAAGCCGACGCTGCGGGTGAAGTCGCCCAGCAGCTGGCCGAAGATCTCGACCTGGCTGCGGATCTGCGCCGCATGGTCGGCGTGCAGCACTTCGAAGTCGTAGTGCAGGAACGGATCCATCTCGTCGTCGAGCACCATCCGCCCGTAGCGGTAGCGGGTGTTGTAGACGTTGGCGACCTGCAGCGAGGTGCCGTTCTCCAGGTCGAGGCCGACCTCGAGCTGCAGCGATCCGCAGCGTCCGGCGTTGCAGTCGTAGAAGTTCAGGTAGGCATTGAGGCCGTTGGTCTGGAACCGGATCATCGGGTCGCCGACGCTGTCCTCGAGCATCTCCGGCTCCAGCTCCATCGCCTGCAGCACGGCCATGGCCTCGGCGCCGGAAACGCCCCGTCCGGTGTCGGCCAGCGCGGGTGCGGCGGCAAGCGCAAGCAGCGGGGCCAGCAGGCCCGCGGTCAGTCTGTGCATCGTGTGTCTCCCCTGTGGTGGTCGCAGATTAGCTGAATGAGCCTTCGGCCGACGGGTCCGCCGGGCGGGGTTCACCGTCGTCCGGCCAGGCATGCCCATGGGCGTCGTCGAGCAGGCGCATGCGCCTGCGCTCGATGCGCCGCTCCCCGGCAGCCTCGACCGTGCGCTGGGTCTCCAGCATCAGCGTCACCCCCGTCGAACGGCGGAACCGTGCGCGACCGGTGTCGACGATCGACATGTCGGCGGCGACCTCCGCGCGGTCCTCCGCCGACACGCCGATGCCGTACATCTGCTCGGCCGCCGCCAGCGCCAGCTGGGCCGACTTCTCGCGGTCCATCCGCGTCGTCCACTCCAGGGTGGCCTCGTCCGACCCCGGCGCGCCGGGCTGCATCAGCAGGGTGACCTGGGCCGGCAGCGTGCCGCCGCCCAGGGGGCTGTCGATCTCGATGTCGACCGCGTAGGGCACGCCCGCGGCGAGCTCGGCCCCGAACATGTCGTTGTACTGCTGGGCATCACGCGACATGAGCGCGCCCAGGACCTCGGGCCGGGTCATGCGCTCAACCATGCCGGCGGCGAACTCGCGCCCGCGCGCCCTGGCCGCCTCGCCTTCCGCACCATCCGGCCAGCCGCCCGCGGCGAGGACCCCGCGCTCGAAGGCGGCGTCGTAGGCCGGCCGGAGCACCGGACGCAGGCTGTCCGCCAGCTGGTCCAGGTTGCGGAGCGCGGCGAAGTTGCCGGTCGCGTCCAGCTCGACCTCCAGCACCAGGTCCGGCAGCGCCTCGAGGATCTGCCGCATCAGCGCCTCCTGGCCGTCGTCGCCCTCCAGCTGCTCGTAGCGGCTGTCGTCGAACGACCAGGCCTGGACGAAGCCGTCCTCGAGCACCCCGGTGATGCGGATGGTCTCGATGGCGGTGACCCGCGATCTCGCCTTGCCGGCTTCGCCGACCGACACGTCGTAGTCCTCGCTGGCGTAGCGCAGGGCCACGCCGTGGTGCCACGGCGCCACCCAGCGGACCGGTTCGGCCGCCGCCGGGGCCGGATTCTTCCTGGCGCCGGCCGTACCGGGCCAGGCGAGCGCAAGCAGCAGCGCCAGCGCCACGCAGGCGCGCCGGATGTGTTCCATGGTCTTGTCCCCCGTGGCGCCCCCCGCGCCCGACGCGTGATTCTAGCCGGACGCCTGCGCGCCGGCGCTCAGCCGCACTTGGAATAGCCGCAGTTCAGGCAGGTCGCGCAGCCGTCCATCACCACCACCGCCTTGGTGCTGCACTTGTGGCACATGGTGGCCGATGGCGGGAAGCTGGTGCCCTCGCCGGTGACGGCCACGTCCTCGCCGCTGCGGTCGGCGCCCTGGTCGGCGAGCAGCTCGCCCACCGGACCCGCATCGGCCGCGGCTACGCCGGCGTCACTGTTTTTTTTTGAGCGCGCCTCGTATTGGCGGCGCTTCTCGTCGATCAGCGCGCGCTGCGCGGCGCTCATCTCCGGGTCGTGGATCATGCCGATCGACTTCAGGTGGTCCTCGACGATCGCGCCGAGTTCGGCCACCAGCGACGGCATGTACACGCCGCCGGCCTTGAAGTAGCCGCCGCGCGGATCGAACACCGCCTTCATCTCCTCGACCAGGAAGGTGACGTCGCCGCCCTTGCGGAACACGGCCGACATGATCCGGGTGAGCGCCACGATCCACTGGAAGTGTTCCATGGACTTCGAGTTGACGAAGATCTCGAACGGGCGGCGCTGCTCGTGCTCGCTGCCGGCGTTGAGCACGATGTCGTTGATCGTCACGTACATGGCGTGCTCGACCAGCGGCGACTTGATCTTGTAGGTGCTGCCCACCAGCACTTCGGGGCGCTCGATGCGCTCGTGCATCTGGATGACTTCGGCCAAAGGGCGCTCGACGGCGGCCTCCTGGGTATCGGCGGCTGCGGCGCGCGCGGCGGCCTTGTCGCCATCGGCGGTTGCGACGGAGTACCCGGTGATTTTCTTCTCGATCCTGACGGCCATGACGCGTGTTCCTGATATTCGTGGGATGCCGGCTCCTCCCCCGGGTGACGGGGGAGGCCGGAGGGTCTTACTTGCCCGCGGGCTTGCGCGCGGGCGCCTTCTTCGTGGCCGCCGTCTTCACGACGGCCTTCTTCGCCGCGACCGTCCTGGCCGCCGGCTTCGGCGGCGTGGCCGTCCTGGCGACCGCCTTCTTCGCCGCGGCCTTGCGCACCGCCTTCTTGGCGACCTTCTTTTCCGCCTTGCGGCGCTTCAGTTCCGCGGCCTCGGCGCGCGCGCTGGCACTGGTCGCCGCCAGCGACTGCTTGGCGCCCGCCACGCGCTTGCCCACCGCCTTCTTCGCGGTCCCGGTGCCCTGGCTGACCGCCTTCCTGGCCTTGCCCGTGCCCTCGACCACCGCCTTCTGCGCCTTGCCCGCGGCCTGCTTCACCTGCTCCACCGCCTTGGACGCGCGCCTGGACACCGTGCTGCCGACGTCCTTCGCCTTTTCGGCGACGGTTCCAGCGGCGTTGCCGAGCGTTGCTGCGACCCCATTGCCGTTGCTCATCGTGTTTGCCTCGTCGTCATGGTCGCGGGCGGGGCGCCCGCAGGCCGGAATGTAGCGCGCGGCGAGCCGCGCGGGCGTGGTCAGAACTTGCCGTAGTACCCCTCTTTCAGCGCGTCGAAGAGGTTTGCCGCGGTGTGGGTCTCGCCGTCGTACTCGATTTCCTCGTTGCCCCTGGCCTCCACCGTGGTCCCGTCCTCGAGCTCGAAGCGGTAGGTGGTGGCGGCGAGGTCGGACTCCTTGACCAGCACGCCCTGGAACGCCGCCGGGTTGAAGCGGAAGGTGGTGCAGCCCTTGAGGCCCTTCTCGTGGGCGTAGAGGTAGATGTCCTTGAACTGTTCGTAGGGGTAGTCGGTCGGCACGTTCGCGGTCTTGGAGATCGACGAGTCGACCCACTTCTGCGCGGCGGCCTGCACGTTGACGTGCTCCTTCGGGCTGATGTCGTCGGCGCTGATGAAATACTCCGGCAGCTGCGCGCCCGCGTCCTCGCTGAACGGCATCGCCGCGGCGTTGACCAGGTGGCGGTAGGCGAGCAGTTCGAACGAGAACACGTCCACCTTCTCCTTCGACTTCTTGCCCTCGCGGATCACGTTGCGGCTGTAGTGGTGCGCGAACGAGGGCTCGATGCCGTTGGAGGCGTTGTTGGCCAGCGACAGGCTGATCGTGCCGGTGGGCGCGATCGAGCTGTGGTGGGTGAAGCGCGCGCCGTGCTCGGCGAGCTGCTCGACCAGCTCCGGCGCCACGCCGGCCACCTGCTGCATGTAGCGGCTGTAGCGCGCGTGCAGCACCTTTCCGGGGATCTCCTGGCCGGCCTTCCAGCCGTCCTTCGCCATCTCCGGGCGCTTGCGCAGCATCTCGGCGGTGACCGTGAAGCGCTCCTCCATGATCGGCGCGGGACCCTTCTCCTGCGCCAGCGCGAGGCCCATCTCCCAGCCGGCGACCGCCATCTCGCGGGCGACCTGCTCGGTGAAGTCGCAGCTCGCCTTCGAGCCGTACTTCATGCGCAGCATGGTGACCGTGCTGCCCAGGCCGAGGAAGCCCATGCCGTGGCGGCGCTTGCGCATGATCTCCTCGCGCTGCTGCGGCAGCGGCAGGCCGTTGACCTCGACCACATTGTCGAGCATGCGGGTGAACACGCGCACCACCTCGCGGTACTCCTCCCAGTCGAAGCTGGCCTTGTCGGTGAACGGATCGCGCACGAACTTGGTCAGGTTGACCGAGCCCAGCAGGCACGCGCCGTAGGCCGGCAGCGGCTGCTCGCCGCACGGGTTGGTGGCGCGGATGTTCTCGCACCACCAGTTGTTGTTCATCTCGTTGACGCGGTCGATGAGGATGAAGCCCGGCTCGGCGTAGTCATACGTCGAGACCATGATCATGTCCCACAGGTGGCGCGCGCGGACCTTGCCGTAGATCTTGCAGGCCACCAGGCCGTCTTCGCGCACGATGTAGCCGGCGTGCTGCGGCCAGTCGCGCCAGACCACCTGCGTGGCGTCCGCCAGGTCGATGTCGCCCTGCTCCTTGGCGCTGACCGGGAACACCAGCGGCCAGTCGGCGTCGGACTTGACCGCATCGATGAAGCCGTCGGTCACCAGCAGCGAGAGGTTGAACTGGCGCAGGCGCCCGTCCTCGCGCTTGGCGCGGATGAAGTCGCGCACGTCGGGGTGCGACACGTCGAAGGTGCCCATCTGCGCGCCGCGGCGGCCGCCGGCCGACGAGACGGTGAAGCACATCTTGTCGTAGATATCCATGAACGACATCGGGCCCGACGTGTAGGCCCCAGCGCCGGCGACGAAGGCGCCGCGCGGGCGCAGCGTCGAGAACTCGTAGCCGATGCCGCAGCCCGCCTTCAGCGTCAGGCCGGCCTCGTGGACCTTCTCCAGGATGCCGTCCATCGAGTCGACGATGGTGCCGCTGACCGTGCAGTTGATGGTGCTGGTGGCGGGCTTGTGCTCGAGCGCACCGGCGTTGGACGTGATGCGGCCGGCCGGGATCGCGCCGCGGCGCAGCGCCCAGAGGAAACGCTCGTTCCAGTACCTGCGCTTCTCGGGCGTCTCTTCCGCCTCGGACAGCGCGCGCGCGACGCGCTGGCAGGTGCCGTCGATGTCGGCATCCAGCGCCTCGCCCTGCTTGGTCTTCAGGCGGTACTTCTTGTCCCAGATGTCGACCGAAGCCGGCTGCATCGGGATGTCCTGGTCGGTGCCAGCCATCGTGTTCTTCACAGCCTCCAGGCGAACCGTGCTCATGCTGCTTCCATCTCCTTGATCCTGCCCGGTCGTGCGCGAACCGGCCGTGGTGGTCGTGTCCTGCCGGGCGCGGTCCCGCTGCGGGTCGCGCCGACGGCAATGCCGCATGGCGCGCAGGCGCGCCATGCCGTGTGTGCGTCAGTGTCGAGTCTGGCCAGTCGTCATGTCACGCATGCGAACCACCCCCCAATGGTTGGCGTGCCGGCCCGGCAACAACTAGCGCTGGGCTGAACCTCTCCTGCCGACCACTACATCTTGTGGCCGACAGGTGAGACCGTAAGGCCGCGGCAGACCGAAGTCAATCGCTCGCGCGACCCCGGCGCGTGACCCCAGCCGTGTCGCGGTTCACACCCCGCAGCGGACGTGCGACACATCGCAATGCGCGACCCGACCGCGCGCGTAGGGGGGCACCGGACATCCCGCGAAGCCGGCGCGCGGCCTGGAACCCTCTGCCGCCCGCAGCGCGGCGCGCAGCCTCCATTCGGCATCCCGTTGCTACGATCGGCGCCGCCGAAGCGGCGCTCCAGCGCCCGGCTTTCACACGTCAGCCACCGTCCAACCGGGATAACAGTCCGACATGCGCGCCTCCACCCGCACCACGCTCCTTGCCCTCGTCGCAGCCTCCGCCTTCGGGGGCTTCGCGGCCACCTTCGTGCGCGATGCACTGGAGGCGCCGGCGCGCGCCGAACCGCTGCCGGTCGCCGCGGTGCCGATGGCCGGGTCGCTGCCCGCCGTGGTCGATGGCCAGGCGCTGCCCTCGCTGGCGCCGATGCTGCGCCGGGTCACGCCCGCGGTGGTGAGCGTGCATTCGCGGCAGCGCGTGCGGATCAACAACCCCTTCGCCAACGATCCCTTCTTCCGCCGCATGTTTCCCAACGTGCCGGACGAACGCATCAACGAGTCGCTGGGTTCGGGCGTGATCGTCGACGCCGCGCGCGGCTACGTGCTCACCAACCACCATGTGATCGAGGGCGCGGACGAGGTCTCGGTCACCCTGACCGACGGCCGCACCATGACCGCCGAGTTCGTCGGCTCCGATGCGGACACCGACGTGGCGCTGATGCGGATCCCGGTGCCCGGCGAAGGCCAGCCGCTGCAGGCCATCCAGCTCGCCGACAGCGGCGCGCTGCAGGTCGGCGACTTCGTGGTGGCGGTGGGCAATCCCTTCGGCGTCGGACAGACGGTGACCTCGGGCATCGTGTCCGCGGTCGGCCGCAGCAACGTGCCGGGCGTGGGCTTCCAGAACTTCATCCAGACCGACGCCAGCATCAACCCGGGCAACTCGGGTGGGGCCCTGGTCAACCTGCGTGGCGAGCTGGTCGGCATCAACACCGCCAGCTTCAACCCGCGCGGCAGCATGGCCGGCAACATCGGCCTGGGCTTCGCCATCCCCGCCAATTTGGCGCGCAACGTGATGCAGCAGCTGGCCTCCACCGGCGAGGTTCGCCGCGGCTCGCTGGGCATCGACACCCAGGACCTCGACGACCGCCTGGCCGCGAGCCTGGGGCTGGCGGCCGGGACCCGCGGCGCCGTGGTCACGCGCGTGCATGCGGACTCCTCGGCCGCCGAAGCCGGCCTGCGGCCGGGCGACGTGATCGTCGCGGCCAACGGCGAGCGCATCGGCGACAGCGAGACCCTGCGCAACTTCCAGGGCCTGCAGCCGGCGAACGCGCGGGTCACGCTCGACGTGCGCCGTGACGGCAGCACCCGACAGCTGCAGGCGACGCTGCGCGAGCAGCCGCGCGTGCTCGCCGGCCAGCAGCTCGACCCGCGCCTGGCCGGGGCCAGCTTCGCCGAGCTGCCCGAGGCGCTGCGCCGCGGTGGCGTGGCCGGTGTCCTGGTCGAAGAGGTCGCCACGGCCAGCCGCGCCGCGCGCAATGGCCTGCGCGCGGGCGACGTCATCCTCGGCGCCGGCGGCGCACGCGCATCCGGCACCTCCGACCTGTCGGCGCTGCGCGCCGCGGTCTCCGACTCACCCGCGCAGCTGGTGCTGCGCATCCAGCGTGGCCGAGGCCAGGGCAACCTGGTCATGGAATGAACCACCCCACCCCATCCCCCAAGGAGACAACACGATGAGCCCCACCCATACCGACAACCTGAAGACCAACCTGTCCGAAGCCGGCGGCCACCTGAAGCAGGCCGCGAGCGATACCGCCGAGGCCGTGCGCGGCGCCGCGTCCGCCGCGGGCGAGGAGATCCGCCTCGGGCGCGCCAACCTGAAGGCCGACCTGGCCGATGGTTCGGTGGCCGCCCTGTCCGCGCTCGAGGAGGCCACCGCCGCCGGCAGCGAGCAGGTCGACCAGCTGATGGAAAAGGGCCGCGACCTGATCGACAGCGCCGCCGACCTCATCCGCGAGCGTCCGATCGCGTCGTTCGGCGCCGCGTTCGCGGCCGGCTGGATCATCGCCAAGCTCGCCCGCGGCGGCGACCGCTAAGACGTGGAGCCACAGACGCCACCCGCGTCCGGCCGGGCGGGCCCGTTGCCGGGCGGCCTGCCACCCGGCACGCCGCCCGCTGGCGGGCTGCCGCCTGGCAGACCGGAACCGGCCCCGCCGCCGGCACCCGACCTGGCCGAGTCGCTGCGCGGCCTCCGCGACAGCGGCAAGGCCGGGATCGGGGCCGCCGGCGATGCGGCCAAGGCGCTGCGAGAGCTGCTGGCGGCGGATGTCTCGCTGGCCCGCAGCGCGGCCGGGCGCAGCGCGGTTTTCGCCGGCGTCTCGGTGATGTTCGGCGTCTCGGCCTGGCTGCTGCTGATGACCGCGCTGATCGTGGTGCTGAGCAACCAGTTCGGGCTGCCGTGGTGGATGTCACTGGCGGGCTGCGGACTGCTCAGCCTGCTGGGCGCCTGGCTCGCGCTGCAGAAGGCCACCGACTATTTCGAACACACGCGGCTCAAGGCCACGCGCCGCCAGCTGGCACGGCTGGGCATCGGCGAGCTTGCCGACCTGATGCCGCCGCCCGGCTCGCCCGCCTCGGCCCGCGCCGCGGAACCCGTGGTGCGCGAAGACGCGCGTGCCGAAGGCAAGACGCCCCCATGAGGCCATGGACATGAGTTTCGAAGCTTTGCAGGCCAAGGTCGCGCGTGCCGAGGACGCGCTGGAGGCGCGTGAGCGCCAGGTCGCCGCCGATTTCCGCGTGTTCGGCGGCTGCTGGCGCGACACCTGGTCACCGCCCCGGATCATGGTCGCCGGCCTGGCGGCCGGCTTCCTCGCCGGCTGGGCACAGCCTGGCCGGGCGATCGCCGGCGTGCAGCCGGCCCGCTGGCTGCAGCTGGCGACCAGCCTGGCAGGCCTTGCGGGCACCGTGCACGCGGCGTTCGCGGCATCCGATGCCAAGGAGGCGGCCGAGGATGCCGGCGATGCGGCCGCGGTCGCCGGCGGGATGCCGCCCGGTGCCAAGGTGCCGGCGGATGTCGCCGCTGCCGCGCGCGCATCGGCCGCGGCGACCGCAGCGGCCACGGCGGTGCCGGCAGCGGTTCCGCCGGCGGCTTCACCGATGTCGCCCAGCGCGCGCCGCTATGTGCCCGATCCGAGCTGGGAGTCCCCGCCGCGCCCGGCCGAAGCCGCCACCGAAGTCTCCGAACGGCGCTGAGGCGCCGTTTTCCCCATGGGTGCCAGTCCGGACGCGAGTCCCGTTCCCTCCGCCGCGGATGTCGACCCGGGAGGTCCCGCTCCCCCGCCGCCCGCGGCACCGCCGGTCCCGCCGCGCCCGCGCGCGCCGGGCGCCGTGGTCGTCCTCGCGATCCTGGCGGTCGGCTACACGCTGTGGGCCGCGCAGGGCGTCGTGCTGCCGGTGCTGCTGGCGATGTTCCTGGCCCTGGTCGGCAACCCGGTCATCCGTGGCCTGCGGCGGCTGTACGTGCCGCGTGCCCTGGCTGCGCTCCTGGTCCTGGTCGGAGGCATCGCCGGCGCCGGGCTCCTCGGCCAGCAGCTGCTGGCGCCGGCCGTCGACTGGATGCAGGAGGCACCCCGGCAGATGCGCCAGGTCGGTCGCGAGCTGAGCGAGCTGGTCAAGCCGGTGCACGAGGCCAACCGCGTGGCCGAAGACATCGCGCGCCAGGCCAGCGGCGAGGGCGGGCGCAAGGTCGAGGTGGTGCGCACGGTTCCCGACGATCCCTACGCCCTCCTGACGCGGGCGCCCAAGGCACTCGGCGGCGTGCTGGCGGTGGTGCTGCTGACGTTCTTCTTCATGGTCTTCGGCGAAGACCTGCAGCGGCGCGCGATCGCGCTCCTGCCGACGCGCCAGCGGCAGAAGATCACCGTCGAGATCATGCAGGCGATCGAGCGCGACCTGTCCCGCTACGTCTTCACCATCACCCTGATCAACGCCGCCGTCGGCCTTCTGCTGGCCGCGGTGCTGCATTTCGCCCTGGGCGTGGAGGTGCCGGAGGCGCTGCTCTGGGGCACGATCGCGACCCTGCTCAACTTCGCGCCCTATGTCGGCCCGGCCATTGGCGTGGCGCTGATGCTGGCGATGGGCTTCGTGACCTGGGACGAAGTCGGCCCCTCCCTGCTGCCGGCCGCGATCTACCTCGGCCTGCACACGCTGGAAGGCCAGCTGGTAACGCCGCTGGTCCTCGGCCAGCGCATGCAGCTGTCGCCGCTGGTGCTGATCCTGGCGCTGGTGCTGTTCGGCTGGGTCTGGGGCATCGTCGGCCTGCTGCTGGCGGTGCCGCTGCTGGTCTGCGTGAAGCGCGTGCTGGCGCGGATCGACGGCATGCACGGCTGGGCCCGGCTGCTCGAGTAGCCGCCTTACAATGGCGGCATGGCCTTCGCCGTCCGCGCCATCACCCTCGACCTCGATGACACCGTCTGGCCGTTCGCGCCGATCGGCGTGCGCATCGAACGCGTGCTCGACGACTGGATGCGCGCGCACAGCCCGGCTACCGCGGCGATGTTCCCGGTCATGGCGATGCGCGCCCTGCGCGAACGCGTCGCGGATGAGTACCCGGCGCTGGCCCACGACATGTCGGCGCTGCGCCGGCTGACGCTGGAAGCCGCGCTGCGCGAGAGCGGCGGCGACGTGGCGCTGGCCGGTGCGGCCTACGAGGCGTTCTTCGCCGAGCGCAACCGCGTGGAGTGCTATCCCGACGCCATCGGCGCGCTCGAGCGGATCAGCGCGCGGCTGCCGGTTGCGGCGCTGAGCAACGGCAACGCCGACCTCGCGCGCATCGGGCTGGACCACCTGTTCAGCGCGCAGCTCAGCGCCTGCAGCTTCGGTCGCGCCAAGCCCGACCCCGCGATCTTCCTGGCCGCCTGCGCGCAGCTGGACGCGCCGCCGGGCGAAGTGCTGCACGTCGGCGACCATCCCGAGGCCGACGTCGCCGGTGCCGCGCGGGCGGGCTTGCGCAGCTGCTGGATCAACCGCGCCGGCGACGACGGCCTGCGCGCGGCCTGGCGCCACGCCGAGGTCGAACCGGACCTGCATTTCGATTCCCTGGCCGGACTGGCCGACTGGCTGGACGCGACCCTGCCCGCGCCCGCCGCATCCATACGGAGCTCCCACGCATGAACCTTCCCCCCTGCTACGCCCCCGCCGGCACCACCGGCGCACGTCCGCTGCACGTGGTCGACGCGGGCGGCCTCGAGGCCTGGCGTGCCGGACAGCCGGCGCCGGTGGCCGCCTGGCTGGCGGCGCACGGCTTCGACGCCTCGGCCGGCAGCTGCCTGGTCATCCCCGGCAGCGATGGCGCGCCCGCGGCCGCGGTGATCGGCATCGGCGACGCGCAGGACCCCTGCGCCTATGCCCATGCGCCACGCGCACTCCCGGCCGGCGACTGGGCGCCGGCGGGCGAGTCCGCGGCCGAGGCGCTGCGCGCGCTGCAGCTCGGCTGGGGCCTGGGAAGCTATGCCTTCACCCGCTACCGCGACGCGAAGCCGGTGCGTGCGCGCCTGGCGCTGGCCGAGCTCGATGCGGAAACGCTGGACGTGCTCGCTGCGACCGTGCGCGTGCGCGACCTGGTGAACACGCCCACCCAGGACATGGGGCCGGACGAACTCGAGGACGTCGCGCGCGCCATTGCACAGGTACATGGCGCCGGCCTCACCGCCATCACCGGCGGCGACCTGCTGGCGCAGAACTTCCCCGCGATCCACGCCGTGGGCCGCGCCTCGCACCGCGCGCCGCGACTGCTGGCCCTGCGCTGGGGCGATGCTTCGCATCCGCACGTAGCCATCGTCGGCAAGGGCGTGTGCTTCGACACCGGCGGCCTGGACATCAAGCCCGCCGACGGCATGCGCAACATGAAGAAGGACATGGGCGGCGCCGCGCACGCGATCGCGCTGGCCGAACTGGTGATGGCCCGCCGCCTGCCGCTGCGCATCACCCTGCTGGTGCCGGCGGTGGAAAACGCGATCGGTCCCGACGCCTTCCGGCCCGGTGAAGTGATCGCCACCCGCACCGGGGTCAGCGTCGAAATCGACAACACCGATGCCGAGGGCCGCGTCATCCTGGGCGACGCGCTGGCCTATGCCGGCGAACAGGTGCCCGACCTCGTGCTCGACTTCGCCACCCTGACCGGCGCCGCGCGCATCGCGCTCGGCCCGGACCTGCCGGCGCTCTTCAGCAATGACGACGCGCTGGCGCAGGCGTGGCTGGACGCGGGCATGCAGGTGCGCGACCCGCTGTGGCGCATGCCGCTGTGGCGGCCGTACCTGCGCTACCTGACCAGCAAGGTCGCCGACATGGCCAACGCCGGCTCGAAGATGGCCGGCAGCGTGACCGCCGCGCTGTACCTGGAGCGCTTCGTGCCCAAGGGCATGCCCTGGGCGCACCTCGACACCTACGCCTGGAACGACAGCGACCGCCCGGGCCGCCCGGCCGGCGGCGAAGCCCTGGGGCTGCGCGCCGCCTACGCGATGCTGAAGGCCCGCGCAGGCGTTCCTGCACCGGCTGACGGTTCCGATCCAGCGAGGGCGCGGCAATCGCGGCTTTAGCCGCTCCCACAGCAGCTTGCGGGCAGCACCCGCGGCGGGCGCGGCCATCGGGGCGATAGCGCTCCTACAGCCAGCCTTTCTGGCGGGCCAGGCGATAGGCCTCGATGCGGTTGCCGACGCCGAGCTTGCCGATGGCCTCCGACAGGTAGTTGCGCACCGTGCCCTGGGACAGGCCCAGGGCGGCGGCGATCGCGCCCGCCGACTGGCCCTCGCCGGCCAGGCGCAGCACCTGGCGCTCGCGTTCGTTGAGCGGGTCGGCTTCGGACCAGGCTTCGAGCGCAAGCTCCGGATCGATCGCCCGGCCGCCGGCCTGCACGCGGCGCAGCGCCGCGGCCAGCTGCTCGGCCGGCGCATCCTTGAGCAGGTAACCCTGCACGCCGGCGTCCAGCGCTCGGCGCAGGTAGCCGGCGCGGGCGAAGGTGGTGACGATCACCACCTTCGTCGCCAGGCCGTGCCGCTGGATGCGCTGGGCGAGCTCGAGGCCGGTCAGCCCGGGCATCTCGATGTCGGTCACCAGCAGGTCGGGCACATGGCGCTGGAGCTCGCGCCAGGCCTCCTCGCCGTCGCCGGCGGTGCCTACGACCTCGAGGTCGTCCTCGAGCGCCAGCAGCGCGGCGAGCGCACCGCGCAGCATGGCCTGGTCTTCGGCGAGCACGATGCGGATCACGCCCGCGCTCCCGCATCGGGCTTGTCCGAACCGTGCGTGTCCAGCGCGCTGGTGCCAGCAACCTCGTGGCCGTGCAGCGGCAGCCAGGCTTCGAGCACGGTGCCGCGACCGCGCACCGACTCCACCGTCAGCCGGCCACCCAGCGCCTCGACGCGCTCGCGCATGCCGGCAAGTCCGTTGCCCGGCGCCATCGCCCCGCCGCGGCCGTCATCGCTGATGCGCAGCACGACGCCGTCGCCCTGCGGACGCAGTGCGACCTCGGCCCGGTGCGCGTGTGCGTGGCGGTGGATGTTGGTCGCGGCTTCGCGCAGCACCAGCGCCAGCACGTTCTCGACCGGCGCAGGCAGCGCGTCGCCGGCCAGGCCGCGCTCGTCCCAGTCGTGGCGCAGGGACACCCCCTCGCACTCGAGCAGCAGCTTGGCCGACGCCAGTTCCGCCGCGATGCCGGCAGCGCGGATGCCGCTCACCGCCGAACGCACCTGCGCCAGCGCCTCGCGCGCGACGTGGCTCACCGCGTCGATCTCGCGGCGCGCCGCCGCCGGGTCGCGCTCCACCAGGCGCCCGGCCAGGTCGGACTTCAGCGCCACCAGCGACAGCGTGTGGCCCAGCAGGTCGTGCAGGTCGCGGCCGATGCGCTCGCGCTCGGCCAGTCCGGCAAGCCTGCGCACCTCGTCGTGCGACAGCCGGAGCGCGGCGTCCTTGTGCTGGCCGACGTGCTCGGCGTGGACGACCATCGCCACGATGATCGTCACCACCGGCAGCCACACCAGCGCCTGCCACGGATAGCCGATCCACAACGCGAGCGCGACGAACCCGGCGCCCAGGGCCCCGAGCACCAGCAGGTAGTCGCGCAGCGTCGCCGTGCGCCAGGTGCGCAGCATCACGCAGCCGAAGATGAAGTAGCTCATTCCCGACGGATACCAGGGCAGCAGCACGACGCTGAGCGCCACCATCGCCAGCGCGTAGCGCGGGGCCACGCGCTGCGGCTGCAGCAGCGCCATCGCGTACAGCCAGACGAACAGCGGGTATGAGGCCAGGGTCAGCAGCAGCCAGCGCAGCGTGTAGCCACCGGGCGCGAACAGCGGGGTGATGAAGACCCACAGCGTCCACATCAGGTGGACCCATTCGGTCCACTGCGGCCGTCCCAGCCGCAGCGTCGCCGCCATCAGCGAATCGGGCGCCGGCGCGAACCACGCGCGCCAGCCCCCCTGCGCCTTGCCTCGGACACCTGCCTGCAACATGGCGCGATGATGCCCCACTCAGCGCAGCTCCACCTGGTCGATGACCAGTTCGAAGCCGCCCTCGGGCAGGCCCGCGGTGATCGCCACCGCGCGCAGCGTGGCCAGGTCGGCACCGGCGAAGGCCGACAGCGGGATGCGCACCTCGCTCCACTCCGGGCCCGCGGTGAAGGACTGCATCGCGGGCATCGCCTGCGGCGACGCGCCCGAGAACAGCATCGCCTGGTAGGTCCGGCCATCGCCGCGCACCTGGAACACCAGCTCGCTGCGCGCCGAAGCGTCGACCGGCTGCATCGGCTGCGCGCCGGGATGGAACATGCTGCCGGCCCAGGGGAAGGCGAAGCCCGGGCGGATCTCACCTGAGACGCGCAGCGCACCGCGCGAGCTGGACGCCCCGCCGCTGACGGCTTCCTGGGTCGCGACCGAATGGCCACCCGCCATCGCGTCGGTGGTCACCTGCCAGCCGTGGCCGAAGCGCACGCCGGTGCCACCGTCCTCGAAGTCGGCCACCAGCGCGCCGGCGCTGATCACCGGCGCCCCCGCGGCCTGCTCTACGCGCGGGCGCGGCACGGCATGGCCATTCTTCCAGATCCCGGCGATGGCGCGCGTGTCGGCGATGTCCGCGGTGGGGTCGCCCTCGACCAGCACCAGGTCGGCGCGCAATCCGGATGCAATCCGGCCGCGATCGGCAAGCCCGAAGCGGCGCGCGGGCACCGAGGTCGCGGCGGCGAGCGCCTCTCCCGGCGTCAGGCCCGCACGCACCAGCAGGGCGAGTTCGCCGTGGATGCTGGCGCCGTGCGCGGTGCCCGGGTTGCCGGCGTCGGTGCCGGCGAGGATGTCGACGCCGGCGGCATGCAGCGCCGCGACGCTGCGCAGCGCGTTGTCGAGCGCCTCGGGACGCGGCGCACCCGGGAACGTCGCCGCCAGGCCGTCGCGCTGCCCGGCCTCGAGCCACGGCGACAGCCGCGCGTCGTCGGCCAGCGCGGCGCCGCTGCCGTCCTGGGCGAAGCCCGCGATCACCGACAGCGTCGGCGTGACAAAGGTGCCCGCCTGCTTCGCCGCGGCGACGAAGGCCGGCGAGGCGGCCGCGTCGTGGAAGACGTGCACCAGCCCGTCCGCGCCCGATCCGACCGCGTGCAGCGCATCCGCCTGCGAGGCGACGTGCACCAGGGCCAGGCGCTCCCCGGCCTGCGCGGCGGCGATCGCCGCGGCGACCTGGGCCGGCGTGATCGTCGGCAGCCGGCGCTCGGCCGAATGCGTGCTGAAGTCCTCGACGATCAGCTTGATGTAGTCCGAGCCCTCCGCCACGCGCGCGGCGACGAAGTCACCGGCATCGTCGCCGGGCGCCAGCGTCGGCACCGCGATGCCGAACTGGGTGCCGTGGCCGCCCGCGGTGGTGACCGTCGCGCCGGCCGTCCACAGGTCGGCGAGCGCGGTGGCCGCGAGCGATTCGCGCTGTGCGCGCAGCGCCGGGATGCGGTTCCAGTCACCGAACATGTCGAGCTCGGCGGTGACCCCGTAGCGCAGTGCGTCGCGCTGCGCATCGCCCCAGCTGTGGGTATGCGCGTCGATGAAGCCCGGCAGCAGCGTGCGTCCGGCGCCCTCGACGACCGCGAGGCCTTCGGGGATCGCGACTCCGGCGCCCACGGCTTCGATGCGGCCGTCGCGGACGATGACGTTCGCGTTCGGCAGCACGCGTTCGCCATCGAACACGCGCACGCCGGAGATGGCGAAGGCCGCGCTTTCGCCACCGGAAGGAAGGGTGACGGGCGCGGTGGCCGCGGATTCCGGGACCGCTGGACGCGATGGCTGCGCCCACACCACGGCGCCGGCGATGGCGACGGCGATGGCGCTGGCGGCGAGGACTTCAGGAATGCGGTTCATGGCAGGACTCCTTGGAAGGCGTGCAAATCACTCTCAGGGCGGAAGCGTCGTCGGCGTGGCGCCGGCTCAGCCACGTCGCGACAGCCGGGCGTGCGCCAGGACGAAGAACCCGATGGTCACCACCAGCAGCACGCCGACGTGCATGGCGACCGGCTGTCCGGCGTCCATCCCCACCACCTTCAGCGCCAGCTGCGCATGGTGATAGGACGGCCAGACCGGCGCCAGCCTGGCCAGCGCATCCGGAAGCGCCGAGAGCGGCAGCCACAGGCCGGACAGGAAGGACAGCGGCAGGTAGACCAGGTTGACCACCACCGGTGCCGCCGAGCCGCTGGCGAGCGTGCCGATGTACAGGCCGATGGCGCAGAATGGCAGCGCACCGGCCACGTGCACCAGCCACAGCCCCAGCCACTGCCCGGGCGCGAGCGACACGCCGGCCAGCGTGGACGCGGTCACCGCCAGCAGCAGCGACACGATCGCCGAGAACAGCAGCGCCATCGCCATCTTCGACATCAGGTAGGCGCCCGGCGGCACCGGCAGCGCGCGCTTGAGCGCGAGCAGGCCGTGGTCGCGGTCCATCGCCACGGTGACGCCGAAGCCGAACAGCGCGGCGCCCATCACGCCGAACACGCCATAGGTCGCCAGCAGGTACTGGCCGACATTGCCGCCGCGGTTCATCGCAACGCCGAACAGCAGGTAGAACATCAGCGGGAACAGCAGCGTCAGCAGCGCGAAGATCGGCGTGCGCAGCAGCCCGAGGAATTCGTACTTCGCCTCGAGCAGGCGGGCGCGCAGCAGCGAGTGCCTGCCTGTCGCCGGGGTTGCGTGGGCCAGGGTGTTCATCAAGCAGCCTCCTTCAGCGGTGCATCGCGGGTGATTTCGAGGAAGGCCTCGGCGAGGCCGGCGCGGCTGACGTCGAGGTCGGACAGCGCGGCGTCCGCGGCCAGCAGCCGGCGCACGATGTCCTCGGCGGCGCCGGCCAGCACCTCCAGCCGACCCTCCTCGCTGCTCGCCGATCGCACGCCGGGCCAGCGCGCGACCTCGGCGGCCTGCAGCACGGTGACGCAGCGGATGCGGCGCTGGTCGACGCGGGCGCGCACCTCGTCGAGGCTGCCCGCCGCGACCACGCGGCCGCCGGCCAGGACCACGACGCGGTCGGCCAGGGCTTCGGCCTCCTCCAGGTAGTGCGTGGTCAGCAGCACCGAGGTCCCGTCGGCGACCAGCGCGCGCAGTCCGCGCCACAGGCCCTGGCGCGCCTCGATGTCGAGGCCGGTGGTCGGCTCGTCGAGGAACAGCACGCGCGGGCGGCCGCAGATTGCCAGCGCGAACTGCACGCGGCGCTGCTGCCCGCCAGAGAGCCGGCCGTAGCGGCGCCCGAGCAGGCCGTCGAGTCCGGCGATCTCCACGCAAGTGGCGACGTCGAGCGGATCGGCGTAGTAGCTGCGGACCAGGTCGAGGTGCTCGGCGACCTTCAGGTTGGGGGCCAGCGCGCCGGACTGCAGCATCACGCCCACGCCCTGGCGCGCCGCAAGCTCGCGCGGATCGCGGCCGGACAGGCGTGCCTCGCCGGCATCGGGCGCGGCCAGGCCCAGCAGCAGCGAGATCGCGGTCGTCTTGCCGGCGCCGTTCGCGCCGAGCAGCGCCAGCACCTGGCCTGCGCGCAGTTCAAGGTCGACGCCATCGAGCGCGACCGACTGGCCATAGCGCTTCGTGGCGTGGTGCAGGCGCGCCAGCGGCGCGTCGAACGGATGGTCCATGGGGCGTCCTCCTCGGTGTGCCCACAGACTAGGAAGCCGCGGCCGCCGGGATCAGTCGCCGCGATCACCCATCCAACATGACAGGCGTCACGTCGCTGCACGCGGGCCCGCCGCGTGCGTTGCCGCCCGTCTCCACGCACCGGCATCGCCACGCTCAACGGCTGGGGAGGCGACCACCCCGCGCGGCGACTGCACGGGCTCCGGATCAGCCCGGCCGATGTGGAGGCCTGGCGCCGTTCGCCCTCCGCGCTGCACGGCTTCGCACGCGACCCGCTGGGGCGCTGGCCGAGCTCGCGGCGGCCATCGAGGCCCGCCTGCAACAGGGTGACCCGCCCGTGCTGGCGCACGTGGGCAGCGGCTCCGACAGCCTGCATGGTTGCCACCGTCCTTGCACTCGCGGCGATGTCGCTCGCCGTGGCCGGGCGGGTATTCGGCACCTCGGCCGGCAGCCTGGCCATCCAGGCACCGTTGGCCATCACGCCCGCCCTGTGGGCCACGGTCATGGCCTACAGTCTGGCGCTGGGCCTGCTGAGTGCACTCCTGCCGACCTGGCGCCTGGCGGGCGGGCGGCTGATCGACGCCCTGCGCGCGGACTAAAGGCCGCGCACCGGAACGCATGACACTCCTCAGGTGACACGCCGGCCGCGCGCAGCGAAAGTGGCGCGACGCCGCGACACGTGCGGTCACACTCCATCCCCTTTCCTGGTCCCATGCCGAGATGAACACAAAAGCCGACCTGCTCAAGGAACTGCGCATCGACCGCCAGCCGACGCCCCCGCCGTCGCGACGCGGCCCGTGGATCGGGCTTGCGGTGGCCGCCATGCTCGCGGCGCTCGCAGCCCTGGCCTGGGCGCTGGCTGGCGGCACGCGCGCGGTCGAGGTGCGCACCGCCGACGCGGTGGCCACCGGCGGCGGTGCGGCCGCGGCCTCCGTGCTCGACGCCAGCGGCTACGTGGTCGCGCGGCGCATGGCCACCGTGTCGTCGAAGATCACCGGCCGCGTGCGCGAGGTGCTGATCGAGGAAGGCATGGCGGTGGCCGAGGGCCAGGTGATGGCCACGCTCGATCCGATCGATGCGGACGCCCAGAACGCGCTGGCCCGCGCCCAGGTCGATGCCGCGCGCAGCCAGATCGCGGGGGTCGAAGCGCAGCTGGTCGAAGCGGAGGCGAATGCCAC
The DNA here is from genome assembly GCF_016615955.1 of Luteimonas sp. MC1750. NCBI lineage: Bacteria > Pseudomonadati > Pseudomonadota > Gammaproteobacteria > Lysobacterales > Lysobacteraceae > Luteimonas > Luteimonas sp. MC1750. Next base: position 2,677,885 of record NZ_CP067113.1, read on the forward strand.
GCGTCTGTCGAGCCTGGTTGGACAGCAGCTGGTCTCACGCGCGCAGTACGACCAGGCCGTGGCCCAGCGCGAATCGCTGCGCGCCCAGCTCGCCACCTCACGCCGGAACGCACAGGTGGCCGGCCAGCAGCTGCGCATCAGCGGCATCGGCGTCGACAACACCGTGGTGCGCGCGCCGTTCGCCGGCGTGGTCATCGCCAAGGCGGCACAGCCGGGCGAGATCGTGTCGCCGCTGTCGGCCGGCGGCGGCTTCACCCGAACCGGTATCGGCACGATCGTCGACATGGACTCGCTCGAGGTCGAGGTCGACGTGGGCGAGGCCTACATCGGCCGCGTGCAGCCGGCGATGCCGGTCGAAGCCACGCTCAACGCCTATCCCGACTGGAAGATCCCGGCCGAGGTGATCGCGATCATCCCGACCGCCGACCGCGGCAAGGCGACGGTCAAGGTGCGCGTGGCGCTGAAGGAAAAGGACCCGCGGATCGTGCCGGACATGGGCGTCACCGTGAGCTTCCTCGAACGCGCCCCCGAGGCCGGCGAAGGCGACGACGCGCCGCGCGGCGTGCGGGTGCCGGAGGCGGCGGTCGCCGCGCGCGACGGCGGCGACGTGGTGTTCGTGGTCGCCGGCAGCGGTGGCGACGCCGTGGCCGAACGCCGCGACGTGAGCACCGGCGGCGCCGCGGGCGGCCAGCGCATCCTGCTGTCGGGCGTGGCGCCGGGCGAATCCGTTGTGCTCGATCCACCTGATGACCTGGCGGATGGTGACCAGGTCACCCTGGCTGATCGCTAGTTTCCGCCAGACACCCGCATTCGACACCTCGCCTGACCTGTAGGAGCGGCTACAGCCGCGATGGCCAGATCCCGATCGCGGCTGTAGCCGCTCCTACAACGGCGTTCGGGTCCACCGCATCCACTACTTCCACCGGAGCATCGTGATGACCACCCTGGTATCGATCCGCAACCTCACCAAGTCCTACCAGCGCGGGCCGGAGAAGGTCGACGTGCTCCACGGCCTCGACCTCGACATCGCGACCGGTGACTTCGTCGCGCTGATGGGCCCGTCGGGCTCGGGCAAGACCACGCTGCTGAACCTGATCGGTGGCCTGGACGCGCCCACCAGCGGCGAGATCGACGTCGCCGGCCAGCGCATCGACCGCATGGGCGCCGGGCAGCTCGCCGCGTGGCGCAGCCAGCACGTGGGTTACGTCTTCCAGTTCTACAACCTGATGCCGGCGCTCAGCGCGCAGAAGAACGTCGAGCTGCCGCTGCTGTTGACCAGGCTCGGCGGCGCGCAGCGCAAGCGCAATGCGCAGATCGCGCTCGAGCTGGTGGGCCTGTCCGACCGCGTCTCGCACAAGCCGGCGGAACTGTCCGGTGGCCAGCAGCAGCGCGTCGCGATCGCCCGCGCGATCGTCTCCGACCCGACGCTGCTGATCTGCGACGAGCCGACCGGCGACCTCGACCGGCAGTCGGCCGAGGAGATCCTCGGCCTGCTGCAGGAGCTCAACCGCGAGCACGGCAAGACCATCGTCATGGTCACCCACGACCCGAAGGCCGCCGAACACGCCAGCCACACCCTGCACCTGGACAAGGGCGTGCTGGTCGAACAGCAGTCGCACGCGGCCTGACCGCGCCGGCCACCCGAGGAGGTCGCCATGAAGTACTTCCATCTGGTCTGGGCGGCGCTGTTCCGGCGCAAGACCCGCACCTTCCTGACGCTGGCCTCGATCGTGGCCGCGTTCCTGCTGTTCGGCCTGCTCGACGGCATCCGCACCAGCTTCGCCCAGCTCGGGCAGAACGCGGATGGCGCGCAGCGCCTGCAGACCGCGTCGAAGCTGTCCTTCATCGAGACCTTGCCGATCTCGCTGCAGTCGCGCATCGCCACCATCGACAACATCGAGGCAGTGACCCACGCCAACTGGTTCGGCGGCGCCTACCAGGACCCGAAGAACCAGCTCTTCACCTTCGCCGTGGCGCCGAACTACCTGGAGCTCTATCCCGAGATCGCGGTCGATCCGGCCCAGCTCGAGGACTGGAAGCGCAACCGCACCGGCATGCTGGTGGGCGAGGCGATGATGAAGCGCTTCGACTGGAAAGTCGGCCAGCGCATCCCGCTTCAGTCGACCATCTATCCCAACAGCGACGGCACGCTCGACTGGGCCTTCGACATCGCCGGCGTGCTGCGCGCGAAGGAAGGCGGCGCCGGTGGCGGCTTCACCGACTCGCTGATCCTGATGCACTACGACTACTTCGAGGAGTCGTCGCCGTACATCGACGGCGACGTGGGCTGGTACATCAGCCGCGTCTCCGACGTGCGCCGCAGCGACGCCGCGGCCAAGGCGATCGACGCGCTGTCGGCCAACTCGCCGCACGAGACCAAGACCATGAGCGAGCAGGCGGCGATGGCCTCCCAGCTCAAGCAGATGGCCGACATCGGCCTGATCGTCGGCTCGATCATGGGCGCGGTGTTCTTCACCCTGCTGCTGCTGACCGGCAACACCATGGCGCAGGCGGTGCGCGAGCGCACCTCCGAACTCGCGGTGCTCAAGACCATCGGCTTCACCAGCACCAGCGTGCTGATGATGGTGCTGGCGGAATCGATGCTGATGGTGGTGATCGGCGGCGTGCTGGGACTCGGCCTGGCCGCGGTCATCGGCAAGGCGGCCACCGCCGCCAGCGGCGGACTGGTCAACCTGCCGCCGGTCGGGCTGGAGAGCTGGCTGCTGGGCCTCGCGCTGATGCTGGCGATCGGCCTCCTGGTCGGCGCCCTGCCGGCGATCCGCGCGATGCGCCTCAACATCGTCGACGCCCTCGCGGGCCGCTGACCGGAGACCTGCAGATGAACCGCATGAAGAAGATGCTTCGCGGGACCGGCCTGGTGCTGCTGCTGGCCGCCTTCCTGGCTGCCTGGATCCTGCTGCCCTGGCCGGCGCTGCTGGCGCTGGCGGTGGCCTTTGCGCTGTGGATGATCCTCACCCGCAGCGGCCGCCAGGCGGCGTCGGTGACCGGCGTGGGCGTCAGCACCCTGGGCCAGCGCGTGGGCTCCTCGTCCGTGGTGGTGATCGGCATCGCCGGCGTGGTCGGGGTGCTGGTGGCGCTGCTGGCGATGGCCGAGGGCTACCAGCACACCGTCAGCAGCAGCGGCGACGAGGAGACCGCGGTGGTGCTGCGCGGCGGCTCGTCGGCCGAGCTGATGTCGGTGATGACGCGCGACGCGATCACCGCCATCGAGCGCGCGCCGGAGATCGCCCGCGACGCATCGGGCAGGCCGCTGGCCTCGCCCGAGCTGGTGGTCGCGGCCAACCTGCCGCAGCGCGCGAATGCCGCCGAAGACGGCAGCGTGCAGCTGCGCGGCGTCGGCGACATGGCCTGGGCGGTGCGTCCGAACATCCAGCTGGTCGAAGGTCGGCGCTTCGAGCCAGGCAAGCGCGAACTGGTGGTCGGCAAGGGCGCGCGCCGCCAGTTTGCCGGACTCGAGCCCGGCGCCGAGCTGCGCCTGGGCAACCAGCCGTGGACGGTGGTCGGCGTGTTCGAGTCCGGCGACGCGATGGAGTCGGAGATCTGGGCCGACGCCGAGGTGGTCGCCACCACCTACCGCCGCGGATCCAGCCGCGCCTCGGTCTTCGCCCGCCTCACCGCGCCCTCGGCGTTCAAGGCCTTCAAGGCCACGCTCGACGCCGATCCGCGCCTGCAGGTCGAGGCGCAGACCACGCTGGCGTATTTCCAGGGCCAGTCGGCGGGCGTGTCGAAGGTGCTGCGCATCATCGGCATCGTGGTCGGCTCGATCATGGCCATCGGCGCGGTGTTCGGTGCGCTCAACACCATGTTCGCAAGCGTCGCCTCGCGTGCGCGCGAGATCGCGACGCTGCGCGCGATCGGCTTCCGCGGCATCCCCGTCGTGGTCGCGGTGATGCTGGAGACCATGCTGCTGGCCGCGCTGGGCGGTGCGCTGGGCGGGCTGCTGGCCTGGCTGGTGTTCAACGGCTACACCGCGTCGACGCTCGCCGGCGGCGTGGCCCAGCTGACCTTCGAGTTCAAGGTATCGCCGGAGCTCCTCTGGCAAGGCCTGAAGTGGGCGCTGGCGATCGGCTTTGTCGGCGGCCTGTTCCCGGCGCTGCGTGCGGCGACGATGCCGGTGACCGACGCGCTGCGCGCGGCGTGAGGCGAAACCGCTGCGGCGGTGCCGGCGGCTGCCGGCACCGCCCGACGCGGACGCCGCCTTGGATCAGGCCTGCTGCGCCACGATCCGCCGCCGCGCGCGGATGAAGCCGTCGATGGCGAACACCGCCAGGCCCAGCCATATCACCGCGAAGCCGATCGCCCGGTCGCGGCCGAAGGCTTCGCCGAACACCAGCACGCCGCACAGCAGCTGCAGCGTCGGCGCGAGGTACTGCAGCAGGCCGACGGTGGACAACGACACCTGGCGCACCGCGTAGGCGAAGCCGATCAGCGGCAGCGCGGTGAGCGCGCCACCCAGCACCAGCAGCAGGTTGGTGCCCCAGCCCCAGCGCAGGTCGCTGAAGCCGCCGTCGCCGCCCAGCTCGAGCCAGGCGAGCAGCGCCGCGGCCGGCAGCAGCAGGTACAGGTTCTCGACGCCGAGGCCGGCCACCGCGTCCACCTGGGCCTGGCGCCGGATCAGCCCGTACATCGCGAACGAGCCTGCCAGCGCCAGCGCGATCCACGGAAAGCTGCCGTAGTTGAACGTCAGCCACAGCACCCCGCAGGCCGCCAGCGCCACCGCCACCCACTGCGCCGGCACCAGCCGCTCGCGCAGGAAGACCACGCCGATCACCACGTTGAGCAGCGGATTGATGAAGTAGCCCAGGCTGCTCTCGACCACGTGCCCGGCGTTCACCGCCCAGACGTAGAGGCTCCAGTTGAAGCCGATCAGCAGGCCCGAGGCCAGCAGCATGCCGGCCAGCCGCGGCTGGGCGAAGACCGCGCGCAGCCAGCCGCGGCCGCGGGTGAGGGTGAGGAAGGCCGCGACCAGCAGCGCCGACCACAGCGCGCGGTGCAGCACCACCTGCAGCGAGGGCACGTGCTTGAGCAGGTGCCAGTACAGCGGCATCAGGCCCCAGATGATGAAGGCCCCCACCGCCATCCACAGGCCGCGGGTGCGCGCGTCCATGCTCAAGCGCGCGTCTCCGCGTCGGTCGCCGCCGCGATCGGCTCGGCCACGGTCGAGGGCGCGGGCTGCAGCGAAGCCCGGCGGCGGCGCGCGCTGGCCACGGTGATCGCCACCACGCCGGCCAGGATCACCGCCATCGCGCCGATGTCGTGGGCGCCGAAGCGCTCGCCGGCGAGCAGGGTGCCGAGCAGCACGGCGATCACCGGGTTGACGTAGGCGTAGCTGCCGAGCAGCGATGCGCGCACGTTCTGCAGCAGCCAGGCATAGGCCGAGAAGGCCACGATCGAGCCGAACACCGCGAGATAGGACACGGCCAGCCAGCCGCGCGGCGTCGGCATCGCGGTGATGCGTTCGCCCAGCAGCCAGCCCGCCACCGTCAGCAGCACGCCGCCGCAGAGCATCTGCGCGGCGGCGGCCATGAACGGCGACGGCAGCGCGCGCCCGCGGCTCCAGACCGAACCGAAGGCCCAGGCCAGCGGCGCCACCAGGAGCGCGACCAGCCCCTGCGGCGAGGCGGTGAGCGAGCTGCCAGCGTTGAGCCAGGCGACGCCGGCGAAGCCGATCGCCAGGCCGACGATCTCCAGGCGCGACGGCCGCTCGCCGCGCAGCGCCGCGAACAGGCCGATCCACAGCGGGCAGGAGGCCACCGCCACCGCGGCGAGTCCCGAGGACACCGTCTGCTGGGCGATGCACACCATGCCGTTGCCCAGGCCGAGCAGCAGCAGGCCCATGATCCAGAGGTCGCGCCACTGCGCGCGCGTCGGGGCCGGAACGCCGCGCAGGCGCAGCAGCACGTAGAGCAGCCCGCCGGCGGCAAGGAAGCGGCAGCCGGCCATCAGCAGCGGCGGCCAGCCGCCTTCCAGCGCGAAGCGGATCCCGAGGTAGGTCGAACCCCAGACGACATAGACCGCGCCCAGCGCAAGCACGACGGCCATGGGGCCGGGCGACGACGGGCGGGATCCGAGGGACGGCGAAGCGGCACCCATGCTGGCGTCCGGGCGAAGTGTGGAAGGAAAAGCGGCAGGGCCCGCAGGCGCGGGCCGGAGCGCGATTCTACGCCTGCACGGCCCCGGCACGCCCGTGCGGAAATGCCCACGGTCGCGATCGCATCACCCGCCGGGGCGGCTACCGCCGTAATGCCGCCTCCCTGTAGGAGCGGCTACAGCCGCGATCGCCTGGCGATGCCGAAGGCTGCTGGCTGGCGTGACTCCTGATCGCGGCTGTAGCCGCTCCTACAGTGGGCGGGGCGCCGGGGATCAGCGCGCCCGCGCCCGGCGCCCGGGGACGGGAGCGGCGTGGATCAGCGCGCCCAGCGGCCGGGGGCGGTGGATTCGGGCAGCACGACGCCGGACAGCTTGCGGTCGGCGTCGAGCAGGCGCACGGCATCGGCGAGGATCGCCGCGGACTCGCGCAGCAGCGGGTCCGGACGCTTCTCGGCGGCGTCCTCGCGTGCGGTGTCGGTTGCGATGTCGCGCTCGTTGGCGGTCAGGCCGTCATCGTCGGACAGCTCGGCCAGCGGATCCAGATCCAGGCCCAGGCGCTTGCGCTCGTCCTGGCGCTGCGCGCGCTTGGCCGTCTGGCGGTCACGCTCGGCGCGGCGCTCGGCCTCGTTGAGGGAGATGTACTCCTTGTCGGCCTCGGCGCGGAACTCGGCCACGTCTTCCTTCCACCACTGGAATTCGCGATCGCGCGCCACGCGCGCCGAGTGCAGCTCGTCCAGGCGCGGCAGCAGCGGCGCGAAGTTTCCGTAGCGGGTGTGCTGCACGGCCGAGATGCGGGTCCAGGGCAGCGCGTTGTCGTAGGTGCTCTCGCCGAACTCGCTGCCGTTGACGGTGGCCGGGAAGCGGATGTCCGGCACCACGCCCTTGTTCTGCGTGCTGCTGCCGCCGGGCAGGAAGAACTGCGCGATGGTCATCTTGACCTGGCCATGGCGCGTGCCTTCGTTGGCCGGCCAACGGTCGAGGTCGAACAGGTTCTGCACCGTGCCCTTGCCGAACGTGGTCTCGCCGATCACCAGCCCGCGGCCGTAGTCCTGGATGGCGCCGGCCACGATCTCCGAAGCCGAGGCCGAGGCGCGGTTGACCAGCACCGCCAGCGGGCCGTCCCAGGCCACGCCGGCCTTGCGGTCGGACTCGACGTTGACCCGGCCGCCTGACTCGCGCACCTGCACCACCGGGCCGGTGTCGATGAAGAGGCCGGTGAGCTCCACCGCCTCGTTGAGCGAACCGCCACCGTTGTTGCGCAGGTCGAGCACCACGCCGTCCATGCCCTTGCCGCGGAATTCGCCGAGGATGCGCGCGACGTCGCGGGTGGCCGAGGCGTAGTCGCCGTTGCGGCTGCGGCGGCCCTCGAAATCCTGGTAGAACGCCGGCAGCTCGATCACGCCGATCCGCCGGGCGTCGCCCGCGGGGCCGGCCGGGATGTTGATGATCTTGGACTTCGCGGCCTGCTCCTCGAGCCTCACCTTGGCGCGGGTCAGGGTGATCCGCACCGGCTCGCTGTCGAGCAGCGCCTCCACCGGCACCACGTCCAGGCGCACCTGGCTGCCCGCCTTGCCCTTGATCTTGTCGACCACGTCGTCGATGCGCCAGCCTATGACGTCCTCCATCGGCCCGCTGGTGCCCTGGCCGACGCCGACGATGCGATCGCCCGGCGTGAACTTGCCGCTGCCCGCGGCCGGACCGCCGGCGATCAGCTCGCGGATCACCACCACGTCGTCCTGGCGCTGCAGCTGGGCGCCGATGCCTTCCAGCGACAGCGACATGCTCTGGGTGAACAGGTTGGCCGTGCGCGGGTTGAAGTAGTCGGTGTGCGGATCGATCGACGCGGTATAGGCGTTGAGGAAGGTCTGGAACGCGTCTTCCTGGTTGAGCTGCGACACGCTGGTGGCCATGTTGGCGTAGCGCTTGTCGAGCGTGGCGCGGATCTCGGCCGGCGGCTTGCCGGCCAGCTTCAGGCGCAGCCAGTCGTTGCGCACCGACTTCTGCCACAGCGTGTCGAGCTCGGCCTGGTCCTTCGCCCACTCCGCGTCCTCGCGGTCGTAGTACCAGCGTTCGACGGCGTCGAAGGCGAAGATGTCCGTGCCCAGCAGGTCGCGCGCGTACTGCACGCGCTCGGCCACGCGCTGCTTGTAGATCGCGTACATCTCCATCGCCGCCGTCGGATCGCCCTGGCGCACGGCCTCGCCCAGCTTCGGCTCGTGGCGCTGGAAGCGCGCGACGTCGGTCGCATCGAGGAACAGCTTGTTGCCGTCCAGCGCCTCGAGATAGCGGCGGAAGATGTCCTGCGACAGCGAGGCGTCGAGGCCGCGCGGGCGATAGGCGTAGCGGCTGTCCGACAGCAGGCCGTAGACCAGCTTCGACGTGGTCGCGTGGTCGGTGGACGGACCGGCCGGGATGGCGTCGCTGCCCGAGCGCGCCATGAGCGCCAGTGGCATCGCCAGCGCGAGTGCGACGACGGAAGTGGACAGGACTTGGCGTGCTTTCATGGGTGCTCGGTGCTCACGTGGGGGGCGTCGCGTCCTGCCCAACATGGCCCGCCGGCGGCAGGCTGCACAGTGCTGGAAGTCGCTTCGAAGCGCCCTCGGACCACTCTAACCGCGGCCCTGGGGCGAGGTGTGAACAGTTCGCCAAGCGGCGTGCAGCCGCGTTCAGGCGACGACGCCGGCGTCCGCGGCCTGCAGGTCGGCGTGGTAGGACGAGCGCACCAGCGGCCCCGACGCGACATGGTGGAAGCCCAGCGCCATGCCGTAGTCCTCGAAGGCCTTGAACGCCTCCGGCGTCCAGTAGCGCAGCACCGGATGGTGGTGCGCGCTGGGCTGCAGGTACTGGCCGATGGTGACCATGTCGACATCGTGAGCGCGCAGGTCGCGCAGCGTGGCTTCGACCTGTTCCTGCGTCTCGCCGAGGCCGAGCATGATCCCCGACTTGGTGGCGACCTCCGGGTGCTGCGCCTTGAAGCGCTGCAGCAGGGTCAGCGACCACTGGTAGTCCGCGCCCGGGCGCACGTTGCGGTACAGGTCCGGGACGGTTTCGACGTTGTGGTTGAAGACGTCGGGCGGGTTGGCCGCCATGATCTCCAGCGCACGGTCCATGCGCCCCTTCCCGCGGAAGTCAGGGGTCAGGACCTCGATGCGGGTCTGCGGTGTCAGCGCGCGGATCGCGGTGATGCAGTCGACGAAGTGCTGCGCCCCGCCGTCGCGCAGGTCGTCGCGGTCGACCGAGGTCACCACGACGTACTTCAGGCCCATGTCGGCGACCGTTTCGGCCAGCCGGCGCGGCTCGTCCGCATCCGGCGGGTTCGGCCGGCCGTGGGCGACGTCGCAGAAGCTGCAGCGGCGCGTGCACACGTCGCCCAGGATCATGAAGGTCGCGGTGCCGTGGCCGAAGCATTCGTGGATGTTCGGGCAGCTCGCGTCCTCGCAGACCGTCACCAGCCGGTTCTCGCGCAGCTTCGACTTCAGCGCCGCGACCGCGCCGTTCGACGGGATCCGCACCCGGATCCACGACGGCTTGCGCAGCACCGGCGCATCGACGAACGCCACCGGCGACCGCGCGATCTTGTCGCCGGCCACCTGCTTCACGCCCGGCACCAGGGACAGCGGCGCATCGGCGACGACTTCGAGCGGGATGGCCTTGGCGGCGGGGATGTTGGTCATTTCTTTTTTTGCCACGGATTTACGCGGATAAGCGCGGATTTGCACGGATCGAGCAAGAACGCAGAAAGAGCAGGAGCATTGGCCACGAATTTGCGCGGATTCACGCGGATAGAGCAAAACCAGTGAAAAAGTTCTTCGCCTGATCCGTGTGAATCCGCGCTTATCCGCGTAAATCCGTGGCAAAAGCTTCTTCTTCCGAAGCCTCCACCACCGCCAGATCGAACTGCGCGGCAAGGGCCGCGACCAGCGCGGGGCGGGCGGCCTGGAGGCTTGCAGGACCGCCGCAGTCTACCACCGAGGTCACGTCCAGCCCGGCGTAGCCGCAGGGGTTGATGCGGTGGAAGGGCTCCAGGTCCATGGCGATGTTGAAGGCCAGGCCGTGGAAGCTGCGGCCGTGGCGGACGCGGATGCCGAGGGCGGCGATCTTGGCGCCGCCGTCGACGTAGACACCCGGCGCGCCCTCGCGGCGCTGCGCGTGGATGTCCCAGCCGGCGAGGGTGTCGATGAGCGCCTGCTCGATGCGGCAGACGTAGTCGCGCACGCCCAGGCCCAGGCGCCGCAGGTCGAGCAGCGGATAGGCCACCAGCTGGCCGGGGCCGTGGTAGGTCACCTGGCCGCCGCGGTCGACCTTCAGCACCGGGATGTCGCCGGGCAGCAGCACGTGCTCCGGCTTGCCGGCCTGGCCCAGGGTGAACACCGGATCGTGCTCGACCAGCCACAGCTCGTCCGCGGTATCGGGATCGCGCGCGTCGGTGAAGGCCTGCATCGCGCGCCAGACCGGCTCGTAGGCCATCCGGCCGAGGTCGCGGACCCGCAGTGGCCGTTTGCCCGCGGCGACTACAGCGTCCACTTCACCTCGGGATGCTCGCGCAGCGCGGCGTGCGCGCTCTCGTACTCCTCGCGCGAATTGGCGCGGAAGGCCAGCCGCACCGAGACGAAGCGGCCGCCGCTCGAGGGCCGGCTGGTCAGGGTCTCGTGGAGCACGGTCAGCCCGGCCGCGCGCAGCAGGTTGGGCACCTCGACCTCGAGGCGTGCGGAGGCCGGACCCATCGCGGTGATCTCGAAATCGCCGGGAAACTGGAAGCCGTGTTCAGGGTTGTCGGACTTGATTTCCATGCCCCGGATTATGGACCCGCCCGCGTCGGATCCCAATGCCGCGGCCGCAACGGTCCGGACCGCGGCGGGCCGCGCAAAGGCCGGTGCGAAGGCCCCCTGCCGTATTGCGAGGTGAGTGCACCGACCCGCAAGGAGCCCCCATGTCCCGCACCTGCCACGCCCTGTTCGCCGTCGCCCTGCTCGCCGCGCCCCCGCTGGCGCTCGCCCAGCAGGCCGATGTCCCGGTCTGCTCGCGCAACCTGGGCAGCATCGCGGTCATCGAGCCGACCGGCCAGAACTGGTGGACCGGCCAGCGCCTGGCCTCGCCTGCGGCCCTGATCAAGGTCTACGTCAACCGGTCGCGCTGCTTCACCCTGGTCGATCGCGGCACCGGCATGCAGGCGATGCAGGCCGAGCGCGCGCTGGCCGCGTCCGGCGAGCTGCGCGGCGGCTCCAACATCGGCAAGGGCCAGGTGCGCGCCGCGGACTACGTGCTGGTCCCCGACGTGGTCTCGCAGAACCGCGACGCCGGCGGCACCAACATCGGCGGGCTGGTCGGTGGCCTCCTGGGCAACCGCCGCGCCGCGGCGGTGGTCGGCGGCGTCAACCTCAAGCGCAGCAGCGCCGACGTGGTGCTCACCGTGACCGACGCGCGCTCGTCCGAGCAGGTGGCGATGACCGAAGGACATGCCACCAAGACCGACGTCGGCTGGCGTGGGGCCGGCGGCGGGATCGGCGGCGCGCTGCTGGCCGGAGGCGCCTCCGGCTACGCGAACACCGAGATCGGCCAGGTCGTGGCCCAGGCCTACCTGCAGGCGTACAGCGACCTGGTCGCCCAGCTCGGCGGACTGCCCTCCGATGCCTCGGCGTCGAACGTGTCGCAGGCGGTCACGCTGACGCGCCCGGGCCGGCTGCTGGCCGCGGCGGACGGCAGCGGCACCGCGGTACGCGACCTCGAGCCGGGGATGCTGCTCTATCCCACCGGCACCAGGGTGGGGACGATGTGGGAAGTCGAGGACGAGGTCGGCAACCGCGGCTGGGTCAACTCGGCCCAGCTGTCGAACGCGCGCTGAGGCGCGGGCCTACAGCGACTGCCACCACATCAGCAGCTCGTGCCACAGGCGCTTGAAGAAGCCCGCTTCGGGCACCTCCTGCAGCGCCACCAGCGGCGCCTCGGCCACCAGCTTGCCGTCGAGCATCACCCGCACCTTGCCCACGGCTTCGCCCTTGGCGAGCGGGGCCACCAGGGTGCGCGGCACGTCCATGCTCGGCTGCAGCTTCGCGTACTGGCCGCGCTGCATGCTGACCAGCAGCGGCTGGGCCACGCCCAGCCCGATCTCGTTGGCTTCGCCCTTCCAGACCTTCTGCGTCGCGACCGGTTCGCCGGCGGTGTACAGCTCGTGGGTCTCGAAGAAGCGGAAACCCCAGTTCAGCAGGGCCTGCGAATCGGTCGCGCGCTGGCTCTCGCTGGTCGAACCCATGACCACCGAGATCAGCCGCTGGTCGCCGCGCTTGGCCGAGGCCAGCAGGCAGTAGCCGGCGCCCGAGTGGTGGCCGGTCTTGATGCCGTCCACGCTCTTGTCGCGCCACAGCAGCACGTTGCGGTTGCGCTGGGTGATCGGCCCGACGGTGAATTCCTTGATCGCGTTGTAGGCGTAGTGCTCGGGGAAGTCGCGCGCCAGCGCACGGCCCAGCGTCGCCAGGTCACGCGCGGTCGAGTAGTGCTCCGGGCCCGACAGGCCGGTGGCGTTCTCGAAATGGGTGTCCTTCATGCCCAGGCGTGCGGCATGGGCATTCATCAGCGAGGCGAACGCCTGCTCGGAGCCGGCGATGTGTTCGGCCAGGGCGATCGCGGCGTCGTTGCCCGACTGCACGGTCATGCCCTTTTCCATCTCCAGCAGCTTCGCGGTCTTGTTGACCTCGAAGCCGCTGTAGCTGCCGTCGGTGCCGGCGCCACCGGTGCGCCAGGCGTTGACCGACATCATGACGTCGTCGTCGTTGCTGATCTTGCCCGCCTTCATTTCGGCGGCGATCACATAGCTGGTCATCACCTTGGTGATGCTGGCCGGCTCCACGCGCTGGTCGACGTTTTCGCCCGCCAGCACCTGGCCGGTGGCGAAGTCCATCAGCAGCCACGCGGTGCCGGTGACCGCCGGCGCGTCCGGCACCGGCAGCTGGTCACTCAGGGCGGCGACCGGCGGCGCGGGAGTCGGCGCAGGCGCGGGGGTCTGGGCGAAGGCGAGGCCGAGCGTGGCGGCGGAAACGGCGGCGAGCAGCGCGACGCGGGCAGCGTGGGCTTTCATCAGGCAGGGAACTCCGGGAATTTCGGGCCACCCGTGTCGGGGCGGCGTGAACAGGCGTTGATTCTAACCGTGCGGGTCACTCGCGCACGGGCTGCGGCGCGCCGAAGCCGAGGCCGGCGACGCGGGCGCTGAGGTCCGCGACCGTCGCCGGAGCGACCGGGCCCACGCGCAGGCGCCAGACCGGCTTGCCCGCCGACGTCCCGTCCTGGAGGCGTGCCTCGCCGATCCCGGCGCCGCGCAGCATGGCGAGCGCGCGTTCGGCGTTGTCGCGCGAGCCGAAGGCGGCGACCTGGAGCAGGATGCCTGCGGCGGACATCCGCGCGGACGCCGGAGAGGCCGCGGGCGCCGGAGCGGCCGCGGGCGCAGGCGCAGGCGCAGGCGCGGACGACGTGGACCCTGCCGCGGCCAACGCGGGATCGCGCGGGTCGGGCTTGCCGGCCCGGCCGGTGGCCACGCGCGCGCGGCGCGACTTCATCCAGGCATCGAATTCGTCGGCGGTCATCGCCCGCCCGTCCTGGTGCATGTCGAAGCGCCAGTCGCCGCTGCCGGCCGCCTTCGCCGGCTGGGCAGTGGGCGCATCGGCCGCCTGGCCGCCGGCCTGCGTGGCGGCGGACGCCTCGGCGCGCAGCGCGGCGGGCTGAGAGACCGCGGCGATCAGTGCCGGCGGCGCGACGGCCGGTGCCTGCACGCTGGCCACCAGGCCGTCCATGGCGCTCGGCGGCGCCGGCTGCGGCTTGCCGGTCGCGACGCGCACGCCAGGCGGCAGTCCGGTCGCGGGATCGATGGCGGGCGTGGTCGCAGCGGTGCGCGTGTCGGCAGGTCGTTCGCGCGCGTTCTCGCCCGGACCCAGGGCGCGCACTTCGACCCGCGCGGTGCCGCGCGGATGCACGCCGATCTTCACCGCCGCGGCATAGCTGAGGTCGACCACGCGGCCCTCGTGGAACGGGCCGCGGTCGTTGACGCGCACCACCACCGACTGCCCCGTGTCGAGGTTGGTCACCCGCGCGAAGCTCGGCAGCGGCAGCGACTTGTGCGCCGCGGTGAACGCGTACATGTCATAGACCTCTTGGTTGGAGGTCCGTCGGCCGTGGAACTTCTGGCCGTAGTACGACGCCAGGCCGCTTTCGACGAAGCCTTCGGTGTCGTCGAGCACGCGGTAGGTCCTGCCCAGCACCTTGTAGGTCGGGCCGTTGCCATAGCGCGAGCGCGGCAGCTCGACCACGTCCGGCTCGGGAATGGCGTCGACGTCCGGCAGATAGTCGGGGATCGTGTCGGAGACGCCCGGCTTGTACAGGCCGCCTGCGACGTAATCGCCGCGGGTGGACGGATCTTCCTGCGCCGGGGCATAGGGCGACACCCGGGTGCCGGTGGCTGGCGTCGCCTGCGCAGCGGGACCGGCCGCCGTGCCGCCGCCCGGCGCATCACGCTTCGGCGTGCCCGCGCAGCCCGCCAGGAGCACGGCGAACATGACGATGGACCAGCACGCCGACCGCGCGCGCCGGGGCCGCCTCACGGCCCGCGCCCCGCGATCGCCTGCGCGAGCTGGTGCACCGCCAGCGAATACATCGGCGAGCGGTTGTAGCGGCTGATGACGTAGAAGTTGCGGTAGCCCAGCCAGTATTCGCGTCCTGCGTCGCCGTCGAGGGCGATCACGGTGGCGCCCTCGCCCACCGGCTGGCCGGCGCGCGGGGTGAAGCCCAGCTCGGCCAGCCGCGGCAGGGGATGGTCGGGCTCGAGCGACTTCGGATCGCCGCTGGGCACGAAGTCGGCCACGCCGTCCGCCTTGTCCGCGCGCGCGACCACCGGGCCGCCGCGCTGCCAGCCATGCACCACGAAATAGTTGGCGATCGAGGCGAACACGTCCGGCTTGTGGGTCAGCAGGTCGCGACGTCCGTCGCCGTCGCCGTCCTTCGCCCACAGGCGGTAGCTCGACGGCATGAACTGGCCCATGCCCATGGCACCGGCGTAGCTGCCCTTGAGCGCGGCGAGGTCGAGCTGCGGCTCTTGCTTCTCCAGCGCGAACAGCTGCGCCAGCTCGCCGGCGAAGAAGGGCGCGCGCCTGGGGAAACCAAAGGCCAGCGTGTACAGCGCGTCGAGCACGCGATGGTTGCCGGTGATGCGTCCGTAGCTGGTCTCGACGCCGATGATGGCGACGATGTACTCGGCCGGCACGCCGGTCTCCGCGGCGACGCGGTCCAGCGCCGCGCGGTTCTCGGCGTAGAAGGCCTTGCCACCGCTGATGCGCGCGTCGTTGATGAAGATCGGGCGGTAGTCGCGCCAGGGGCGCACCGCCTCGGCCGGCCGCGACATCGCGTCGATGATCGACTGCTTGTGCTCGGCACCGGCCAGCACGCTGCGCACGTGCGCCGGGTCCACGCCGTAGGTCGTGGCGGTGTAGTCGACGAAGTTGGTGATCCGCTGCGCGCGCTCGATCGCCGGATCGGTCACCGGAGGCGGGGCCACCGGGCGTTCGGGTGGCTGCGGCACGGGCGCGAGCAGCCCGGGAGCCTGCGCCGGGGCCGCGGCAGCGGCTTCGACCGGTACGGCATCGGCGGCCGCCGCCGGATAGTGGACGATGGGAGGCGCGCAGGCGGCAAGCAGCAGCGGCGCTGCCAGGACCGGCAGCAGGCGCGGTCGAGGCGTGGTCGGTCGCGGGTGTCGGTTCATCGGCGGCGAGGTTAGCACGCGCCTGCAGCCCGCCAGGGCGCCGCGTTCATGCACGGTTGTGGCGCTCAGCGGCCGCGCACGGGGCGTGCGGCGTGCACCGCCATCACCACGCCCATGCCTGCCAGCAGCGACACCGCGGCGGTGCCGCCGAAGCTCAGCAGCGGCATCGGCACGCCGACCACCGGCAGCAGGCCGGAGATCATGCCGCCGTTGACCAGCACGTAGACGAACAGCGCCAGCCCCAGCCCCCCGGCCAGCAGCCGCCCGAAGCCGTCGCGCGACTCGGCCGCGATCCACAGGCAGCGCCCCACCACCACCAGGTACAGCGCCAGCACGGTGACCACGCCGATCCAGCCGAACTCCTCCGACAGCACCGCGAAGATGAAGTCGGTGGTGTGCTCGGGCACGTAGTTCAGGTGCGACTGCGAGCCCTGTCCCCAGCCCTGCCCGCGCAGGCCACCGGAGCCGATCGCGATCTTCGACTGGATGATGTTCCAGCCCGCGCCGAGCGGATCCGACTCCGGGTCGAGGAAGGTCAGGATGCGGTCCTTCTGGTAGGGCCGCAGCATCCAGAACCAGGCGGCCGGCGCCGCGGCGGCGATGCCCGCGGCCGCGGCCACGAACCACCACCACGACATGCCGGCGAGGAACAGCACGAACACGCCGCTGCTGGCCACCAGCATCGCCGTGCCGAAGTCCGGCTGCAGCAGGATCAGCCCGGTCGGCACCGCGAGCAGCAGCAGGCCGACGACGGTGGTGGCGAAGGACGGCGGCTGCGGCCGCGAGTTGAGGTACCAGGCCACCATCATCGGCAGGCTGAGCTTGAGCAGCTCGGCCGGCTGGAAATAGAACACGCCCAGGTTGAGCCAGTGCGCGCCGCTGCGCCCGGTGCCGAGGAACAGCACCGCGACCAGCGGCAGCAGCGACAGCACATAGGCCGCCGGCGCGGCGTCGCGCAGGCGAAGCAGCGGCACGCGCGACAGCAGCCAGAGCACGCCGAGCCCGACGCCGTAGCGCGCGCCCTGCGACAGCACCAGCGCCGGGTTCTGCCCGCCGGCGCTGTGCAGCACGGCAAGCCCGATGCCCATCAGCGCCACCAGCGCGCCCAGCAGCACCCAGTCCAGGGTGCGCACGAAGCGCAGCAGCAGGTCGAGCAGGAAGCGGAGGATGAGGTTCATCGCGCCGGCGTCCGGGGTGCGGGCGCGCCGGCATCGGCGCCACGGCCATCCGGCACCGCTGCGGTCTCCGCCGCTAGGGGACTGCCCGGTCCTGCGAGCACGGCGGATTCGACGTTGCCGAACAGGTCCACCACCGGCACCACCTCGCCGTCGGCGCCGGGCATCACCGGCATCTGGCCCAGCAGCCAGGCGTCGAAGATGCGCCGCGCGATCGGGGCCGCGGTGCTGCCGCCATAGCCGCCGTGCTCGACCACCACGGCCAGCGCGATCGTCGGGTTGTCGGCCGGCGCGTAGCCGGCGAACAGCGCCTGGTGGCGCAGGTGGTAGGGCAGCGAGCGCGGATCGAGGCTGACGCTGCCGCGGCGGCTGATCTTCTGCGCGGTGCCGGTCTTGCCGGCCATGCGGTAGGGCGCGCCGCGCGCCATGGCGATGGCGGTGCCGCGGCCGTGGATGGTGTTTTCCATGCCTTCCTGCACCGCGCGCAGGTGCGACGGGTTGTCGGTGATCCGCGGCGCCGGCGCAGCCGGCAGCGGGAGCCACGGCGCGTCGTAACCGGTGCGGCGCTCGGCCACCAGGCGCAGCGGGTGCAGGCTGCCGCCGTTGGCGATGGCCGCGGTGCCGCGCGCCATCTGCAGCGCCGTGGCCACCCAGTAGCCCTGGCCGATGCCGGCGATCACGGTTTCGCCCGGGTACCAGGGCTCGCGGCTGTTGCGCGACTTCCATTCGCGCGAGGGCACGATGCCCGAGGTTTCGCCGGTCAGGTCGATGCCGGTGGGCTCGCCGAAGCCGTAGCGGTGCATGTACTCGGCCAGGCGGTCGATGCCCATGTCGTAGGCGAGCTTGTAGTAGTAGTAGTTGATCGAGCGCGAGATCGAATCGCGCAGGTCGACCCAGCCGCCGCCGCGGCCCGCATCGCGGTAGCCGCGGCTCTGGCCGGGGATGAAGAATTCGCCGGTGGAGAACACCCGGCTCTCGGGCGTGCGCAGCCCGCTGTCGACGCCGGCCAGCGCCATGAACGGCTTGACGATCGAGCCGGGCGGGCCGCCGCCGAGCACGTTGCGGTTGAACAGCGGCCGCGCCGGATCGTCCATCAGCGCGCGGTAGTCGGTGCTGGAGATGCCGTTGACGAACAGGTTGGGGTCGTAGCTCGGCAGGCTGACCATGGCCAGGACCTGGCCGGTGGCCGGATCCACCGCCACTGCCGAGCCCTGCATCTCGCCGAACGCGGCGACCATCGCCCGCTGCAGTTCGACGTCCACCGACAGCCGCAGGTCGGCGCCCGCCGTGGCCGGGACCAGGCCGAGCCGGCCCAGCGCGCGGCCCTCGACGTTGGTCTCCACCTGCTCGTAACCGACCAGGCCGCGTAGCGCTTCGTCGTAGTAGCGCTCGAGTCCGGTGCGGCCGGTATGGGTGAACACGCCGTGGGCCTCGCCGTAGCGCGCGATGTCGCTTTCGTCCGTGCGGCCCACGTAGCCGATCACGTGCGCCAGCAGGTCGCCGTAGGGGTAGCGGCGGTTGAGGTAGGGCACCAGCTCCACGCCCGGGAAGCGCCAGCGCTCGACCGCGAAGCGCGCCGCTTCGACGTCGCTGATGCGCAGCTTGAGCGGGATGGCGCGGAAGCCGCGCGTGGTCCTGCGCGCGGCCTCGAAGCGCTCGATGTCCTCGGGCGCCAGCTCCACCACCTGCGACAGCGCCGCGATCAGCGCCTGCGGGTCGCCGGCCTCGTCCGGGGTCACGTCGAGCCGGTAGGCGGGCACGTTGTCGGCCAGGATGCGGCCTTCGCGATCGAGGATCAGTCCGCGCCCCGGCACCACCGGCCGCGGCTTGATGCGGTTGGCCTCGGAACGCATGGCATAGGCGTCGTGGTCGAGCACCTGCAGCTTGAAGTACCAGCCGGCCAGGCCCAGCAGCGACAGCAGCACGACGGCGAAGCCGAACAGCGCGCGCCCGCGGAACAGGCGCGCCTCGGCCACGGGGTTGCGCAGCCGCCGGGGCTTCCGGCCGCGCGCGCCGGCCATCACAGGCGTGCGCCGCGGCCCATGCGCAGCGCGTCGAGCAGCACGAACAGCGGCGCCCAGAGCAGCATGCCCACCAGCGGCGCCCACCAGTAGGCCAGCGGCAGCACCGGCTCGCCCAGCGCCAGGTGGACGATGGTGCTGATGACGCGGTCGTTGAGCAGCAGGCCGCCGATCGCCAGCGCCTGCTGCGGGATCGGGAAGAAGCGCAGCTGGGTGCGGAAGCGCTGCAGGATGAAGGCCATCACTACCAGCCGCAGGCCCTGTTCGCCGAGCAGGCCGCCGAAGGCGACATCGGCGACCAGGCCGACCGCGAAGGCGAAGCCGAGCCCCACGCGCTCGCTGTCCTCGATCACCCAGTAGGCGACCACCAGCGCCAGCCAGTAGGGACGCAGCGGCTGCAGCAGCCCCGGCATCGGCAACAGGCCGAGCAGCAGCGCCAGCAGCACGCTGACCGGCAGCACCCAGGAGCGTCCGCGCGCGCTCATTCCGCGGCCGCCGCGGTGGCCGCCGGATCGGCGGGAATGGCCTCGTCGACGCGCGGCGGCGCCGCGCTGGCCGGCTGGTCGCGCAGCAGCAGCACGTCGCGGCCGCGGTCGAGCTGGGCCGCGGCGTCGACGTCGCCGACGAGGAAGGCGCGGCTGTCGTCCGGGCGCAGCGCGGCGATCGTGCCCACCGGGAAGCCCGGCGGGAAACGGCCGCCCAGACCCGAGGTGATCACCACGTCGCCCGCGCGCACGTCGCTCGACAGGGGCACGTTGCGCAGCTCGAGCATGTCGCTGCGGCCGGTGCCGTAGACGATCAGGCGAACGCCGGTGCGCGCGACCGCCACCGGCACCGCGTGGTCCGGATCGGTCAGCAGCAGCACGGTGGCGGTGGACGGCGTGGCCTCGATCACCTGGCCGACCAGCCCGCCGGCGTCGATCACCGCCTGGCCCCGGCGCACGCCGCTGGCGGTGCCGGCATTGAGCATCAGGCGCTGGCGCGTCGGGTCGAGGTCGACGTCGAGGATCGGCGCCAGCTGCACGTCCTGGCCGCCGCGCTCGGCGGCGCCCATCAGGCCGCGCAGGCGTGCGTTCTCCTCGGCCTCCACCTGCAGGCGCGCCTGGCGCGCGGCGCCCAGCAGCAGCTCGTTGCGCAGCAGGCGGTTCTCCTCCGCCAGCCGGGTGCGGGTGGCGGCGTCGTCGCGCAGGTCCTCGCCCAGGCGCGAGGGCAGCCCGGCCAGCCACCACAGCGGCTGCATGGCGACGCTGGCATGGCCGCGGACCTGGGCCAGCCAGTCGCCGCGGTGGTCGAGCACGATGAGCGCCACCGAGATCGCGAGATAGGCCAGCAGCCGCAGCGTGCCGGTGACGTCACTCGATCGGGGGGTGGCGGGACCGGCGTAGTGGGACACAGTCGTGGCCGCGGTCTGTCAGCTCACTCCGAGGCGAAGAATTCGTTTCCGTGCATGTCGAGCAGCTCCAGCGCGCGACCGCCGCCGCGGGCCACGCAGGTCAGCGGATCCTCGGCCACCTGGACGTGCAGGCCGGTCTCCTCGCTGAGCAGGCGGTCGATGTCGCGCAGCAGCGCGCCGCCGCCGGTGAGCACGATGCCGCGCTCGGCGACGTCGGCGCTGAGCTCCGGCGGGGTCTGCTCCAGCGCCTGGCGCACGGCGGCCACGATGCCCATCAGCGGCTCGCGCAGCGCGTCGAGCACCTCGCTGGAGCTGATCTTGACCATCTTCGGCACGCCCTCGGCCAGGTGCCGGCCGGAGATCTCGGTCTCCAGGACCTTCTCCTGGGGATAGGCGCAGCCCAGCTCGATCTTGACCCGCTCCGCCGTTGCCTCGCCGATCAGCATGCCGTGGTTGCGGCGCACGTAGTTGATGATCGACTCGTCGAAGCGGTCGCCGCCGATGCGCGCGGACTGCGAGTAGACGATGCCGTTGAGCGCGATCACCGCCACCTCGGTGGTGCCGCCGCCGATGTCCACCACCATCGAGCCGCGGGCCTCGGTGACCGGCATGCCGGCGCCGATCGCCGCCGCCATGGGCTCTTCGATGAGCGACACGTCGCGCGCGCCCGCCTCCATCGCCGAGTCGCGGATGGCGCGCTTCTCCACCTGGGTGGAGCCGGCCGGGACGCAGATCAGCACCCGCGGGCTCGGCCGCAGGAAGCGGCTCTTGTGCACCTTGCGGATGAAGTACTTGAGCATTTCCTCGGTATAGGTGAAGTCGGCGATCACGCCGTCCTTCATCGGCCGATGGGTGGTGAGGTGGCCGGGCGTGCGGCCGAGCATCTGCTTGGCCTCGCTGCCGACGGCGGCGACCGCCTTCGGGCCGCCGTTGCGGTCCTGGCGTACCGCGACCACCGACGGTTCGTTGAGGACGATGCCCTGGCCGCGCACGAAGATGAGGGTATTGGCCGTGCCCAGGTCGATGGACAGGTCATTGGAGAACATGCCGCGGAACTTCTTGAACATCAGGGGCGCGCGTCCGTCAGGAGGGGGCGGGAACGGGGGAATTCCCGCGAAAAGGCGATCGGGAAGCGTAGCAACCGCCCCCTCCCCGGGCAAGGAAAACCGGCCCGCAGGCCGCGCCGCGCCTGGTGCGGCGGCCGGGCCCGCGCTTGGCCCGCCGACGGCCGCGGGCTACCCTATGCGCCCCGCGCCGCTGCCTGTGCGGCGGTGGCCCCTGCGCCGGATCCCGGCCAGTTCCCCGAGCAACCTGACCGCCGTCCCCCGGGCCGGCACCCCACCGGAGCGCCTTCCCGATGCCTGCCCTGATCTGCGGTTCCCTGGCCTACGACACCATCATGGTGTTCCCCGACCAGTTCAAGAACCACATCCTGCCGGACAAGGTGCACATCCTGAACGTCTCGTTCCTGGTGCCGCGGATGCGCCGCGAGTTCGGCGGCTGCGCCGGCAACATCGCCTACAACCTCAAGCTGCTGGGCGGTGATCCGATCCCGATGGCGACCGTGGGCCAGGATTTCGGGCCCTACCGCGAGTATTTCGCCGAGCTCGGGATCCCGCTCGACCACGTCAAGGAAATCCCGGAGCTGTTCACGCCGCAGGCGTTCATCACCACCGACCTCGACAAC
This sequence comes from Luteimonas sp. MC1750, assembly GCF_016615955.1. Taxonomy (NCBI): domain Bacteria; kingdom Pseudomonadati; phylum Pseudomonadota; class Gammaproteobacteria; order Lysobacterales; family Lysobacteraceae; genus Luteimonas; species Luteimonas sp. MC1750. The sequence continues at coordinate 2,700,011 of NZ_CP067113.1, forward strand.
AATCAGATCACCGCCTTCCACCCCGGCGCGATGATGCGCTCCTACGAGAACCACGTGCGCGACGTGCCCGGCGTGACCATCGGCATCGTCAGTCCCGACGGCTACGAAGGCATGATCCAGAATTCGAAGGAATTCGCCGAGGCCGGCATTCCCTTCATCTTCGATCCGGGCCAGGCCATGCCGCTGTTCAACGGCGAGGAACTGCGCGCCTTCATCGAGCAGGCCGACTACGTCACCGTCAACGACTACGAGTCGAACCTGCTGCAGGAGCGCACCGGCTGGGACGAGGCGACGATCGCCGGCAAGGTCAAGGCCTACATCACCACCCGCGGCCCCAAGGGCGTGGTGATCTACGCCGACGGCAAGGTCCACGACGTGCCGCCGGCGCACGAGAGCCGGGTCACCGACCCGACCGGCTGCGGCGACGCGTTCCGCGCCGGGCTGCTGTTCGGCATCGAGAAGGGCTACGGCTGGGAGACCATCGGCCGCATCGGCAACCTGATGGGCGCGCTGAAGGTCGAGCACCCGGGCACCCAGAACCAGCGCTTCGACTACGACGAGTTCGCCGCGCAGTTCACCCAGCAGTTCGGATACGCGCTCTAGCGCCGGCCGGAGCCCACGCATGGACCCCGTGCCGGCCGTCCGCCGGGCCGCATGGATCGCGGCAGCCCTGCTCGCCCTCCTGCCGCTTTCGGCCGCCGCGAAGGGCTCGCGCCACCTGGTGCTGCCGGCCGACCGGCTGGTCGAGCCCGGCGGCGCGGTCGAGCTGCTGTCGGCGACGATCGAACTCGAGCGCGCCGGCTGGACCTACCTGCACGCCGACGGCGGGCTGGCGCCGGTGGGCGAGGCGATCGCCAACGCCTGGATCAGCGTCGACGGGCGGCGGGTGTCCAACCAGAGCGTGGTCGACTGGCGCGGGTCGCGCGCGCCCAACCGCCACGCCTTCAACGCGATCGCCGCGGTGCACCTGCCCGCCGGACGCTCGCGCGTCGCGTTGCACGCGCGCACGGCGGACGGGGCGGCACTGGCCACGGCGCGCAGCAGCCTCTCGGTGCTGACCGACGCCGCGCGGCACGCGTCGAGCGCGTTCCTGGACGCCTCTTCCCCCTGGCTTGAATTCGACACCCGCGACACGCCGGAAGGCCGCGCCCTGCCGGCCGGCCGCGGCTGGGCACCGGTGCTGTCGGTGCAGGCGGGAAATGACGGCGGCCCGGTCGTGGCCATGGCGTCGGGACGCGCCTGGATGTCGAACCAGCCGGGCGATGCGATGTGGGGCATCTTCCTCAACGGCCGCGAGCCGCCGCTGCACTCGGCCACCTGGTCGATCAACGACCTGTTCGAGGGCGCCGAGGTCCAGGCGCCGATGTTCATGCAGGCGCTGTTCCCCTCGCCGCCGCGCGACAGCTCGGTGCAGCTGGTGGCCAGCGAATCGCCCTACTACCAGCCACGCATGGCCAGCACCAACGGCGTGCGCTACCGCGTGGGCTCCAGCACCGGCCTGGTGACCCTGTCCGGCGGCATGCGCGTGGTCGGCCGCGGCTACCCGCCCGCCTGGGACTACGTGACCCGCGGACGCTACCGCCGCTACGCCTATATCTGCATCGGCACCAACGGCTTCCGCCCCGGAAAGTGCCCGCCGACCGGGACCCAGGTGGTCCTGGCGCGGGGACGGGCCTGCATCCCGCCCGGACACGACGGCGAGGTGCTGTTCGCCAGCCGCACCCGGATCCAGGGCGACGACCACGACCGGGGCGGCACGGTGAGCCTGTCGTTGCGGGTGGCCGGGCGCGAGGTGGCGCGCAACGCGCAGACCCTGGGCCCCCGGCCCGACGCGGTCAGCACGCGCACCATGGGCACCAGCTGGCTCTCCGCCGGAGCCGAAGCGCTGGCCGAGGGCTGCCATGTGGTGGAAGCGATCGGCGAGGCGACGGGCGACTTCCGCAACGTCTCGCTCAACGCCGACCTGCCGCTGATCTGGTTCGACTGAAACTCAGTTCCAGGCGGGCAGTCGGCCGCGCTCCAGGCCGCCGACTTCGAACGCCACCGTGCGCGTCCCGCCGGCCTTGACCGGATACTCGACCGCCAGCCGCTTCGCGCCGTCGATCATGCGCCACAGCGCCTTCTCGTCGTCGATGAACATGGCGATGGCCTCGTCGGTCTTCGGGCGGTTGGCCGCCATGCGCACCGGGGCCGCGTCGTCCACGGTGACCGCCACGCGACAGGCGCCGTAGCAGTCGAAGTCGCCGGCCTGCATCACCAGGTAGCTGCTGCGGCCCCAGTCCGGATGGTCGCGGAAGATCAGCCGCACCGGCTTCGCGCCGCTGCCGTCGCTGTCGACGTTTTCCTTGGCGAAGATCGCGGCGGACAGCTGCTCGCCACCCTTCACCGCTTCGACGTTGTAGGACCAGAGCGCGGCCAGGCGCGCGTCCTCGCGCACCGCATTGCCCTTGGCGCGGGCCTCGGCGTGCAGGGGACCGATCCGCTCGGCGGCGGCGGTCCCCGGATAGCGCGCCAGCAGCACGTCGCCCTGCGCGGCCGCCAGCGGCCAGTTCTCGGCCGCGTAGGCCGCGTCGAAATCGGCGGCGGCCTGGCCTGCGGCCGCCTCGTCGGCCTCGCGCTGCGCCGCGGCCTGGGCCTCGGCGCGGGCCGCCGGGTCCTGGCAGGCAACGAGCGCGGAGGTGGCGGCGGCAAGCGATGCCGCGAGCAGGGCGGTGCGGGCTGCGCGGGGGAAGCGTGGCGTACGCATGCGCGTGTCCTCGGCTGGCGCGCCGCGGGACGCCTGCGTCCCGCGACGGCGGCGTTGGGTGCGGTCCTGCCTCAGCGCCGGGTCGGCGCCGGACGGGTCGGATCGCCGTCGGCGACCGGCATCTCCCGGGTCGCGGGGTCGGCCGGGGCCTCGACCGGTGCCGGCGCGGCCGGAGCCACGGCGGCGGGAGCCGGCGGCGTGCCACTGCCCGGCACCGGCCTGGCCTCGGCGATCAGCTTTTCCACCGAGCCGGTGGTGATCGGGTGGTAGCCCGGGCGCGCGGCGGCGAGCTGTTCCTTCGCGAACGCCAGCCCGCCCTCGGTCGCCACCAGGGCCTGGTAGGTCGGCATGATCAGCTTGCGCCGGCCGATGGTGCGCACGAAGTCGGCGATCGCCGGATACGCCTGCATGTAGCTGCTGCGCACCGCCAGCGGATACCAGCGCTGCGCCAGCTCGGCGTTGGGCGTGCCGGTGAAGCGGTAGGCGGTGTCCAGCTGCGAGAGCTGCTCGATCGACAGGGTCGGCGGCAGGCCCTCGAGGAAGTGGATCCACTCCTGGGTGCTCCACTCGCCGGTGATCGCCTGCGGCGGCAGGGTGCCGCTGCCCAGCCACGCCAGGCGCGCACTGTCGACCACCCCGAAGTTGCGCGACATCACCTGCGGCGCGCTGCCCGGGATGCCGGGCTCGTACAGCCACGCGTCGAACTCTTCCGGCGTGACCTTGCCCGGGTACTTGTCGAGCAGGTTCTCCTGCGCGTACTCGACGAAGCGCGCGGTCGGAATCGACTGGAAGGCGAAATGATCGAAGTAGCCGCGCAGGAACGCGTCGAACTCGGCGCGGCCGAAGCGCTCCTCGAGGAACTGCAGGAACCAGGCACCCTTGTCGTAGGAGACCGCGCTGAGCGAGTCGTCCGGATCCTTGACCACGCCCGGGCGCACGGCCAGAGCCTGCTCCTCGGGGCTCATCTTCGCGATCTCGGTCTTCAGCCCGTTGCGCGAGATGACGTACTCCATGTCGGAGCGTTCCTTCCCGTACAACGCCTCGACGATGCGGTTCTCGACGTAGCTGGTGAAGCCCTCGTTGAGCCAGCCGTCCTTGGCGCTGGAGTTGGTGACCAGGTTGCCCGACCAGCTGTGCGCCAGCTCGTGCGCGATCAGCGCCACCAGCGACTTGTCGCCCACGATGACCGTCGGGGTGATGAAGGACAGGCGCGGATTCTCCATGCCGCCATAGGGGAACGACGGCGGCAGGATCAGCAGGTCGTAGCGCTCCCAGCGGTAGGGGCCGTACAGCGACTCGGTGGTCGCGATCATCTTTTCGGTGTCCTCGAACTCTGCCACCGCGTGGTCGACGGTGGCCGGCTCGGCCCAGACGCCGGCGCGCGCGGAGATCGGCTTGAACACCAGGTCGCCGGCGGCGATCGCCATCAGGTAGGACGGGATGCGCTGCGGCATGCGGAAGCTGTAATCCCCATCACGCGCGGCCGCCGGGTCGTTGTCGGCGCTCATCAGCACCATCACGTCGGCCGGCGAGGTCACGCGCGCGCTGTAGGTGTAGCGCACGCGCGGCGTGTCCTGCAGCGGCACCCACGAGCGTGCGTGGATCGCCTGCGACTGGCTGAACATGAACGGCGTGGCCTTGCCTTCGGTCATCGAGGCGTCGAGCCACTGCAGGCCCGAGGCCGCCGGCGAGGTGCGATAGGCGACGCGGATGCGCGCGTTGCGCTCCGGGGCCTGGATGGTGAGCTTGCTGCCGAGCAGGTCGTCGCGCCCGGCCAGCTCGAACTGCAGCGGCTGCCAGGCACCGCCGGCACCCTCGCCTTCCGCGCGTTCGATGGTCAGGTCGCGGGTATCGAGCACCAGCGCGGTGGCGGTGTCGTCGCGCCAGTCGAGCGTGTAGGTGGCGGTGCCGCTGATCGTGCGCGCGTCGAAGTCCAGCGCCAGCTCCAGCGCCAGGTCGTCGATCGCGACCTTGTCGGGCTCGGCATAGGAATGCTCGTCGTAGTCGCCGGTGTCGGCGGCGGCCTGCGGCTTGGGGGCCGGGGCGACTTCGGTGGGCGTCGGCTCGCGCTGGCAGGCGGCGACGGCGAACACGACCAGCGCCGCGAGCGCGGCGAGGCGGAAGAAACGGCTCAGGGTCATGGACGGGGGTCCGGTGATTGGAACAGCCGTCGATTCTAGCCCGTGGCGCGGGCCGTGGTGCCCGGGCGCGCCGCGCCGGCGTGCGCCAGGCCCTGGCCTCAGGCCTTGTAGCCGTCGTGGATGGCGACGATCCCGCCCGAAAGGTTGCGGTAGCGGCAGCGCGCGAAGCCCGCGGCTTCCATCATTCCCTTCAGCTCGGCCTGCGGCGGGTGCTTGCGGATCGACTCGGCCAGGTACTGGTAGCTGCCGGGGTCGCCGGCGAACAGCTGGCCCAGCTTCGGCAGCACCTTGAAGGAATGGAAGTCGTAGAGCGGCTTGAACCACTCCGGCACTTCGGAGAATTCCAGCACCCGCGCCTGGCCGCCGACCTTGAGCACGCGCAGCATCTCGCGCAGGCCCGCGTCCTTGTCGGTGACGTTGCGCAGGCCGAAGGCGATCGTGACCAGGTCGAAGCTCGCGTCGGGGAACGGCAGCGCCTGCGCATTGCACTGCACGTAGCTGAAGCCACGCACGTTGCCGCGGTCGACCATGCGGTCGCGGCCGACGCGCAGCATGCTGCCGTTGATGTCGCCGAGCACCAGCTCCCCGGTGTCGCCAACGCGCGAGCGCAGCAGCGCCGCGATGTCCCCGGTGCCGCCGGCCAGGTCGAGCACGCGGTCGCCCCTCGAAACCTGGGCGGTGGCGGTGAAGTAGCGCTTCCACAGCCGGTGGATGCCGAACGACATCAGGTCGTTCATCAGGTCGTAGTTGCCGGCGACCGACGAGAACACCTCGCCCACCAGCTTCTGCTTTTCGGCCACCGGCACGTCGCGGAAGCCGAAGTGGGTGGTGTCGTGGCGGGGGTCGCGCTCGGTCATGCGAGGATTATCGCACCCCCCGCCCGGAGCCGCCCATGATCGCCACCCCCGACTACCGCGCCCTGCTCGACACCGCCATCGCCGAGGCCCGGCAGGGTCTGGCCGAGGGCGGCATCCCGATCGGTGCGGCCCTCCACCACCGCGACGGCCGGATGCTGGGCTGCGGCCACAACCGACGCGTGCAGGAGGACGACCCTTCGATCCATGGCGAGACCGACGCCTTCCGCAAGGCCGGCCGGCAGCGCTCCTACCGCGACACGATCATGGTGACCACGCTGGCACCCTGCTGGTACTGCAGCGGCCTGGTGCGGCAGTTCAACATCGGCACCGTGGTGGTGGGCGAAGCGGCGAACTTCGCCGGCGGCGTGGAGTGGCTGCGCGAGGCCGGTACCGAGGTGGTCGTGCTCGACGACGAGCGCTGCATCACGATGATGGGCGATTGGATCGAAGCGAATCCGGCGCTGTGGAACGAGGATATCGGCGAGGACGAGGTCCCGCGTCAAACGCCGCGCTAGAACGGACAGGGATCCTCCCAAGGCGGATCGCGGTGCGCGGCGCGCAGGCTGGCGCGCGTCGGCAGCACGCCATCGAGCGCGACGCTCATGTTCTGCTGCGCCGTGGACTGCGCGAGCGGCGCGCCGCGGCTGTAGGCGGTGAGCGCGAACGGCGGGCGCCCGGGTGCCGTAACGATGGCGACGGCGTTCACTTCACCCGGGCCGAAGTGGTAGCAGCCCAGCGGCTCGACCTTCGCCCCGCGCGCCATCAGCGCGCCCGCCAGGTCGTAGGGCGTATCTGCGCCCACCTCGCTCCAGCCCAGGCTGAGGGAACTCGGCGCGCTGGCCGTGCCGTCGACCCAGGCATCCAGTGCGCCGAGGCGACCGGTGGCGACGGCGGTCGACGATCCGCTGACCGACGGGCGCGCGTCCCAGCGCGCGGCCGGCACGCGCGTGCGCAGGTCCGTGAGCGCGATGCGCTCGCCTGGGCGAGCCGGCACTGCCGCCAGCATCGCGTCGGCCAGCGGCCCGGCCGCTTCGATCTTTCCCCACGTGTACCCGCAGTCGCTGTCGATGTCCGCGGCGGCCATCTGCGGATGGGTCCGCCGGTGTCCGGCGCGACAGCGCTCCAGGTGGGCGGCGCGCGCACCCGTCGCGACCGGCAACGCCGGTGCCGCGGGCCCGGCTGCCCGACCGGATATGGGCGGCGCAGGCGGCGGGGCAGGAGTGACAGGGGCGGGCACGCCCGCCGCGGATGCCGCGGCGACCAGGAGCACGGCATACGGCAAGGAACGGGGGTCACGGCGCATGGCGGTCGGTTCGACGTCGCCACAGCGGCGACCTGCCAATGGCGCAACGACCGCCGCAGCCGTCTCCGGCCACGGCGGCGCCGGCCGCCCAGCCCTCAGAGGATGTAGCGGCTCAGATCCTGATCCTGCACCAGTTCGCCCAGTTGCTCGTCCACATATGCGCGGTCGATCGCGACCTGACCACCGCGGTCCGGCGCCTCGAAGCTCAGGCTGTCCAGCAGCCGCTCCAGCACCGTATGCAGCCGCCGCGCGCCGATGTTTTCCTGGCGCTCGTTGACGTCGGCCGCGATCTCGGCCAGGCGGTCGATCGCGTCGGCGCCGAACGCCAGCTCCAGGCCTTCGGTCTTCATCAGCTCGACGTACTGCCGGGTCAGCGCCGCCTTCGGCTCGGTCAGGATGCGCACGAAGTCGTCCTTGGTCAGCGCCGACAGCTCCACGCGGATCGGGAAGCGGCCCTGCATCTCGGGGATCAGGTCGCTGGGCTTTGCGAGGTGGAACGCACCGGAGGCGATGAAGAGGATGTGGTCGGTCTTCACCGGTCCGTACTTGGTGCTGACCGTCGAGCCTTCCACCAGCGGCAGCAGGTCGCGCTGCACGCCTTCGCGGCTGACGTCGGCGCCCATGCCCTCGCTGCGCTTGGCGACCTTGTCGATCTCGTCGATGAAGACGATGCCGTGCTGTTCGCAGGCCTCGATCGCCGCCGCGCGCACCTCGTCCTCGTTGACCAGCTTGCCGGCCTCTTCCTCGACCAGCAGCGGGCGCGCGGCGTGGATCCCCATGGTGCGCTTCTGGGTCTTGCCGCTGCCGAGGTTGGCGAACATCTGCCGCAGCTGCTGGCCCATCTCCTCCATGCCGGGCGGAGTCATGATGTCGACGCCGCCACCGGCGGCGAGGTCGAGTTCGATCTCGCGCCCGTCGAGCTCGCCGGCGCGGAGCTGGCGACGCAGCTTCTGGCGCGTCTCGGATTCACGCGACGACGGCTCCGCGCCGATGTCGACGGTGGTGCTGCCCGGCCCGCCCGCCGCGCCGAAGCCGAAGGGTGCCTGCGGCTGTTCGCGCCGGGGCAACAGCGCGTCGAGGATGCGGTCTTCCGCGCGCTCCTCGGCCTGGGTGCGCATCTTCTGCTTGGCCTGCTCGCGGTACAGCTTGACCGCGGTGTCGGCCAGGTCGCGGATGATCTGCTCGACGTCCTTGCCGACGTAGCCGACCTCGGTGAAGCGCGTGGCTTCCACCTTCACGAACGGCGCGTTGGCCAGCGTCGCCAGGCGGCGCGCGATCTCGGTCTTGCCGACGCCGGTCGGGCCGATCATCAGGATGTTCTTGGGCATCACTTCGTTGCGCAGCTCGTCGCCGAGCTGGGCGCGGCGCCAGCGGTTGCGCAGCGCGATCGCGACCGCGCGCTTGGCGTCCTGCTGGCCGATGATGTGGCGGTCGAGCTCCTGCACGATCTCGCGCGGGGTCATGGTGGCGTGCGAGGTGTCGATCTTCATGGCCATGCTCAGAGTTCCTCCACCACGACGTTGCGGTTGGTGTAGATGCAGACGTCGCCGGCGATGTTGAGCGCCTCCACGGCGATCGATCGCGCGTCCATCTGCGTGTGCGCCAGCAGCGCGCGCGCGGCGGACAGCGCGTAGGGGCCGCCGGAGCCGATCGCGACCAGTCCGTCCTCGGGTTCGATCACGTCACCGGTTCCGCTGATGATCAGCGAGGTGTCCTTGTCGGCCACCGCGAGCAGCGCCTCGAGCTTTCCGAAGCGCCGCTCGGTGCGCCAGTCCTTCGCGAGTTCCACGGCGGCGCGGGTGAGTTGTCCGTGCTTCTCGAGCTTGGATTCGAACAGTTCGAACAGGGTGAAGGCATCGGCGGCGGCGCCGGCGAAACCGGCGAGGATCTGGCCGTCCTTGCCGAGCCGGCGCACCTTGCGCGCATTCGACTTCATCACCGTATGGCCAAGCGTCACCTGGCCGTCTCCGGCGATCGCGACGCGGCCCTCGCGGCGCACCGAGACGATGGTGGTGGCGTGGAAGACATTGGGGTTATGGCTGGGGTCCATGCGGGCCTCCGGGGGCTGAAACCCATGGATGGGGACCGGCCCCGGCGGATGCAAGCCGCCCGCGACGCTGTCGGTCGCGTCACTTCCCGGACGCGGGCTCCAGCTTCAGGAAGCGCGCCGCGTTGTCATGGAAGATCGCCCGCTTCTGCGCCGCGGTGAGGAAGGGCGCGCTGTCCACGCCCTCCACCGCCAGCGTGATCGCCTCGGGCCAGACCATCTGGTCGGAGCCGAACATCAGCCGGTCGCCCAGTCCGGCGGTCAGCAGCGCCTGCAGGTAGTCGTGGAACTCCTGCCGCGGGATGATCCAGTTGATCACCGACACGTCGGCATGCAGCTGCGGATAGACGTACATCAGCGCCTTGGTCTCCTGCAGGTAGGGCCATCCGGCGTGCATCAGCCACACGCGCAGCTTCGGGTGTCGCTTGAGCATCGGCTCCAGCAGCTTCGGGTTGCCCAGTTCGATGCTGAAGTCCGGGCAGCAGCCGTAGGGCGTGCCGGGCGGACCCAGGCCGGTATGGATGCCGACCGGCACGTCGAACTCCTCGGCCAGCGCCAGGTAGGGCTCGAGCCAGGCGTCGCCCGCGTCCAGTCCGTGGTACTGCGCGCCGATCTCGCCGAGTACCTGCAGCTCGCCGCTGGCGAAGGCCTCGCGCAGCACGTCCGGCGGCAGCAGGCGGGTGCGGCCGTCGTCCATGAACGCGCCGGCGCGGATCGCCTCGCCGCCGGCCCGGCGCATGCTGGCCATGTAGGCATCGGGGCCGCTGACCAGTCCGAGCACGATGCCGTGCCGGCGCATGCGTTCCAGGGTGAGGCGCTCCCGGTCGGCGTCGGTGGCGGCGGTGGTCGGCTCGCCGGTCGCGGGGTTGGGCGCGCCCGGCGCCGCGGGACCAACGTGCAGGTGCACATCGATGATCGGACCCTTGTAGGGCTGGGCGCAGGCGACGCCGGTGGCCAGCAGCAGGACGGCAGCAAGCGGCAGGCGCATCGGCAGGGCTCCGGTGGTGGTCTCCACGCCAACGACAGGCCGGACGCGCAGCGGACAGCGCGGTTTCCGCCAGCCTCAGTCGCCGACCGGACCCTTGCGCCGCCTGGCGCGCGGATGCGCGTCGTCGTAGACCCTGGCCAGATGCTGGAAGTCGAGGTGGGTGTAGATCTGCGTGGTGGCGATGTCGGCGTGCCCCAGCAGTTCCTGCACGCCCCTGAGGTCGCCGGACGACTCCAGCACGTGGCTGGCGAACGAGTGCCGCAGCATGTGCGGGTGCACGTGCTTGAACAGGCCCTGGCGCTGGCCGAGCGCGCGCAGCCGGAGCTGGATGGCGCGCGCGCTGATCGGCGCGCCGCCGCGGCCGGGGAACACCGGGGCCTCGGGCCCCGGGCGCTGCCCCGCGACGCCCTCGGCCCGCCAGGCCTCCAGCGCACGGCAGGCATGCGAACCGACCGGCACGGTCCGCTGGCGGCTGCCCTTGCCGAGCACCGTCACCAGCCCTTCGGCCAGGTCGAGGTCGCGCCAACGCAGCAGGCGCAGTTCGGACAGGCGCAGCCCCGAGGAATAGAACAGCTCGAGCAGCGCGCGGTCGCGCAGCCCCAGCGGCGCATCGGTGGGGACTTCGACCAGGGCCACGGCCTCGTCGACGTCGAGCACCTGCGGCAGCTTGCGCGGCGCGCGCGGCGCGCGGATCCCGGTGGCCGGGTTGGCGCGGATCCGTGCATGCCGGAGCAGCCACTGGTAGAAGCTGCGGCAGCCGGACAGCCGGCGCTGCAGGCTCTTGGGCGCGAGCCCGCGGCGGTGCTCGGCGGCCACGAAGGCGCGGATGGCGGCGCTGTCGAGCGCCAGCAGCTCGCCCTGGTCCTGCGCCTGCGCCCAGCCGGCCAGCGCCGCAAGATCGCGGCGGTAGGCGTCGAGCGTGTGCGCCGACATGCGCCGCTCGACTTCGAGGTGGGCGAGGTAGTCGGCGACCGCCGGGTGCGTTGCCGCCGCCGCGCGCCCCGCTGCATCCAGGGTGGTCACGGCCGGCGCACGCTTGTGCGACTCAGTCGCGATGGCGCCGCAGCGCCACCGCGAAGGCCTCGCCCATCATGCGCAGGAACAGCGTGCCCATGCCGGGGTAGAAGCGGTTCGGATCGCGGCTGCCGACGGCCACCAGGCCGATGCCGGCGACCGGCAGCAGGGCGGTCGAGGCCACCTCGTCGATGCGCGCGGCGTACAGCAGCGCCTGCTTGTCGGGATGCAGGCGGCCACACAGCGGCTCGCCCTCGCGGATACAGTCGGCGAACGGCTGCAGGCGGCGTTCGTCGCGGTCGATGACCTGCAGCCAGTCCTCTTCGGCCAGTCCGGGCAGGGCTTCGAACAGCACCACGCGCACCAGGTCGCCGCTGAAATCCTCGGCAAGCGTCGCGACCATCGCGCGCACCACGCCGGCGGCGCTGCCGGGGCGCATCAGCGCCAGTGTCAGCTGGTGCGTGCGCACGGCCAGGCGCTCGTTTTCCTGCGATACCGCGTACAGGTCCTGCAGCCGGCGCGACAGCTCGCGGTTCTTGTCGCGCAGCACTTCCAGCTGGTAGCTGGCGAGCGATGCCGCCGGGCCATCCTCGCGCGGGACCACCATGCTGATCGCGAGGTCCGGGAACTGTTTCAGGAAGTCCGGGTGGCGGCGCAGCCAGGCCGCGACCTCGTGGGCGCCGAGCTTCTCGACGGTGTCGGTCATGCGATGAATTCCCCTTCGTAGACGAAGGCCGCCGGGCCTGCCATGTGCAGGACGCCGTCGGCCGTTTGATGGATGCGGAGCGTGCCGCCCGGTAGCGCCACCTCGACGCCGGCCGCGGCGTCCACGCGGCCGCGCCGCGCGAGCACCGCCACCGCCGCGCAGGCACCGCTGCCGCAGGCGAGCGTTTCGCCGACGCCGCGCTCGTGCACGCGCAGGCGGATGCGGCGGCGGTCGAGCACCTGGGCGACGCCGACGTTGCACTGCTGCGGGAACGCGGCGTGGCGCTGCAGCGCGGGGCCGAGCGTGGCCAGCGGCGCGGCGTCGATGTCGTCGACCTCGATGACGGCGTGCGGATTGCCCATCGAGACCGCGCCGAGCGACACGGCATGGCCCCCGACGTCGAAGGCGTAGGCATCGGCCTGGGCGTCGACGCCGGCCAGCGGGATGTCCGCCGGCGCGAAGGCCGGCACGCCCATCGCGACCTCGAAGCGGCCGTCGCCCAGCGCGCGCACGCGGTGGCTGGCACCCGGGCTGTCGAGGACGAACGCGCCGCTGGCGGCGCCGTCGCGCACCAGCCAGGCGGCCACGCAGCGCGCGCCGTTGCCGCACTGCCGCGACGGCGAGCCGTCGGCGTTCCAGATGCCATAGGCGGCGACGGCGCCTGCACTGCGCGCGCGCGAGATGGTCAGGATCTGGTCGCAGCCGACGCCGAGGTGGCGGTCGGCCAGGTGGCGGCACAGCGCGGGATCGGGCGGCGGCGTGCCGTCGCGCAGGTCGAGCACCACGAAGTCGTTGCCGGCGCCGTGCATCTTGCTGAAGCGCAGCCCGGCCGGGGCGGCCGCGGGATCCACCGGATCAGGCGCCGCCATCACCGTCGGCAGCGGGCGTCGGGTCATCGGCGTCGGCGTCGACGTCGGAGTCGGCGTCCGTATCCGTATCCGCGTCGGTGTCGGTGTCGATGTCCAGGGCGTCCCGGTCGCCGGCGTCCGCGTCCGTATCCGCATCGGAATCCGCGTCAGCGTCACTGTCCGCGTCGACGTCGGCGTCATCCGCCTCTTCCTCCGGCCAATCACCTTCCTCGGGCGGCGGCGGCTGCACCAGCGGGCCCTTGTTGCCGCAGCCCGCGAGGGCGAGCGCGATGGACAGCAGGACGACGGGCAGGACGGGACGGATGTTCATGGCCGCAGTCTAGCGCGGCGGCGGTTCCGGCCGCATCCACAGCCACGTGCAGACCACCGCCATGCAGGCGATCGGCAGCGCCACCGCCCACCAGCGCGCATACCCCGTGGCCCAGGCGACCCCCAGCAGGAGCGCGGCGGACGCCGCCATCGCGCCGGTGGCCAGCCATTTCGAGCGGCGCGCCAGCGCCCCGTGCCGCTGCCAGTCGACGATCACCGGCCCGAAGCGCGGGTGCGCCAGCAGCCAGCGGTGCAGGCGCGCCGAACCCTGCGCGGCGGCCCAGGCCGAGAGCAGGATGAACGGCACCGTGGGCAGCCCGGGCAGCACGATGCCGAGCAGCCCGAGACCGAGCGCGGCGTAGGCCAGCAGCCACCAGGCCCAGCGGAAGCGCGTGCGGCGCCCGCCGGGGGGGGTGTGCTGGGGCCGCGGGCTCACTTCGCCGGCGCGTCTGCCGGGCCGACGGCCAGCTGGTCAAGCATGAAGGCGTACATCTCGGCCAGCTCGCGGTAGCGGCGGAACCGGCCGGACTTGCCGCCGTGCCCGGCATCCATGTTGGTCCGGAACAGGACCGGCGCGTCCGAGGTGTTCAGGTCGCGCAGGCGTGCCACGTACTTCGCCGGCTCCCAGTACTGCACCTGCGAATCCCACAGGCCGGTGCCGATGAACATCGCCGGGTAGGCCTTCGCCTCGAGGTTGTCATAGGGCGAATAGGTGGCCATGTACGCGTAGTCGCCCGCGCGCTCCGGGTTGCCCCACTCGTCGTACTCGTTGGTGGTCAGCGGGATGCTGCGGTCGAGCATGGTGGTGACCACGTCCACGAACGGAACCTGCGAAAGGATCAGCCGGTACTTCTCCGGCGCCATGTTCGAGATCGCGCCCATCAGCAGGCCGCCGGCGCTGCCGCCGTAGGCCGCCACCCGGTCTTCCGCCGCCCAGCCCCCGGCCACCAGATGGTCGGTGACGTCGATGAAGTCGGTGAAGGTGTTGACCTTGTTGCGCAGCTTGCCGTCGTCGTACCACTTGCGGCCCATTTCCATGCCGCCGCGGATATGCGCGATGGCATAGACCATGCCGCGGTCGAGCAGGCTGGTGGTGGTCAGGCTGTAGCCGGGATCCATCGACATGCCGTAGCTGCCGTAGGCGTACTGCAGCAGCGGCGCGGTGCCGTCCTTCTGGAAGCCCTTGCGGTAGACCAGCGAGACCGGGATGCGGGTGCCATCGCGGGCGGTGGCCCAGGTGCGATCGGTGACGTACTTCGACGGGTCGTAGCCGATCACCGGCTGCTGCTTCAGCAGGCGGCGCTCGCCGGTGGCGACGTTGAGCTCGTAGGTGGTCGCCGGCGTGGTCATCGAGGTGTAGCCGTAGCGCAGCCACGGCGTGTCGGGCTCGGCGTTGATCGACAGGCCCATGGAATAGGCGGGTTCGTCGGCGGCCACGTACTCCTCGCCGTCGGCCTTGAGCAGGCGGATGCGCTCGAGCGCGTTGGAACGCTCGGAAATGGCCGTAAAGCCCTCGAACAACTCGAAGCCTTCCAGCAGCACGTCGTCGCGATGGGCGATCCAGCTGGTCCATTCCGCGCGCGAGGTCGCGGCGGTGGGCGCGGTGACGATGCGGTAGTTCGGGGCCTTGCCGCCGTCGGCGTCCGGCGCGTTGGTCAGGATCACCCAGCGGCCGTCGTAGTGGTCGGCCTCGTACTCGACGTCGCGCTCGCGCGGCGCCAGCACGGCGAACTCGCCCGGGGCGGCCGCCGGGGTGCAGCGCAGTTCGCTCGACACCGTGCTCTCCACGCCGATGCAGATGAAGCGGTCGTCGCGGGTGCGCGACAGGCCCATGTAGAAGCTGTCGTCGGTTTCCTCGTAGACCACCACGTCGTCGGCCACCGGCGTGCCCAGCACGTGCTTCCTGACGCGCACGGTCAACAGGGTCTCGGGATCGTTCTCGACGTAGAACAGGGTCCGGTTGTCGTCGGCCCAGACCATGTCCGCGGACACGCCGGGGATCGACTCGGGATACACCTCGCCGGTCCCGAGGTTGCGGAAGCGGATCGTGTACTGGCGCCGCCCGATGCTGTCGTCGGCCCAGGCGAGGACGCGGTTGTCGGGGCTGGTCTCGTACACGCCGACCGAGAAGTACTCCTTGCCTTCGGCCATCGCGTTGACGTCGAGCAGCACCTCCTCGGCCGCGAAGTCGGCGGCTTCGTTGAGGCGCATGATCTCCGCCGCGCCCAGGCCATCGGCGTCCTTCCGGCGCGCGTGCACCGGATAGTCCTTGCCGGTCTCGAAGCGCGAGTAGTACCACCAGCCGTTGTCGCGGAACGGCACGCTGGCGTCGTCCTGCTTGATGCGCGCGACGAACTCGTCGTACAGGGTGTCCTCGACGGGCTTCAGCGGCGCCATCACCGCATCGACGTAGGCGTTCTCCGCTTCGAGGTAGGCCAGCATCCCGGTGTCCTCGCGGGTGTCGTCGCGCAGCCAGTAGTACTCGTCCTGGCGCACCGCGCCGTGCGGCGCGCGAACCTCGTGCGCGCGCTTCTCGACGTCGGGTGGCGTGGGCGTGGCGGCGTGGCTGGTGGCGGTCATGAGCAGGAGGCTGGCGATGGCGAGGGTCTTCATGGATGGGGCTTCCGGGGTTGCAATGCAACGGGGCGCCCCTGGAGGCGCCCCGCGGGTCCTTACTCGGCGTCGCGTCCGCGGCCGAGCTGTTGCCAGAGGAAGGTCAGGTACAGCGCGTCCATGTGCGCCGCCTGGCGGTTGTTGGCCGCACCGCCGTGGCCACCCTCGATGTTCTCGTAATAGCGCACGTCCTTTCCGGCCGCCGACATCAGCGCGTGCATCTTGCGCGCGTGGCCGGGGTGGACGCGGTCGTCGCGGGTCGAGGTGAGGATCAGGGTCGGCGGATAGTCCTTCGCGGGGTCGAACAGGTGGTAGGGCGAGAACTTCTGGATGAAGGCCCACTCCTCCGGCTTGTCAGGGTTGCCGTATTCCGCCATCCACGACGCGCCGGCCAGCAGCTTGTGGTAGCGCTGCATGTCCAGCAGCGGCACCTGGATCACCACCGCGCCGAACAGCTCCGGGTACTGCACCAGCATGTTGCCGGTGAGCAGGCCACCGTTGCTGCCGCCGCGGATGCCGAGGTGCGCAGGCGAAGTGATCTTGCGCGCGATCAGGTCCTGCGCGACCGCGGCGAAGTCCTCGTAGGCCTTGTGGCGGTTGGCCTTGAGCGCGGCCTGGTGCCAGCGCGGGCCGTACTCGCCGCCGCCGCGGATGTTGGCGACGGCGTACACGCCGCCCCTGCTTCCATCAGGCCCGTTCAGCCAGCCCTTGCCGGTACCGCCGGAATAGCCCGGCACCATCGGGATCTCGAAGCCGCCGTAGCCGTACAGCAGGGTCGGGTTCTTCCCGTCGAGCGCCATGTCCTTCGGGCGCACCAGGAAGTACGGCACGCGGGTGCCATCCTTCGAGCTGACGAAGTGCTGCTCGACCGCGTGCTTCGAGGCGTCGAAGAACGCAGGCTGGGTCTTCAGCACCTCCGGCGCGGCCGCGCCTGGCGCGGCGCTGGCCAGCATCAGCGTGGTCGGGGTCAGATAGTCGGTGACGGTCATCCACAGCGCATCGGACTCGTCGCTGTCCACGGCGCTGGCGCTGACGGTGCCGAATTCGGGCACGCCCGCCAGCTCGCTGCGCGTCCAGCCGTCCGGACCCGGGGTGAGCACCGAGATGCGGTTCTTGACGTCGTCGAGCACGTTGATCACGAGGTGGTTCTTCGTGAACGAGCTGCCGGCCAGCGAGGTGGTGTCGCTGGGCTCGAACAGCACCTCCAGCTCGCGCGTGCCGGCCATGAAGTCGTCGAACTTCGCCACCAGCAGCGAGCCGGCCTTGTAGGTCCGGCCGCCGACCTCCCAGGGCTCGCGCAGCTCGATGCCGAGCCACTCGCGCTGCACCGACTTCTGCGCGGAATTGGGGACGTCGACCCTGGTCAGCGAACCGTCCGCGTTGCGCAGGTACAGCTCGTCGTTGTAGAAGGCGATCGTGCGCATGACGAAGTCGCGCTCGTAGCCGGGCGTGTGGTCGTGGCCGGCCGCGATGTACATGTCATCGGCCTGGCCTTCGTACACCACCGCCGCCGACTCGATCGGCGTCCCGCGCTTCCACTCCTTGACGATGCGCGGGTAGCCCGAGCTGGTCATCGAGCCGTCGCCGAAGTCGGTATAGGCGTAGACCGTGTCCTGGTCGACCCAGCCCAGTCCGCCCTTGGCCTCGGCGCGGAAGAAGCCGCCGTCGACCCACTGCTTCGTCGACAGGTCGAACTCGCGGGTGACGTCGGCGTCCGCGCCGCCGCGCGACAGCGCGACCAGGCAGCGCGTGTACGGTTCGGTGGAGAGCCGGGGGCGCAGGCAGTTGGCGCCGTGCCAGACCCAGTTCTCGCCCTCGGCCCTGTTGAGCGCGTCGAGGTCGAGCACGGTCTCCCACTTCGGCTGCGGCTTGCGGTATTCCTCGAGCGTGGTGCGGCGCCAGAGGCCGCGCTCGTGGTTCCGGTCCTTCCAGAAGTTGTAGTACCAGTCGCCCTGCTTGTAGACGCCGGGGATCTTGTCGTCGGAGTCGTAGATGGCCAGCAGGTCGGCCTCCAGCGCCTTGAAGCCGGGGGTGTCGGCCAGCTCGGCCTCGGCCTTCGCGTTCTGCTCGCGGACCCAGGCGAGCTGCTTTTCGCCCTCCACGTCCTCGAGCCACTGGTGGGGATCGGTCACGGCGGCGCCCTCCTGGGCGTTCACGCCGAAGGCGGCGACGGCAAGCGCTGCGAACAGGCAGGCATGGGGCAACGTGGGCATCGCGGCATGGCTCCGGCGGGTCGGATGGGCCGGCAACGCTAGCACAGCACCCGGCCCGGCCCGCGGGCCGAAGGTCGTGTCCGGAACCCGCGCTCAGCCGGTCGCGCGGCGCCGGGTCGCGGCCAGCGCGAGCCCCGCGGTGGCCGGCAGGCCCGCGAGCCACAGCGGCAGCAGGCCGAAGGTGGCGCTGGCCGAGCGCGCGTCCGGCAGCGAGAGCATCGCGACCACCGCCAGGAAGGCCAGCGCGAGGACCACGCGCCCGGCCCAGTCGGGTGCGGCATTGGCGCCGGCGTGCGCCGGCGGGAACACGGCGGGAAACCGCCGGGACACGGCGTAGCTGCGTACTGTCATGATGGGCCTCCAGAATGTCGGCTCAGCCTGCGGATGCCCCATCTCACGGACTGCGATCGTGTTGACGCCCCCTTCGCCGTGCCGCAGGCAGGCTGCCGCGGCGCCCCGAACCCGCCCATGACCCGACCCTTCCGAGCCCTCGCCCGCCCCGACATCCTGCGCACGCTGTGCCTGCTGGCCGGGTGCCTGCTGCTTGCCGGCTGCTCGATGTTCGGCGGCCCCCGCGAGGGGCGCGCCGAGGACGCCGGCGACAGCGGGCAGCACGTGGCCATGCTTCCGATCGACACGCTGATGGGTGACTGGCACGTGGCCGCGCACGTGCCCTGGTTCGGCGAGCGCGGCCGGGTGGCCTCGCGCATCCGCTTCAGGGCCGACGGCGAGTCGAAGGTCGAAGTGCTCCGCAGCTGGCGCGACGGGTTTTCCGAAGCGCTGGAATCCGACGCCAGCGTCGCGCGGCGTGGCGGCCCGGGTGGCCGCGTCTGGAAGCTGCGCGCCTGGCGCGTGCTGCCGACGACGCTGCGGGTGCTGGAGGCGGCCGACGACGGCAGCTGGCTGCTGCTCGATGCCGAGGACCGCGACCACGCCTGGATCCTGACCCGTGCGCAGGTGGTGGCCGACGAGGCCTACCTCGAACTGGAACGCCGCATGCGCGGCCATGGCGTCAACACCGACCGGCTGCGCCGCGTGCCGCAGGTCCCGGAGCAGGAAGGACGGCTGGGCTTCGAACCGGCCGCCGTGCCTTCGTCCGGGCGCTGAAGCCGCCGCGCCGCCTCAGCGCTCGTAGTTCGACATCGCCAGCGACAGCAGGGCGCGCGCCTGCTCGCGCAGAGACTGGGGCTCGGTGATTTCGGCGTCGCTGCCGTAGTGCAGCACGTCCATCAGCAGCTCGCGCGGTGCGCTGTAGGGCACCTTGAGTTCGTAGCGCCCGTCGGGCAGGTAGCGGCCCTGCTGCTGCGAATGCCAGTGCTCGTCGGCGACCCAGCGCGCGGCCTTGGCACTGAACAGGATCGTCGCCACGCCCTTGGGTGCGCCGGAGAAGATCCCGTAGCCGCCGCCGAGATGGCGGTCGAGTTCGGACTCGTCGACGTCGATCGCAGGCTGGTCGAGCCCGCGCGCCTGCGCGATGCGGTCGACCGAGAAGCTGCGCAGGCCCTCGCGCTCGTGGTCCCAGGCATCGAGGTACCAGTTGTCGCGGTAGTGGGTGATGCGCTGCGGCGACACCGTGCGCCGGGTCTTCTCGTCGGTGGAGCGCGCGCGGTAGTCGAAGGCCAGGCGCTTGCGTCCCAGCACCGCCGAACACACGCTGCGGAACACGTGCTCGTCCAGGTGGCGGGTCCGGTGCGGGATCACCCGCACGCGCTCGACCGGCCATTCCTTGCCGCTGGCGTGCTCGCTGAGCAGCTTCTCGATCCGCGACTGCAGCGGCGCCAGCGCCGAGGACAGCACGCCGCCGCCGCTGCGCGACAGCAGCTGCTGCGCGGCCAGCAGCGCGTGCAGCTCCTCCGAACTCAGCCACAGTCCGGGAAGCTCGAAGCGGCCACTGTCCTCGCTGTCGTAGCGGATGCCGGACTCGCCGTCGCCGATGATCGGTGCCATCAGCCCGTCGCGGAGGAAGGCGACGTCGCGATAGACCGTGGCGCGCGAACAGCCGAGCTCGTCCTGCAGCCTCGCCACCGTGACCGGGTAGCGCGAGGAGCTGAGGATGCGGTGCAGCGAGAGGATGCGCTCGTATCGGTCCATGGCCGGATTATGGCCCCAGATGCGCGCGCACGGCGTCGGCCACGCGCCGCGCCTGGCCGCGCAGCTCGGGCATGGCGATGGTCTCCCAGAGGTCGCCGATGCGCAGCGTGCCCAGCGTCCACAGCCCCGGGACCGGCGCCCCCGCGGCGTCCAGCGGAACGCCCTCGCCCACGGTGGCGGCGCCCATGCCGTGCGGGCCGGGGCGCAGCAGGCCGCGCGCGCAGAGTCCAGCCAGCAGGCCGCTGCCGCGGTCGATCCGCTTCTCCATGCCAAGGGCGTTGACCACGACGTCGGCCTCGAAGCGCTCGACCACGTCGCGGCCGCGCGGACGCCAGGCGATGGCGGTACGGGCACCCGGCTCGATGGCAACCAGGTGTCCGGCCAGCCGCTGCAGCTGGCCGGCGGCGGTCGCCGCGTCCAGCTGCGCCGCGACCTCGGGTGCGATGCGGTGGCGATGGACGTCCCAGTGCCGCACCAGGTGGCGCAGGAAGCGCGCCTGCGCCGTCGCGTCCAGGCTGGTCCAGAGCGCCTGCACGTGCGGGCGCAGCGCATCCAGCGCGCCCTGCCACGGGCGTCCGTGCGCCTCTTCGTGGGCCGCCAGCGCGCGCAGCGCGCGGGTCCGCGCGGCCAGCCCCATGGCCAGCAGGGCCGGGATGTCGGCCGCGGCCGGAGGCGCCGGCGCCGCGTGCGGCAGCGGGACCAGGCCGCGTCGCGACAGCGAGGTGATGCGACCGCGATGGTCGTTGGCGACCAGGCTCAGCACCACGTCGACCATGCTCAGGCCGGCGCCGAGAATGGCGACGTCGGCATCCGGGGCGATGGCGGCGATCGCCGGGTAGTCCCAGGCCTCCACCGCGCCGACCGCAGCCGCGCCCGGCGCCGGCAGCGGCAGCCGCGCCGGCCGGTTGCCCACCGCCAGCACCACCGTCCTGGCCTGCAGCCGCTGTCCCGAGGCGAGCTCGACGAGGTAGCTGCCATCGGCCGGCGAGACGTCCACGGCGGGGTCCACCACCTGCTGCAGCCGCGCGCGCCCGGGTCGCCCGTCGAGCAGCGCCGCGAGATAGCCGGCGTAGGTCTGGCGCGGCAGGAAGCGCGCGCCCAGCGCGGCCGGGTCGTCGCCGGCATGCGCGGGCAGCGACTGGAGGAAGCCGACGAAATCGCCCGGGTTCGCGTCCAGCGCGCTCATGCCCGCGGCGCGCACGTTGAGCAGGTGCTCCGGACGCCGCGTGGCATAGGCCACGCCTTCCCCGACCGCCGCGTCCGCCTGGACCAGGGCGACCGACAGCGGCGCGGCCCCGGCGCCGAGCAGGTGCGCCGCCACGAGGGTGCCGCTCGCGCCGCCGCCGATGACGGCCACGTCGACCCGCGAAGGAACTGGACTGGTCACGCGATCCCCAAACAGCGCCGGACAGTCGCCAGTATCCCCCGGCGCACGTGATGCATCCACATCCGTGCGGGTCGGTGCGTTACCCTGCGCCTCGCCCATGACCCCAGACATGCTGCTGACGTTTCTCGTACTTGCCGGCGCGGTGGCGCTGTTCGTCAGCGAGAAGATGCCGCCCGAAGTGGTGGCGATGCTGTCCCTGGCCGCGCTGCTCACGCTGCGGCTGGTCAGCACCGAGGAAGCCCTCTCCGGTTTCAGCAGCCCGGCCACGGTGACCGTGGCGGCGATGTTCGTGCTCAGCGCCGGACTGCAGCACAGTGGCTCGCTCAACCGCCTCGGCGAGGCGATCGCGCGCATCCGCTGGGGCTGGCTGCTGGCGCTGGTGATGATGCTGCTCACCGCGGCGGTGTCGGCCTTCATCAACAATACCGCCGCGGTGGCCGTGTTCCTGCCGCTGATCATCGCCGCGGCCGTGGCCAACAACCTGCCGCCGTCGAAGTTCCTGATTCCCCTGTCCTACGCGGCCCAGTTCGGCGGCGTCTGCACGCTGATCGGCACCTCGACCAACCTGCTGGTGGATTCGATGGCGCGCCAGGCCGGGCACGCGGGATTCACCATCTTCGAGTTCAGCGAGCTCGGCATCCTCTTCGTCGCGGCCGGCGTCGTCTACATGATGATCGCGCGCATCTTCCTGCTGCCCGACCTCGGCGTGCCCCACCAGGCCGACAGCGGCCATGCCGGGCGCTACGTGGTCGAGCTGCTGGTGCCCGGGAAGTCCGGTGCGGTCGGCCGTCGCGGCGCCGAGTTGCTGCCTGCCGACAGCGGCGACGTGGTGGTGCTGGAGATCTTCCGCGGCGGCGGCGCGCTGGCTTCGCCGCGCGACGGCGTGATCGAACCCGGCGACCGCCTGCTGGTGCGCGGCAACTGGAACGACGTCGAGCAGGCGCGCCGCAAGCTCAAGCTGGCGTTCGACCAGGTGGCGACCGACCTCGACCTCGAAGGCGACGACGAAGACGGCCGCGTGCACGCCGAAGCGATGGTCGCGCCCGGTTCGCACCTGATCGGCCACTCGCTGGCGGACGTGCGCTTCGCGCACATGTACCGCGCCCGCGTGCAGGGGCTGCACCGCCACCGGCTGGCGATCCGGCAGCGGCTCGACCAGGTGCCGCTGGCGGTGGGCGACGTCCTGCTGCTCGACGCCCCGGAAAGCGCGCTCGACCTGATGCGCGCCGATCCCGGGCTGGTGGTGATGGGCGAGCGCGAGCAGACGCGCACCTCGCTGCGCCGCTCGCTGATGGCGCTGGGCATCCTCACCGCCGTGGTGGCGGTGGCCGCGGCCGGCCTGATGAGCATCGTCGCCTCGGCCATCATCGGCTGCTGCATGCTGCTGCTGCTGCGCGTGCTCAAGCCCGAGGAGGCCTACGCCGCGATCGACTGGCGCGTGGTGCTGCTGCTGGCCGGCGTGCTGCCGCTGGGCATCGCCCTGCAGAACAGCGGTGCCGCTGCGCTGATCGCGGACTTCTCGATCGGCCTGGTCGGCGGACTCGGCCCGGTGGCCACGCTGGCGGTGATCTACATCATGACCTCGCTGCTGACCGAGGTGATGAGCAACAACGCCTCCGCCGCCCTGGTGGTGCCGATCGCGATCGCGACCGCGGAGTCGCTCGGCCTCGACAGCAAGCCGTTCCTGGTGGCGGTGGCGTTTGCCGCGTCCACCAGCTTCGCCACGCCGATCAGCTACCAGACCAACACGATGGTCTATGCCGCCGGCGGCTACCGGTTCCAGGATTTCGTCAAGGTGGGGCTGCCACTCAACATCATCTTCATCACGATGGCGGTGGTGCTGATCCCGCGCTATTTCCCGTTCCACGCATGAACGCCCTGCGGCGCATCGTCGGCGTGCTGATGGTGCTCGGCGGCATCGCCGGCGTGGTGGCCTGCGCATGGGCGCTGGTCGATCCTTCGATCATGCCGGCACCGACTCCGCTGGGCGCCTTCGATGCGCCGTCGCCGCGCTGGCGGGCCGCCCTGGGGCTGGTGGTTTCCCTCGGCGTCGCGCTGTTCGGCAGCGGTCGCCTGCGTCACCGCGAACTGCCCTGACGCGCGATCGCGCCGCGCTTCCTGAACCGGACCGCTGCCCGCGCCTTTGAACCGCCGCGGGCAGCGCGGATAATGGCGATGCAACCGTTTACGTTGGAACCCAGCATGCTTGCGGCCCTCTGGCTCGCGCTCGCCGCCCCACCCGTGTTCATCGCGCCCTTGCCCGAATCCCCGGTCGAGCCGGCGGTGTTCGCGCTGGCGGCCGGTCGCGCGGAGCTGAAGCGACCGTGCTACCGGCTGGTGTGCGAGGACGCGGGCTGGCGCGAACCCAACCGCTTCACCCGCATCGACCAGCCGAAGGTGCCGGGCAGCGTCGACCCGCTGGCGAATATCCGGCTGCCGGCGATCGCCGCGCGCCGCTACCCGCTGTATTCCCCGGCCACGCGCCGCGACTGGCGGGTCAACCACGGCAGCCACTCGCGCTTCACCGCCGGCTTCGGCTACGAGGCCGTGCGCACGCCCGACACCAACGTGCGCCTCGAGTTCGGCACCGGCTACCGCCTGCAGCCGTACGCCGACCACGGCACGGCGATGGAAGGACCGATCGCGCGCGGTCGCGTGGAGCTGCGCCAGACCATCGCCGAGCGCGCCCGGCTGACCCAGAACATCCTGGTCGAGGCCGGCCGCTTCAATACCACCACCCGCCAGGTGATCGGCCTGGACCTGCAGCTGCAGCCGCAGTGGACCCTGCAGTCGAACTTCGAGCTGCGCCACGACAGCGCCGGCAACGGCGGCGATGGCGCCACCGACACCGAGGGTTCGGTCAACCTGCGCTACCGCTTCTAGCCCGTGCGGGACCGGCTGCCCGACGTCCTGGCTTCGACGTCCTGTAGGAGCGGCTACAGCCGCGATCCACGGTGCGATGGACTGACCCGGCAAGGGCGATCGCGGCTGTAGCCGCTCCTACAGGACGTCGGGGCCCGGGAGGAATTCGCCGGCGCCGGCGTCGAGCAGTTTGGCCGCGACCGCGCGCCCGAGCGCGTCCGGCTCCGACGCCGGCCCGCGGGCTTCCGCCCGCACCGCGCGCCCGTCGCTGGCCGAGCCGACCAGCCCTTCCAGGTGCAGCGCGTCGCCATCGAGCCGCGCGAACGCCGCCACCGGCACGTGGCAGCTGCCGTGCAGCGCGAGGTTGAGCGCACGTTCGGCCCCGGCGCAGGTGCGCGTGGGCGCATGGTCGAGTGCCCGGCACAGGTCCATCACCGCGGCATCGTCTTCCCGGCACTCGATCGCGATCACGCCCTGCGCGGGCGCGGGCAGCCAGGTGGGCGCATCGAGGCGGGCGCGGATGCGATCCCCGAGCCCCAGCCGCTGCAGGCCGGCGCAGGCGAGGATGATCGCGTCGTACTCGCCGGCGTCCAGCTTGGCCAGGCGGGTGTTGACGTTGCCGCGCAGGTCGCGGATCTCCAGGTCCGGGCGCAGCGCGCGCAGCTGCGCCTGCCGGCGCAGCGACGAGGTGCCGACGCAGGCGCCCGGCGGCAGCGCGTCGAAGGTCGCGAACTGGCTGCTGATGAAGGCATCGGCATGATCCGCGCGGGCCAGGAACGCCGGCAGCGCGAACGGCGCGTCGACCTGCATCGGCACGTCCTTGAGCGAGTGCACCGCGCAGTCGGCCTCGCCGCGCAGCATGGCGAGCTCGAGCTCCTTCAGGAACAGGCCCTTGCCGCCGATCGCCGACAGCGAGCGGTCCAGCACCTCGTCGCCGCGCGTGGACATGGGCACCAGTCCGACCTCGAGGCCGGGGTGCGCGGCGCGCAGCAGGGCGGCGACGTGTTCGCTCTGCCAGAGGGCGAGCGGGCTCTTGCGGGTGGCGATGCGGAGGCGGGTCATGCGGGGATTATCCCCGACCCCCGTCAAAACTGCCGCAGCGCCTCGCGCAGCGGCGCCACGCAGCGGCGGCTGACCTCCAGCGGCTCGCGTCCATGGCGCAGGATGGCGTGGACATGGCCTTCCGGGTCGCGGCGCAGCTCGACCAGCTCGTGGCGCGCCACCAGGCAGTTGCGGTGGATGCGCAGGAAGCGGTCGCCGAACTCCTCCTCCAACGACTTCAGCGATTCCTCGATCAGGTCCTCCCCCCGGGCGTGGTGCACGACGACGTACTTCTCGTCGGCCTGGAGATAGTGGATGTCCTCGATCGGAATCAGGCGCAGGCTGCCGCGCAGCCGTGCGCACAGGTGCGTGCGGCGCTTGCCGTCGCCGCCTTCGACGCGGCTGCGCACGAGGCCGGCATTGAAGGTGCGCACGCGGTCGAGCGCGGCCTGCAGGCGTTCGGCGCGCACCGGCTTGACCAGGTAGTCGACGGCGGCGGCGTCGAAGGCCGACAGCGCGTGGGCGTCGTAGGCGGTGCAGAACACCACCGCCGGCCGCGGTTCGAAGGCGGCCAGGTGGCGCGCGGCTTCGAGGCCGTCGATCCCGGGCATGGCGATGTCGAGCAGCACCAGGTCGGGCTCGTGCTCGGCGCAGGCCTGCAGCGCGGCGCGGCCGTCGCCGGCCTCGGCCACCACTTCGATGTCCGGATGCACGCCCAGCAGGCTGCGCAGGCGCTCGCGGGCCAGCGGCTCGTCGTCGGCGATGACCACCCTCATGCGGTCCTCCTCCCGCTCCCCAGCGGCAGCTCCAGCTCGCAGGCATAGTAGCCCCCGTCCCAGCCGCAGGCCATGCGCGCACGCGGGCCGAAGGCATAGCCCAGGCGGTGGGCGATGCTGCGCTGGGCATGGCCGGCGCCGTGCACGCCCGGGGCGTCCGGCGCATCGGGCGCCAGCGAGGGATTGCGGACCTTGATCCGCAGCCTGTCGTCCTCGACCTGCAGGGTGATCTGCACGGCGCCGCCTTCCGGCAGGCGCGAAATGCCGTGCAGCACGGCGTTCTCGAGCAGCGGCTGCAGCACCAGGCGCGGCATCGGCAGGTCCCACGGCAGCGGTTCGACACGCTGCCATTCGACCCGCAGGCGCTCGCCCAGCCGCAGCTGCTCGATGCCGAGGTAGTGCTCGGACAGGCGCACTTCCTCGGCCAGCGACGAGTCGTC
This sequence comes from Luteimonas sp. MC1750, assembly GCF_016615955.1. NCBI lineage: Bacteria > Pseudomonadati > Pseudomonadota > Gammaproteobacteria > Lysobacterales > Lysobacteraceae > Luteimonas > Luteimonas sp. MC1750. The sequence continues at coordinate 2,726,414 of NZ_CP067113.1, forward strand.
CTCGCCTGCGCCCAGCGCGGCGCGGAACAGGTCGGACAGGTCGAGCACGGCGCGTTCGGCCACTTCGGGATCGCGGCGCAGCAGGCTGGCGATCATGTTCATGCTGTTGAACAGGAAATGCGGACGGATGCGCGCCTGCAGCGCATCGGCCTCGGCGCGCGCGTGTGCGGCGAGCTGGGCCTGCCAACGGTCGATCACGTAGAAATAGCGCAGCGCCAGCGCCGTGATCAGGGTGACCACGCCGGCGGAGCCGGTGACGAAGCGCATCGCGGAAGGCCACTGGTCCGCGCCTCCCACGCTCGCGAACAGCGCATGCACGATCCCGGCCACGATCGCGGCCACGGCCGCGGCCAGCCCCACCGCGAGCAGCGCACCGGTCCGCTGGGGAAGGCGGGACAGGCCGCGGCGGGAAATGCACAGCAGCACCGACACCGACAGCGCCATCCACAGCGCGAATCCACTGGTGGACAGCGCGCGCTCGAGATCCCAGTGCGCGCCGGCATCAGGGACCAGCACCACGACCACCACCACCAGCTGGGCGATGCCGAGCATGGCCGCCAGCCGCGGCAGCCGGCACAGGTCCGGCAGCCAGGGCTCGTCGGCGGCGCGCTCGCCCATGCTCAGCCCGCGGCGAACCGCCGCGCCAGCCAGTCGCCGAGGTCGCGGATCTCCTCGGCGCAGACCGAATGCGGCATCGGGTAGGCATGCCAGTCGACGTCGAACCCCAGCTCTCGCAGCAGGGCGGCGCTCTGCTGGCCGGCCTGGAACGGCACCACCGGATCCTGGCTGCCGTGGGCCATGAAGACCGGCTGGCGCGCAGCGCCCTCGACCAGCACCTGTCGCGACTTGCCCGCCGATGGCACGTAGGTCGACAGCGCGACAAGTCCACCCAGCGGCGCGGCGCTGCGCAGCCCGATGGCCAGGGTGACGGCGCCGCCCTGGGAGAAGCCGGCCAGCACGATGCGCTCGCGCGCGACGCCGCGCTCGACTTCCCGTGCGATGAGCGCCTCGACCTGCTCCACCGACTGCAGCACGCCGCCCTCGTCGGCCCGGTTGGCCAGGTCGACGTCGACGATGTCGTACCAGGCGCGCATCGGCACGCCGTTGTTGATCGTCACCGGCCGCACCGGCGCATGCGGGAAGACGAAGCGCAGCGCGGGCCAGCCGGGACGCAGCAGCTCGGGCACGATCGGCACGAAGTCGTTGCCGTCGGCGCCCAGGCCGTGCAGCCAGAGGATGCTCCAGGACGGGTCGGGCCCGGTCTCGCGCTCGATGCATTCCAGCAGCATGGCAACCCTCGTGGACGTGGCGAGCCATTATGCATGGCCCGGCCGGGGCTCCCCGGGGGACGTCAGTTCCCGTTCGTGCCCGGCGAGCGCAGCTCGGTCGCGCGCACCAGGACCGGCGGCGGCGCGCACTCCTCGGGGGTCAGGAAGATGCCCCGCGTCCGCAACCACCGCCCCGCCGCCGGCGATGCCCCCAGCGCGACGATCGGGATCGACAGCAGCAGGCCCAGGACCACCGGCGACATCCACGCCAGCAGCGCGGGCGAGACCATCCACGCGGCGACCGCGGCCACGACGCCGGCGAGCGTCAGCCCGCCGTACAGCCGCACCAGTTCGCGCAATGGCAGGACGCCATCGTCGCGCCGCTGCGCTTCCCATCCGGAATCCTTGCCCGCCAGGACTTCGGCCACGCCGCGCGACTGCACCCACATCGTCACCGGCGCCATCAGCGCGGCCAGCAGGGTCTCCAGCAGCATGCCGACGAAGACGCGCAGCGCCCCGCCACAGCCGCGGCGCATCGCCGGATCACTGACCGTCGCCAGCCATCCCATCAGCTTCGGCGACAGCAGCATGAACATCGTCACCACGAAGACGGCGATGAACCGGTCGCCGTCCTGCTCGCGCCACCAGGCGGTCGGGGTGAAGCCCTCGAGCGAAAAGTGTCCCCAGCTGAATCCTGCATGCAGCAGCGGGATCGAGACGCCGACGATCATCAGCATCGCCCACATCGGCGCGGTGAAGTAGTGGCCGATGCCGATCATCAGGTGCCAGCGGCTGACCCAGTGCAGGCCACGCGCGGGCAGCACGGCGCCGTGCTGCAGGTTGCCCTGGCACCAGCGCCGGTCGCGCACCAGCATGTCGGTGAGCGACGGCGGGCCTTCCTCGTAGCTGCCGCCCAGCCCCGGGATCATGTGCAGCGCCCAGCCACCGCGGCGCATCAGCGCCGCCTCGACGAAGTCATGGCTCAGCACGGTGCCGGCGAAGGGCTTCACCCCTCGCAGCTCCGGCAATCCGGCACACCCGGCGAAGGCGCGCGTACGGACCATCGCGTTGTGGCCCCAGTAGTTGCTCTCCGCGCCGTGCCACCAGGCCACCCCATAGGCGATGACCGGCCCGTACACGCGGCCGGCGAACTGCTGCATGCGCGCGAACAGCGTATTGCCGTTGACGATCACCGGCAGCGTCTGGATCAGCGCGACGTCCTCGTGGCGCTCCATCGCCGCGGCCAGGCGCACCAGGGTCTCGCCCGACATCACGCTGTCGGCGTCGAGGATCAGGAACTGCGGCCAGGCCCCGCCCCAGCGCCGGACCCAGTCGGCGATGTTGCCCGCCTTGCGCTCGTGGTTGTCCTGGCGCAGCCGGTAGTGGACGCGCGCGTTCGCACCCAGCCGCCCGCGCAGCGCGACGAAGGCCTCGGCCTCCGCCGCCTGGATCTCCGGCCTGCGGCTGTCGCTCAGGACGAAGACGTCGAAGCGCTCCAGCTGGCCGGTGGCGTCCAGCGATTCGTGCATCGCCTGGATGCCCGCCATCAGCCGCGCGGGATCTTCGTTGTAGATCGGCACCAGCAGCGCGGTCGGCGTGGACAGCGCAGGCAGCGGGCCATCGGCGTGCATGCCCATGCGCAGCGGCCGGCGCTGCAGCAGCAGGACGAAGCCCGCGATCGCGCCGACGAAGGCCTGCACGATCCACGCGAACAGCGCCACGAACAGCACCAGCAGCAGCCCTTCCAGCACGTCGATGCCGTCGCCGCGCAGCAGCCACCACATCTGGTAGGTCGCGACGAGGGTCAGCAGCACCACGCCGCCGATCACGCCGAACCGGCGCCAGGCCATGTTCGGGGGCGTGGTCGGGCGCGGCGGATTGGCGATCCGGCCACGACCCAGCGCCTGCACCGGCATCGGCAGCGGACACTCCGGCGGCAGCGGTGGGAGGGCGTGCAGCGGAGCCGCGCGCGGTGCCAGGGGATCTCCGGTCACGGCGTCCACCGCGACAGCCAGGTCTCGGACAGGCGCCCGGCGTCACCCTCGAGCCAGAGACGCAGCTCCACCGCCGCGGCGTCGCCCGGCAGCAGTTCCAGCCCCACGCGCCAGCCGCCGGTGGCGGGGTTGCGGTAGGCGGTGGCATTGCGGAGCTCGCCCGCGTTCGCCGATGCCTGCACGCGCACCGCGCCATCGCCCTGCGGCAGCCGGTCGCCGACGAAGTCGACCAGGTACTGCCGCCCCGGCGCGCCATCGAGCGTTCCGCTGCGCGTCGCGACCACGCGCGCGAGACCCGGCATCCACGCCTGTCCGTCCGACCAGTGCAGGCGGTAGCGGAAGCGGTGCTCGCGGCCTGGTGCCAGCGGCGCACGCGGACGCCAGAAGGCGACGATGTTGTCGGCGTACTCGTTCGCGGTCGGGATCTCGACCAGGTGCACCTCCCCCTCGCCCCAGGGGTCGAGCGGTTCCACCCGGCAGCCGGGGCGCTTCTCGTAGCCGGCCTCGAGGTCCTGGTAGTCCTCGAAGCGGCGCTTGCGCTGCATCAGACCGAAGCCATGTGGATCCCGGTCCTGGAACCCGCTGTGCTCGACATGGCGCGGATTGCGCAGCGGACGCCACGCCTCCTCGCCACTGCCCAGCCACAGCGCCAGGCCGTCGGAGTCGTGCACCGCGGGCCGCGGATCGTCGATGCCCGCGCGATCGTGGGCGTCGAACTCGTACATGCTGGTCAGGGGCGCGATGCCGGCGGTCGCGAGCTCGACCCGCGGATACAGGCGGGCATCGACGTCGAACACGGTGTCCGCGCCCGCGGTGATGGCGAAGCGGAAGGCGCCGGCGACGCTGGGCGAGTCCAGCAGCGCATGCACCACGGCCTCGGCGGCGCCGGGGGCCGGCGTCTCCAGCCAGAAGGCACGGAACACCGGGAACTCCTCGGCCCCCGGGTCGCCGCTGCCCAGCGCCAGCCCGCGCGCCGAGAGCCCATAGCCCAGCCCGCGTGCGACCGCGCGGAAATAGCTGGCGCCCAGGAACGCCGCGATCTCGTCGAGGGTGCCGGCCTGGTGCACGGCGCCGTGGAGGCGGAAGCCGGCGAAGCCGATGTCCCGCCCGGCCGGCGGCGCCGGAACGCCGTGCTCGAAGCGGAACAGGCCGGTCGCGTACGGGAACGGCCGGCTGCGCCCGCCTTCGACCACGTGCATGTCCACGCGGTCCAGGAACATGTAGCCGCGATGGAAGAACTGGGCCTCGAAACCCCGCCCCTGGCCGTGCCAGAGCGCGCGATCCGGCCGGTAGCGGTAATCGCGGTAGCGGTCGTAGCCGAGGCCTGCAAGCGCGTCCGGAAGGGCGCGCGACGGAGCGCGGTAGGGCGCGGCCGCGAGCGCCCGGGCCAGCGCCGGCACGGTGCCCGCGTCGAAGGCCTCGCCGGCAGCCGTCGCCGCGCGGGATCCGGCGGGCAGCGCCAGGGCCACCGGCAGTGACAGGCCTGCCAGCAGGAGTTCTCTTCGATGCAAGGGGGATGCCGTGGGCGGGGAACGCGCGGAATATAGCGCGCGAGCGGGCGCCTTGCTCACGCCTCGCTAACGATCGCGCCCGCGGCGTGACATGCGCGCGACGCGGCGCGTGCGATCCTGCCGCGCCGTCCTCGCCGGGATCCCGATGCCGACCACCACCCCCCTTGTCTGGGAAGCCACGATCGCCCTGATCATCGGCCTGCTGGCGTTCGACTACTTCTTCCACGTGCGCAAGGCGCACGCGCCCACGCTGCGCGAGGCGGCGGTCTGGTCCGCCCTCTACGTCGGCATCGCCCTGCTGTTCGGCGTCGCGGTCTGGACCTGGGGTGGCGCCGACATGGGCGCCGAGTACTTCTCGGGCTACATCACCGAGAAGGCGCTGTCTATCGACAACGTCTTCGTCTTCCTGGTGATCATGGCCAGCTTCAAGGTGCCGCGCGAGGACCAGCAGAAGGTGCTGCTGTTCGGCATCACCTTCGCGCTCATCGCGCGCACGGTGTTCATCCTGCTGGGCGCGGCGCTGATCGAGCGCTTCTCCTGGGTGTTCTACCTCTTCGGCCTGGCGCTGCTGGTGACCGCGGGCAACCTGCTGGCGCCCGACGACCACAGCGAGGACAAGCCGAACATCGTGGTGCGGATCGTGCGCAGGATGTTCCACTCCAGCCCGCACTACGACGGCGACCGGCTGTTCACCACCTACCAGGGCAAGCGCGCGCTGACGCCGATGCTGCTGGTGATGCTGGCGATCGGCGGCACCGACATCCTGTTCGCCTTCGATTCGATCCCGGCGATCTTCGGGCTGACCCAGAACGTCTTCATCGTGTTCACCGCGACCGCGTTCTCGCTGCTCGGCCTGCGCCAGCTGTACTTCCTGGTCGGCGGCCTGCTCGAACGCCTGGTCTACCTGTCGCTGGGGCTGGCGGCGATCCTGGGCTTCATCGGCGTGAAGCTGGTGCTGCACGCGCTGCACGAGAACAACCTGCCCTTCATCAACGACGGCGAACCGGTGCCGGTGATCGAGATCAGCACCTGGAGTTCGCTGGTGGTGATCGTCGGCATCCTCGCCGTCACCGTCGTGGCATCGCTCTCGAGCCCGCGCGGCAAGGCCAGGGTCGCGGTGTCGGGCCTGCGCAACCGCATCGCCGGCTACCTCGACCTGTCGCCGCGCGCGACCGCGATCCAGCGCCGCGACGCCTTTGCCGACCTGCGCGCCGCGTGGACGCGCGTGGAGGGCCTGGAGCCGCGGTTCAAGGCCATGGTCAGACACGCCGACGTGCTGCAGGCCGACCTGCAGCGCGCCTGTGCGGCGCACGCCGAGGCGACCGGCCAGCCGCCGTCGGACTGCCGGCTGGACCTGCCCGTGCCGACGCCCGACGAGGCCGGCGACCCGGCCTGATCAGCCGGCCGGGGCCTGCACGAGCGGGGCGCTGTCCTCGCGCCAGCCGCCGCCCAGCACGCGGTACAGCGTGACGCGGTTGGCCTGCTGGGCCAGGCGCGTGGCCACCAGCGCCTGCTGCGCCGCGTACAGCGTGCGCTGGGCGTCGAGCCGGGTGAGGTAGCTGTCGACGCCGGCTTCGAAGCGCAACTCGGCGAGGGACTCGGCGCGCGTCGCCGCGTCGACGAGGTCCTGCTGCGCGGCCACCTGCCTGGCCAGCGAATCGGCCTGCACCAACGCATCGGCCACCTCGCGGAAACCGGACTGGATGGCCTGTTCGTACTGCGCCAGCGCGATGTCGCGGTCGGCCTCGGCCATACCGAACGCAGCCTTCAGCCGCCCGCCCTGGAAGATCGGCAGGTTGATCCGCGGCATGAAGCTCCAGACCCGCGTGCCGCCGTCGAACAGGCCCGACAGCGCGTCGCTGGCCGAACCGATGCTTCCGGTCAGCGAGATCGACGGGAAGAACGCCGCGCGCGCGGCACCGATGTCGGCGCTGGCGGCCACCAGGCGGTGCTCGGCGGCCATCACGTCGGGACGGCGCAGGAGGACACGCGCATCCAGGCCGGCGGGCAGCGCCGCGATGCCGGTGACCGGTGCGACGCGGGCGTCAGCCGCGGGCAGCAGCGAGGCGTCCAGCTGCGTGCCGGCCAGCAGGTCGAGCGCGTTGCGGTCGCGCGCGACCTGGCCCTTGAGGCGTTCGACGTCGGTGCGTGCGGTCGCGACCTGGGTGCGCACCTGCTCCATCTCGAGCGCGGAGGTCGCGCCCAGCTCGAGGCGCCGGGTGGTCAGGTCCAGCGTCTGCAGGTAGGTGTCGAGCGCCTGCTGCGACAGCTGCAGCTGCTCCTGGTCGGCGGCCAGCGCCAGCCAGGCGCCGGCGACTTCCGCCACCAGCGACAGCTGCGCGGCACGCTGCGCCTCTTCGGTGGCGAGGTACTGCTGCAGCGCCGCCTCGCTCAGGTTGCGCACGCGGCCGAACAGGTCGAGTTCGAACGCGGCAAGGCCGACGCCCGCGGTGTAGGTCTCGCCCACCGGGATGTCGCCGCCCACGCGCTCCATCATCGCCTCGGCACCGATGGAGGGCAGGCGGTCTGCACGCCGGATGCGGTACTGCGCGCGCGCGCGCTCGACGTTGAGGATCGCCACGCGCAGGTCGCGGTTGTTGTCCAGCGCCAGCGCCACGACCTGCTCCAGTCGCGGGTCGGCGAAGAAGTCGCGCCAGCCGATGTCGGCCATCGGCAGCGCGGCCGTGACGTGGCTCGATCCGGCGACAACCGGAACCACCTCTGCCGGCGTCGTTTCCGGCATCGGCCAGGCGGCCGGGATACCGGCCTGCGCCTGCGGCGTCGCCGGCACCAGGGTGGCGCAGCCGCTGGCGGCGAGGGCCGCCGCCAGGGCCAGCGCGAGGCGCGCGTGCTTACTCATGTTCGATCACTCCCGCCGCCGCAGGCTGTTCGCCGGCCTTGGCCTTGCCGCCGAACATCTTCTGGATCACCACGAAGAACAGCGGGATGAAGAACACGCCCAGCAGCGTGCCCACGAGCATGCCGCCGACCACGCCGGTCCCGATCGCGCGCTGCGCGCCGGAGCCCGCGCCGGTGGCGATCGCCAGCGGCAGCACGCCCAGGCCGAAGGCCAGCGAGGTCATGATGATCGGGCGCAGGCGGTCGCGGACGGCCTGCATCGTGCCCTCGATCAGCTCCATGCCCTGGTCGACGTTGGCCTTGGCGAACTCCACGATCAGGATCGCGTTCTTGCTGGTCAGGCCCACCGTGGTGAGCATGGCCACCTGGAAGTACACGTCGCGCTCCATGCCGCGGAAGGTGTTGGCCAGCACCGCGCCGAGGATGCCCAGCGGGGCCACCAGCAGCACCGCGGTCGGCACCGTCCAGCTTTCGTACAGCGCGGCCAGGCACAGGAACACGATCAGCAGCGACAGCGCGTACAGCAGCGGCGTCTGCGCGCCCGCCTCGCGCTCCTGGTAGGACAGCGCCGTCCACTCCATGCCGATGCCGGCGGGGAGCTGCGCGACCAGCTTCTCGATCTCGATCATCGCGTCGCCCGAGGCCACGCCCGGCGCCGCCTCACCCTGGATCTCCATCGACGAGACGCCGTTGTAGCGCTCAAGGCGCGGCGAGCCATAGTCCCAGTGCATGGTGGCGAACGCGGAGAACGGCACCATCTCGCCCCGGATGTTCTTGACCGACCAGAGCTGGAAGTCCTCCGGCGTCATGCGGAAGGGCGCATCGGCCTGGATGTAGACGCGCTTCACGCGGCCGCGGTCGATGAAGTCGTCGATGTACTGGCTGCCCCAGCCCGCCGAAAGCGTGCCGGTGATGGCGTCCACCGACAGGCCAAGCGCACCGGCCCTGGCATTGTCGATGTCGAGGCGCAGCTGCGGGGTGTCTTCCTGCCCGTTGGGGCGCACGTTGGCCAGCAGTTCGCTCTGCGCGGCCAGGCCGAGCAGCTGGTTGCGCGCGCCGAGCAGCGCCTCGTGGCCCAGGCCGGCGTTGTCCTTCAGGAAGAAGGTGTAGCCGGCACCGATGCCGAGTTCCGGCATCGCCGGGGGCGGGAAGGTAAAGATCATTGCGTCCTTTACCTGGCTCATCGCGGCCATGCCGCGGCCGGCCACCGCGCCCGCCTGCTGGTCGGCGTCCGGGCGCTCGCTCCAGTCCTTGAGCTTGATGAAGGCCATGCCCGCGTTCTGGCCCATGCCGGCGAAGCTGAAGCCCTGCACGGCCATGACCGATTCGACCACCTCGGATTCGTTCTCGAGGAAGTGGTTCTCCAGGTGCGCCAGCGCTTCCAGCGTACGCTCCTGGGTCGCGCCCACGGGCGTCGACACCAGCGCCATCAGCACGCCCTGGTCCTCGTTGGGCAGGAAGGAACTGGGCAGGCGCGCGAACAGCACGCCCATCAGCGCCACCAGCACGGCGAAGATCGCCATGTAGCGGCCCGGCCGGGTGATGATCGCCTTGACCTTGCCCTGGTAGCGGCGGCTGGTGCTCTCGAACTTGCGGTTGAACCAGCGGAAGAAGCGCGCGATGGGGCCCTTGCCGCTGTCGTGGTGCTCGCCCTTCTCCAGCGGCTTGAGCATGGTCGCGCACAGCGCGGGTGTCAGCACGATCGCGACCACCACCGACAGCAGCATCGCCGACACGATCGTCGCCGAGAACTGCCGGTAGATCACGCCGGTCGAGCCGCTCATGAAGGCCATCGGCACGAACACCGCCGACAGCACCAGGCCGATGCCGACCAGGGCGCCGGTGATCTGGTCCATGGACTTGCGCGTGGCCTCGAGCGGCGACAACCCCTCCTCGCTCATGATGCGCTCGACGTTTTCCACCACCACGATGGCGTCGTCGACCAGCAGGCCGATCGCCAGCACCATCGCGAACATGGTCAGCATGTTGATCGAGAAGCCCAGCGCGGCGAGCACGGCGAAGGTGCCCAGCAGCACCACCGGCACCGCGATCGTCGGGATGAGGGTGGCGCGGAAGTTCTGCAGGAAGAGGTACATCACCAGGAACACGAGCACGATCGCCTCGATCAGGGTCACGACCACGTTCTTGATCGAGACCTGCACGAAGGGCGTGGTGTCGAAGGGGACGACCGCCTTCAGGCCCGCGGGAAAGTAGGGCTCGAGGTCGTCGAGCGCCTGCTGCACGCCCTGGCGGGTATCCAGCGCGTTGGCGCCGGTGGACAGCGAGATCGCGACGCCGGTGGCGTCCTGGCGGTTGTACTGGCTGACGAAGTCGTAGGTTTCTGCGCCGAGTTCGACGCGCGCGATGTCGCCCAGGCGCAGCAGCGAGCCATCGGGGTTGCTGCGCACGATGACGTCGCGGAACTGCTCAGGCGTCTGCAGGCGGTCCTGCGCGTTGATGGTGGCGTTGAGCTCCTGGCCGTCGATCGCCGGCGTGCCGCCGAGCTGGCCGATCGCGACCTGCGCGTTCTGCGCGCGGATGGCGGCGGTGACCTCCGGGATCGACAGCGCATAGGTATGCAGCTTGCCCGGATCCAGCCAGATCCGCATCGCGTACTTGGAGCCGAACACCTGGATGTTGCCCACGCCCGCGACGCGGCTCAGCGGATCGACGACGTTGGCACCAACGTAGTCGGCGATGTCGTTGCGGTCCATGCTGCCGTCCTCGGAGACGAAGCCGATCACCGCGAGGAAGCTCGACGTGGACTTGGACACGTTGATGCCCTGGCGCTGCACTTCCTGCGGCAGCAGCGGCATCGCCAGCTGCAGCTTGTTCTGCACCTGCACCTGGGCGATGTCGGCGTCGGTGCCGCTCTCGAAGGTCAGGGTGACGGTGGCGAAGCCGTTCGAGGACGACTGCGCCGAGAAGTACATCAGCCCGTCGAGCCCCTTCATGTTCTGCTCGATGACCTGGGTCACCGAGTCCTCCAGCACCTGGGCGGAGGCACCCGGGTACATCGCGCGGATCTCGACGCTCGGCGGCGCCACGGTGGGATACATCGACACCGGCAGGCTGGTGATCGACAGCGCACCGGCCAGCATGATGATGATCGCGATGACCCACGCGAAGATGGGTCGGTCAATGAAGAAACGTGCCATGGCGCGCCCTTACTCCTGCACTGCGTCGGTGGTCGCACCGGCGGTGCCGGCGGGGTCGGCGGCATCGGCCGCATCGGCGATGTTCGCGGCTGCAGCCGCGGCCGCAGGCGCAGGCGCCTGGCCCGCCGCAGGCTTCTGCGCCATCTCGGCGGTCACCTCGACTTCGGCGCCGGGCTGGATCTTCTGCAGGCCCTCGACCACGACGCGGTCGCCGGCCGCGAGACCCGACTCCACCAGCCACTGGTCGCCGATGGCCTGGCCGACCACGACCGGGCGCTGTTCGACCACGCCCTGGGCATTGACCACCATCGCCGAGGTGTTGCCCTTCGGGTCGCGCGCGATGCCGCGCTGCGGCACCAGCACCGCGTCCTGGCGCACCCCGCTGCCGAGCGCGGCGCGGACGTACATGCCGGGCATCAGCACGTGGTCGGGATTGGGCACCTCGACGCGCAACGAGAAGCTGCCCGTCGTGGGGTCGACCGCGACTTCGGAAAACTTCAGCACGCCCGCGTGGGCGAAGCGGCTGCCGTCTTCCAGCAGGATGGTCACCGGCATGGCTTCGGGACGCTCCAGCCGGCCTTCGGCCAGCGCGCGGCGCAGGTCCAGCAGCTCCGCGCTGGACTGGGTCAGGTCGACGTGGATCGGGTCGAGCTGCTGCACGGTCGCCAGCGGCGCCGGCTGGTTGGCGGTCACCAGGGCGCCCTGTGTCACGCTGGACTTGCCGATGCGGCCGTTGATGGGAGAGGTGATGCGTGCATGTCCCAGGGTCACGTTGGCGGCATCCAGGGCCGCGCGCGCGGCGCCGACCTCGGCCTCGGCCTGGGCCAAGGCGGCGGTGGCGTTGTCGTGGTCCTGCTTGCTGACCGCGGACACCTTCACCAGTTCGGCGGTGCGGTTGGCGGTCAGGCGCGCGGCGGTGCGCGTCGCTTCGGCGCGGCTGAGCTGGGCGCGCGCGCTGTTGGCCGCGGCGCGATAAGTGGCGTCGTCGATCTGGTACAGCGGCTGCCCCGCTTCCACCATCGCGCCTTCGGTGAACAGGCGCTTGGCCACGAGGCCGTTGACCTGCGGGCGCACTTCGGCCACGAGCCAGGCGCTGGTGCGGCCGGGCAGCTCGCGCGACAGCGTGACCGGCTGCGCGGACAGGGTTGCCACGGTCACCGCAGGCTTCGGAGGCTCGCCGCCCTGCTGTCCGCCACCGCAGGCGGCGAGGGCGAGTGAGAGCACGGCAAGCAGGGGTAGGACGCGGATCGTGGTCATGGAAGGCCTTGTCGAAGCTTGAAAAAGGAGCACGCCCAGATGCGCGTGATCCGCGGACCGCGGGTCGGCACTGGGCGTACAGAGGAATGAGGTGTAATATACATACATGAATGTATGTTTGTCAAAGGCCGGATCCGGCCTATCACTGGAACACTGAGATGGCGCGCAGGACGAAAGAAGACGCACAGGAAACGCGCGAGGACATCCTCGACGCGGCGGAGGACTGCTTCCTGGAGCACGGCCTGTCGCGCACCAGCCTGGAGGCCATCGCCGCCCGTGCCGGCGTGACCCGCGGCGCGGTCTACTGGCACTTCAAGAACAAGGACGAAGTGCTGGAGGCCATGGTCAACCGGGTCAGCGTGCCCTTCTTCCATGGCCTGGAGCGCGTGTCGCGTGCCGACGGCACCACGCCGCTCCGCGACCTGCGCGAGCTGCTGCACACCTCGTTCGCCGACCTGAGCAAGGTGGAGCGCGTGCGCAACGCGTTGGAAGTGATCGAACTGCGCTGCGAGGTTGCCGCCAAGGGCGACATGATCAGCCGCCTTCGGCAGAGCGGCATGCGGCAGACGCACGCGCGGATTTCCGCCGCGTTCGCGCGCGCCGAGGTGCTCGGCCAGCTGCGCGAGGGCATGGCCGCCGAGAGCTGCGCGCGCACCCTGCACTTCGTGATCTCGGGGGCCCTGCGCATGTTCCTGCTGGATCCCGGGCACATCGACCTGGAACGCGACGGCCTGGCGGCCGTCGACCTTGCGCTGCGGGCAGTCGCGCGCGACCCGTCCCACCTGGACGCCACGGACTGACCCGAGGTCCGCGAGGCACCGGGTCGACGTCCATGGCGCGGACGGCAGAAGGCCGCCGCATCCCGTGCGGCGGCCTTCGGAGGCGCGCCGGTTTCGCGCGCGCTGGGGGGCTTACTTGTCCTGCTTGGGGACCGAAGCCTCGGTGGTGATGCGCAGCTGGACCTCGTCGCTGACGTTCGGCGCGTACATGCCCAGGCCGAACTCCGTGCGCTTGATGGTGGCCACGGCGTCGAAGCCGGCGGCCGGCTGCTGGGTCATCGGGTTGCTGCCGACCTTGTTGATCGTGGCGTCGAGCACCACCGGCCTGGTGATGTCCTTGATCGTCAGGTCGCCGGTGACCTTGAGCTTGCCCTCGCCCGCGGCTTCGACCGAGGTGCTCTTGAAGGTCGCCTGCGGGAACTTCTCCGCGTCGAAGAAATCGGCACTGCGCAGGTGCTCGTCGAACGCCTTGACGTGGGAGGACAGCCCGGCCAGCGGCATCACGACCTCGACCTTCGAGGCGGCGACGTTGTCCGGGTCATAGGTGATCGTGCCCTCGACCTGGCCGAAGTGCGCGATCGGGTTGGAGAAACCGAAGTGGCTCCACTGCGCGACCACGTCGGTATGGGCCGGGTCCATGGTGTAGGTGACCGGCGCGGCCAGGGCGTAGGCCGAAGCGGTGAGGAGGGCGGCGGCGAGGACGCCGCGGGACAGGCGGTTGATGTTCATCGGAACTCCGGAAGGTAGGCATGGGTGGTGAATGCTGGGAGGCCGGCGGGACAGGCCGCGCCGACCAGGAGCACAGGGTATCGTTCCATTATTGACTTTGCATACACCTCTTTTGGAACGAATGGTCACATTTTCAGAACAACAGCGGATTGGTGCATCTACTGCGGAATTCACCTGCTGAAACTATCTTTAGCGGCATTTATAGAACAATGATGTCCTTTCATGCTTGTTTATCCCGAAAGCTAGCACAATCAGACTGGCTCCACCGCGGCATCCCCGCCCAGTTACCGGAGCCATTCCATGATCACCCTGCGCCCCGCCAGCGAACGCGGCCACGCCAGCCACGGCTGGCTCGAGTCCTGGCACAGCTTCTCCTTCGCCGACTATCGCGATCCCGCCCACATGCATTGGGGGCCCTTGCGTGTCATCAACGAAGACCGCGTGCAGGCCGGCCAGGGCTTCGGTGCCCACAGCCATCGGGACATGGAGATCATCAGCTACGTGCTCGAGGGCAGCCTGGCGCACAAGGACTCGATGGGCAACGCCGCCAGCATCGTGCCGGGCGACGTGCAGCGCATGAGCGCCGGCAGCGGCGTCACCCATTCCGAGTACAACCACGAAGCCGACCGGACCACGCATTTCCTGCAGATCTGGATCATCCCGGACACGATGGGCATCCAGCCCGGCTACGAGCAGAAGGCGTATCCCGAAGCCGACAAGCGCGGGCGCCTGCGCCTGGTCGCGAGTCCCGGTGGCGATGACGGTTCGGTGCGCCTGCAGCAGGATGCGCGCATGTACGCAGGCCTGTTCGACGGCGACGAAGCCGCGGCGCTGGACATCGGCCCCGGCCGCCTCGCCTATGTGCACATGGCGCGCGGCCAGGCCATGGTCAACGGCAGGAGCCTGTCCGCCGGCGACGCCCTGCTGTACGCCGACGAGCCGCGCGTGGACATCGAGCGCGGCGACGGCGCCGAGATCCTCGTCTTCGACCTGCCGCGTCTCGGATAATCCCACCCTCAAGACGGAGCCACGCCATGCAACTGCGCAACCCTTCCGATCGCTGGGGCCCCATCAGCATGCTGCTGCACTGGGCGATCGTGGGCCTGATCGGCTGGATGGCCTGGCTGGGCCTCACGATGGTCGACATGCCGCCCACGCCGGCGAAGATCAATGCCTACGCGCTGCACAAGTCGCTGGGGCTGACCCTGCTGGCGCTGGTCGCGCTGCGCCTGACCTGGCGCCTGTTCGCCGGCGCCCCGGCACCGGTTGCCGGCACGCCGACGTGGCAGGCGCGCATCGCCTCGACCACCCACTGGGCGATGTACGCGCTGCTGTTCGCGATCCCGGTCAGCGGCTGGGTGTTCAACTCGGCGTCCGGCTATCCGCTGCAGTGGTTCAAGCAGTTCAACCTGCCGGCGATCGCCGGGCGCAGCGAGGAGCTGGCCGCGACCGCGATCGCCGTGCACGAATACGGCTTCTGGCTGCTGCTGCTCCTGGTGCTGGCGCATGCCGGCGCCGCCTTCTACCACCACCTGTTCCAGGGCGACGACACGCTGCGCCGCATGCTCCCCGCGCGCCGTGCCCACGCCCCCAACCCGGAGAACTGACATGGGCATTCGCAACCGTACCTTTCCGCTGGCGCTGGCCGCCGGCCTCGCCGCTTTCGCCACGCCCGCCCTGGCCGCCGACTACGTCCAGGCATCGGGCGCGCTGAGCTTCGCCAGTGAATACCAGGGCGAGACCTTCGTCGGCCTGTTCCCCGGCTTCAGCACCTCGCTGAGCTTCGATCCCGCGGCGCCGCAGGCCGCGAAGCTCGACGTCACCATCCCGCTCACCACCGCCGACACGAAGAACGGCGACCGCGACAGCACCCTCGGGACCGCCGACTTCTTCAACGTCGCGCGGTTCGCCACCGCCCGCTACACCGCGAGCGGCTTCCGCAGCCTGGGCGACAACCGCTACGTCGCCGACGGCACGCTGGAGCTGCGTGGGGTGAAGAAGCCGGTGGCGCTGGCCTTCACCTGGACGCCCGGCGCCAATCCGGTGCTTCAGGGGCGGGCGACGGTGAAGCGCCTGGACTTCGGCGTCGGGGCCGGGGACTGGGGCGATGTCTCGATCATCCCGGACGACGTCGCGATCTCGACGAAGGTGACGTTCCGCCCGGCCCCCTGACCAGGCAGCCGCCGGCCGCGTCCCGCGATGGGACCGGCGGCGTGGCTCAGGACATCGGCTCCGGCGCCGCGCCGAAGGCTGGCGGCAGCGGAATGAACTCGCCGTCGTCCAGGTCCGGCAGCTTCATGCGCCCCGCCGCCCAGTCGGCGCGGGCCTGCGCGATGCGCTCCTTCGAGGACGAGACGAAGTTCCAGTCGATGTGGCGCGGCCCGACCGGCTCGCCACCGAGCGCCATGACCACCGCGTCCCCGCGTGCGGCCACCGTGGCCGCGCGACCGGGCGCGAGCACGGCCATGCTGCCGGCCTCAACGCGCTGGCCATCCACCTCCACGCTGCCATCGGCCACGTAGACGGCCCGCTCGCTGTACTCCGCCGGAAGGGACGCGCGCGACCCGCCGCGCAGCTGCCAGTGCACGTAGAACTGCGGCGAATCGACCCTGACCGGCGACTCGACCCCGGCCAGCCGCCCCGCGATCAGCCGACCCACGATGCCGTCGCCGTCGAACACCGGCAGCGCCTCGCTGCCGTAGTGCCAGAACCCGGGATCGATCTCCTCGCGCCCGTCGGGCAGCGCCACCCAGGCCTGGATCCCGTCGAGCGGCCCGCCATGCGCGCGCAGCTCCTCGAAGCGTTCCGAGTGCGTGATGCCCCGCCCCGCGGTCATCCAGTTGACCTCGCCCGGGCGGATCGCCTGCTCGGAGGCGAGGCTGTCGCGATGCATGATCTCGCCGTGGAACAGGTAGGTGATCGTCGACAGGCCGATGTGCGGATGCGGACGCACGTCCGCCTCCAGCGGCAGGCCCGGTGCGATCGCCTTCGGCCCCATGCGGTCGAAGAAGATGTAGGGCCCGACCATGCGCCGCTTCGCGAACGGCAGCACGCGGCCGACCTCGAACGCGCCAAGGTCACGGCGGCGCTGCGGAATGACGAGTTCGATCATGGCGGCTCTCCGGCGCTCGGTCGCGGACGACGACTATCGCACCGATCCCGCGGTCCCGAAGCGGCC
The DNA here is from genome assembly GCF_016615955.1 of Luteimonas sp. MC1750. Taxonomy (NCBI): domain Bacteria; kingdom Pseudomonadati; phylum Pseudomonadota; class Gammaproteobacteria; order Lysobacterales; family Lysobacteraceae; genus Luteimonas; species Luteimonas sp. MC1750. The sequence goes on from NZ_CP067113.1 coordinate 2,743,147, forward strand.
GGCGATACGCGGCGAACACCGACTTCTGCGCGCGGCCGTGGCGGTGCTAGGCTCGGCGGACGATTGAATGTCATGGAGGACGTCATGCGTATCTGCCCACGGCTCGCGATCACCCTGCTGCTGTCGACGCCCTTGCTCGCCTCGGCCGCAGACCCTGCCCCGGGTCAGCCGCGGTTTCCCGCGGAAATGCTGGGGGTCTGGGACGCCTACCCATTGGCCTGCGTCGACGATGGCCCGTCGGACAGCGACATGCGCATCCAGATCACCCCGGCCGTGCTGCACGGGTACGAGAACAACGACACGGTGCGGTCGATCAAGCCGATCGCGGAGTCGCCGATGGCCTGGCGCGTGGTGACGATCTCCGACATCGCCCCCGAAGAGATCCAAGGCGAGGCCGACATCTATGTCCTGCGGGGCGACGCGCTGACGATCACCAACGGAGAGCGCGCGTACACGTACAGACGCTGCAGGTAGCAACGGCACGACAAGGAACGTCCAATGCCCCAGGAATATCCGAGCGCCTACCGGGTTACACAATCCGGTCGCGCGCCCCCCGCGACGGCCGTCGCGAACGGACCGGTGTCCGACCTGGACAGCCTCCACACGCATCATCCCAAGCGGAACTTCAGTGCCGTGCTGGAGGACGGGGTGCCGAGGGGCGCAGAGAACGTGCTGACGCGCTCCTATGCCGTCGTGGGCGGGGAGTTCCAGGAAGTCCTGGACCGCCGCGTCGACAAGTACCGCAGCCTCCAACCGGACCAGGTCCTGCTGATCAAGGACTTCATCCTCGACGACATGTCCGCACGCGACACGCGGCGCGTGGACGTGCCCTCGCCGCTCGCCGGCGTCATCGGCCGGGTCGATGCCGCCAACGGCGTGGTCGACATCCACGAAACCGCCGATGGCCCGCCCGTCGCCCGGATCCGGCATCTCGGCCCGATCGCGGTCCAGCCCGGTGACACGGTGGCCTACGGCCAGTCGCTGGGCACGCAGAACAACATCGGCCTTGGTGCGTCGGCCGGCAAGCATGTGCACATCGAGATCGACACCCGCTACTACCAGCAGTTCGAGCACTACCTGCTCGACCTCGTCGAAGGTCGACTCGCGGTGCAGGCGGCGCATCGCGCCGGCGTCGAGCCGCGCGCGGTCGTCGACGACGGTGTGCAGCGCGTGGGCGAGTCCGGGGAGCGGGTGGCAGCGGTCCAGCGGGCACTGGTCGCCGCCGGCTACCGCGGTGCCGGGGACACGCCGATCGCCGTGGACGGGGTGTACCGCCTGTCGATGCAGGGCGCCGTGCTGCGGTTCCAGCAGGAGCACGGCCTGCCGGCCTCCGGCGATGTCGACGCGCCAACCTGGCGGGCGGCGCTCGACCTCACGCCGGGTCGCCGCGCGCTGCCGCCGCCGGTGGCTGACGAACTCCCTCCAGCCCTGTCGCCGGCGCACCGGGGTCTGCTGGACCGGATCAGGGGCCGGCTGGGCCAGCTGGATGCGCCATCTGGCCTGTCGGACTGCGACCGCGAGCGGGTCGCTGGCGCGCTGTTGCGACTGGCGGTCGAGCACCGCCTTTCAAGTGTGGACCACGTGCTGGTGGGCGACGCTCGCCCGGGCGGGAACCAGGCACGCGTGTTCCTGGTCCAGGGCCGGCTGGACGACCCCGCGCAGCGTCGCGCGTGGATGCCGATGGCAGACGCCTTGGGCCCACCCGTCGAGGACGCCCTTGTGCGCAGCAGGCGGCCAGAGCACACGGTCTCGGGAAGGGACATGGACATGCCTGCACAGACCCACACGCAGGCGGCGGAGCCATCCCATGGCACGGCGCCCCGCGCCATGGCCTGACCACGCGACCTCCCTCAGGCGGACGCGATCTCTTCGCTGTAGGCCGGATAGTCGGTGTAGCCGGTCGCGTTCCCGCCATAGAAGGTGGCGCCATCGGCGTCCGCCAGCGGCCAGCCATTGCGCAGGCGCTCCACCAGGTCGGGGTTGGCGATGAAGGGCCGACCGAACGCGACCAGGTCGGCGAGACCGGCAGCGAGGTCGGACTCCGCCGTGGCGCGCGTGTAGTTGCCGGCGAGGATCAGCGTCCCGCCATGGGCGGCGCGGAACTCACGGATGAAGCGTTCACCCGCTGCCGCCAGGATCGCCTCGCGGTTGCTCAGGTGGACATAGGCCAGCCCGCGCCCCGCAAGCTCGTGCGCCAGCTCCATCCAGGTATCGGCCTCGTCCTCGAAGGCGGGCATGTCGAAGATGCGGTTGAAGGGCGACAGGCGGATGCCAACCCGCTGGCTGCCGATCGCCGCCACCACCGCGTCCACGGTCTCGAGCACGAAGCGCAGGCGGTTGGCGATCGAGCCGCCGTAGGCGTCGTCGCGCGTATTGAGCCCGCCGTTGATGAACTGCTCGAACAGGTAGCCGTTGGCACCATGGATCTCGATGCCGTCGAAGCCGGCGTCGACCGCGTTGCGCGCCGCGGCGACGAAGTCCGCAGTGATGCCCGGGATCTCACCCGCGCCGAGCGCCCTGGGCGTGCTGGCGGGCATCTGCCCGGGGGTTCCGTCCTCGCGGTAGCCAAAGGCCTGGACGCCGGCTGCGGCCTTGGCCACCGGCGCCACCGGGGCGCGTTCGCCCGGCTGCAGCGACACGTGCGACAGGCGACCCACGTGCCAGAGCTGGGCGAACACCGCGCCGCCCTTGGCATGCACGGCATCGGTGACCGACTTCCAGCCCGCGACCTGGGCCCGGGAATGCAGGCCCGGCGTGAACAGGTAACCGCGCGCCTGCTCCGACACCTGCGCGCCCTCGGTGACGATCAGCCCCGCACTGGCGCGCTGCGCGTAGTAGGTCGCGGTCAGCGCGTCGGGCACGGTGGTCACCGCGCGGGAGCGCGTCATCGGCGCCATGACGATGCGGTTGCGCAGCGCCAGGCCCGCAAGGTCGTAGTGGTTGAACAGGCTGCTCATGGGAGGGGTCCGGATGCTCCAGCGGGGGATGCATCCAATCTACGTCGACGCCGAAGGCCGCGGGTGCGCGGCCATGGAACGATGGATCCCGGACGCGCCGTGCCGCAGCGCCCTGCGCGCCGCAGCGACCCACGCCGCAGCGCCGCGGCGCAGCCGCCCCGACGCGCGCGTCAGACGCGCGCGAACACCAGGCTGGCGTTGGTGCCGCCGAAGCCGAAGCTGTTCGACATCACCGTGTCCAGCTTCGCCTCGCGGCTCTCGCGCACGATCGGAAAACCTTCCGCGCGCGGGTCCAGATCGTCGATGTGCGCGGAGCCGGCGATGAAGCCGTCGCGCATCATCAGCAGGCTGTAGATCGCCTCGTGCACGCTGGCCGCGCCGAGCGAGTGCCCGGTCAGCGCCTTGGTCGACGACAGCGGCGGCACCGCGTCGCCGAACGCCGCGCGCACCGCTTCCAGCTCGACGATGTCGCCCAGCGGCGTCGAGGTGCCATGGGTGTTGAGGTAGTCGACGGGCGTCTTCACCGTCGCCAGCGCGTTCTGCATGCAGCGCACCGCGCCCTCGCCGCTCGGCGCGACCATGTCGGCGCCGTCGGAGGTGACGCCATAGCCGACGAGCTCGGCGTGGATCGTGGCGCCACGGGCCTTGGCGTGCTCGTAGTCCTCGAGCACCAGCATGCCGCCGCCGCCGGCGATGACGAAGCCGTCGCGGCCGGCGTCATAGGGACGCGAGGCGACCGCAGGCGTGTCGTTCCAGCCGGACGACAACGCGCCCATCGCGTCGAACATCACGCTCATCGCCCAGTGCTCCTCCTCGCCGCCGCCGGCGAACACCACGTCCTGCGCGCCGTGGCGGATCAGGTCCGCCGCCGCGCCGATGCAGTGCGCCGACGTCGCGCAGGCGGCGGAAATGGAATAGCTGAGGCCGAGGATGCCGAAAGCCGTCGCCAACGTGGCCGAGACCGTCGAGCACATCGTCCGCGGGACCATGTAGGGACCGACCTTGCGCACGCCCTTGTCGCGCAGCAGGTCGGCGGTCGCCACCTGCCACTCGGCCGAGCCGCCGCCCGAACCCGCGATCACGCCCACGCGCGGATGCCTGACCTGGTCCAGCGCGAGGCCGGCATGGTCGATGGCATCGCGCATCGCGACCCACGCGTAGGCCGCGGCATCGCCCATGAAGCGCTTGCGCTTGCGGTCGATCTCGGCCTCGAGGTCGATCGCCGGCACGCCGGCGACCTGGCTGCGCAGGCCCAGCTCCGCGTATTCCGGCACCGCGGTGATTCCACTGCGACCCTCGCGCAGCGCGCGCGAGACGTCGTCGAGCTTGTTTCCAAGGCAGGACACGATGCCCATGCCTGTCACGACTACCCGGCGCATCAGTTGTCCTCGAGGTTCCGGAAAAGGCCCACGCGCATGCTGCTGACGAAGTAGATCTCGTTGCCGTCGACGAAGGTGCGACCGTCGGCGATCACCAGCGGGACCTTGCCGCGCATCACGCGCTTGATGTCGATCTCGTAGCCGACCTGCCTGGCCGTCGGCAGCACCTGGCCGGAGAACTTCAGCTCCCCGCAACCCAGCGCGCGACCACGGCCCGGCTCGCCCAGCCAGGGCAAGTAGAACCCGGCGAGCTGGAACATCGCGTCAAGGCCCAGGCAGCCGGGCATCACCGGGTCGCCGAGGAAGTGGCAGTCGAAGAACCAGAGGTCGGGACTGATGTCGAGCTCGGCCCGGATCACGCCCTTGCCGTAGGCGCCGCCCTCGCTGGAGATGTGCGAGATGCGGTCCATCATCAGCATCGGCGGGGCCGGCAGGCGGGCATTGCCTTCGCCGAACATTTCGCCGCGGCCACAGGCCAGCAGTTGCTCGCGATCGAGGGAGGAAGGACGCGTCATGGGACTCCCGGGTCAGTGCGGCGCAGGCGCCGGAAAAGAGCGCCATTGTGCCACTGCGGGACCGGGGAGACCCGGTCGGGGTCGCGGCGTGCGGTTGGTGGGCCCACCAGGACTCGAACCTGGAACCAAAGGATTATGAGTCCTCTGCTCTGACCATTGAGCTATAGGCCCGCGGGTGCAGATTGTAGTCATGCACCGGAACCCGCGGCCGACGACGCCCGAACATGCAAAAAAAATCGCGCGGCCGCGACCAGACGACGAGTGACTGGCCACGACCACGCGATCCGATCGTGCGGCGGGAACCCCGCCGCACGGCTCGCGATTTCGACGGAATTACATGCCGTCGGTGTTGTTCTCGCCGTCGGCGGCCGCATTGGCCTCCTCGGCGGCGTCCTGCGCCTGCTCGGCCGCGTCGGCAGCCTTCTCGGCGGCGTCGGCAAGGTCCTCGCGGCGGGTCAGCTCGTCGCCGGTGTCGACCTGGCCGGCGATGTGCGAGGCCGCATCGGCCGCGGCATCAGCGGCATCGGCGGCCGCCTGGGCCGACGAGGTCGCCGCCATGTCGCCCGTGGCGGAGGCGTTGGCCGCCGCTTCGTGCGCTTCGGTCGCCGACTCGGCGGCTTCCTGGGCGGAGTTGGCGGCCTGGTCGGTGTTGCTGCAGGCGGCAAGGGCAGCGGCGAAGCCGAAGGCGATGAGGGTCTTGGCGGTGGTATTCATGTGGTCTCCTGTTCCGGGCGCCTTGGTGCGCCGTGGGACGCACAATGCATGTGGCCGCGTGGTGGCCATGCGAAGACGGCGGCTGGGATGCCGGTCCCATTCAGACTCCGTTGGGACCGACCCTGCCGGCACCCCCCGAGGCCGAAAAACAGAAAGGCGCACCGGAGTGCGCCTTTCTTTCATTGCCGGGTGCCCGCAGGGCTCAGTCGATGTCGAGGAAGCTCCGCAGCTGCTCCGATCGGCTTGGATGGCGCAGCTTGCGCAGCGCCTTGGCCTCGATCTGGCGGATGCGCTCGCGGGTGACATCGAACTGCTTGCCCACTTCCTCGAGGGTGTGGTCGGTATTCATGTCGATGCCGAAGCGCATGCGCAGCACCTTGGCCTCCCGCGGCGTGAGGCCGGCCAGCACCTCGTGCACGGTCTCCTGCAGGTTGGTGTTGGTCGTGGCCTCGATCGGGGACTCCACGTTGGTGTCCTCGATGAAGTCGCCCAGGTGCGAGTCCTCGTCGTCGCCGATCGGAGTCTCCATCGAGATCGGCTCCTTGGCGATCTTCATGACCTTGCGGATCTTGTCCTCGGGCATGTCCATCTCCTTCGCCAACTCCTCCGGCGTGGCCTCGCGGCCGAACTGCTGGAGCATCTGGCGGGAGATGCGGTTCAACTTGTTGATCGTCTCGATCATGTGCACCGGGATGCGGATGGTGCGGGCCTGGTCGGCGATCGAGCGGGTGATCGCCTGGCGGATCCACCAGGTGGCATAGGTCGAGAACTTGTAGCCGCGGCGGTACTCGAACTTGTCCACCGCCTTCATCAGGCCGATGTTGCCTTCCTGGATCAGGTCGAGGAACTGCAGGCCGCGGTTGGTGTACTTCTTGGCGATCGAGATCACCAGGCGCAGGTTGGCCTCGACCATTTCCTTCTTGGCCTTGCGCGCCTTGGCTTCGCCGTAGGCCATCGCGCGGTTGATCTCACGCAGGTCGCCCAGGGTCACCATCATCGCCTTCTCGATCGCGAGGGTGGCTTCCTGTTCGGCGACGATCTGGTCCTTGACGTCGCGCAGGCCGCTGGCCCACTTCTGCTTGCGCTTGAGCAGCTCGTCGACCCACTCGAGGTTGGTCTGGTTGCCGTCCCACGCGCGGATGAAATCCTTGCGCGGCATCTTGGCCACGCGGGTCGACAGGTCGAGGATGCGGCGCTCGTGGTCCTTGATCTCGCCGACCACGTCACGGAGCTTGCGCACCAGCACGTCGGTCAGCGGCAGCGGCAGCTTGAGGCTGGTGAAGGTGGCCGCCATCTCCTCGCGCAGCTTGAGCGCCGGCTTGGCCTCGGGGCCGCTCTTGGCCACGGTCTTCTGGAACTTCGCGTACGCGGTGGCCATTTCTTCCATGCGGCGCGCGACCTCGGCCGGATCCGGGCCGGTGGGGCCGGGTTCCTCGGCCGCGGTGTCTTCTTCCTCTTCCTCGGCCTCGGCGTCGTCATCGGTCGCGGTGGCGGCCGCGGCGACGGGCTCGGGCGCGGGCGCGGGCGGGGCCGGCGGCTCGGGGTCGTCCAGGCCATCGGTGAAGCCCACCACGATCTCGGCCAGGCGCTTCTTGCCCGCCTTGTGCAGCTCGTAGTCCTCCAGCAGCATCTCGACCGACCAGGGGAAGCTGGCCAGGGCGGCGCCCATCTGGTTCAGGCCTTCCTCGATGCGCTTGGCGATGGCGATCTCGCCCTCGCGGGTCAGCAGTTCGACCGTGCCCATCTCGCGCATGTACATGCGCACGGGATCGGTGGTGCGGCCGCCCTCGCCGTCCAGCGCGGTGAGCGTGGCGGCGGCTTCTTCCGCGGCGGTGTCGTCGACATCGCGGCCACCATCGGACTCGCCGGCCAGCAGCAGGGTCTCGGCATCCGGCGTGGTCTCATGGACCTGGATGCCCATGCTGTTGATCATGCCGATGATGTCTTCGATCTGCTCCGGATCGACGAGGTCGTCGGGCAGGTGGTCGTTGACCTCGGCATAGGTCAGGTAGCCCTGCTCCAGCCCCTTTGAAATCAGGAGCTTGATGTCGGACTGGGGGGCTGGACGCTCGTTCGCCATGTGGCGCACACCTAGGAAAAAGTGAACCCGTAATTATACCATCCGGCGCGTGGGGTCAGGAACGCAGCAGGAAGGTGACCGGACCATCGTTGGTCAGGCTTACCGACATATGGGCCCCGAAGCGGCCGGTTTCCACCCCCCGGAGATGCAGGCGCCGGCATTCCGCGACCAGGGCGCTGAACGTGCGTTCAGCCTCGGCAGGTGCCGCGGCGGTGCTGAAGCCCGGTCGCAGCCCGGAACGCGTGTCCGCGGCCAGGGTGAACTGGCTCACCAGCAGGAGCCCTCCGCCGGTGTCGGACAGCGACCGGTTCATCCTTCCCGCGTCGTCGGCGAATACCCGGTAGGCCAGCAGGCGCCGCGCCATGCGCGCGACCTCGGCGTCGCCATCCCCGGGTTCGATGCCCGCCAGCACCAGCAGGCCCGGCCCGATGCGGCCGACGGTCCCGCCGTCGATCTCGACGCAGGCGCGGGTCACGCGCTGCAGCAGCAGGAGCATCGGGTCCTCCGGGCGGCATTCAGGGCCGGATAGACTCTCGCCAATGACCGACCTGCTCGCAAGCCTCCTGCATGCCATGGCCACGGCGGTGGGTCGCCTGCCGTGGCCGCTGCAGCGCGCGCTCGGCGATGGCCTGGGTGGCCTGGCGCGGCGCCTGGGCACACGCGAGAGCGTGGTCGCGCTGCGCAACCTGGAGCTCGCCCTGCCCGCGCTGGACCCCGCCGCCCGCCAGGCGCTGCACCGCGAGGTGATGCGCACGACCGGACGGCAGGCGGTGGAGACCCTGCGGCTGTGGACGCGCCCGCACGCCGACAACCTCGCGCTGATCCGCGAGCGCCACGGGGAAGTCCTGTTCGACGCGGCCCTGGCCTCGGGCCGCGGCCTGATCGTGGCGGCTCCGCACCACGGCAACTGGGAGCTGCTCAACCAGTGGCTCGCCGCACGCACCCCGCTGGCGATCCTCTACAAGCCGCCGGAGTCGAAGGTGGGTGAAGCCTTCCTGCGCCGGGTGCGCGCCGACGCCGACGCCGGGCGGGTCACCCAGGTCCGCGCCGAAGGTCCGGGCATCCGCCAGCTGTTCAAGACCCTGAAGGATGGCGGCGTGGTCGGAATCCTCCCCGACCAGCAGCCGAAGGCCGGCGATGGCGTGTTCGCCCCGTTCTTCGGGCGGCAGGCGCTCACCATGACGCTGCTCTCGCGCCTGGCTGAGCGCAGCGGCGCGACCGTGCTGTTCTGCAGCTGCGAACGGCTGGAGGGGCCGGACCTGGCCTATGCCCTGCGCATCGACCCGGCACCCGAGGCGATCCACGACCCCGACACCACGGCTTCGGTCGCCGCCCTGAATGCCGGCGTGGAGCGGATGGCGCGGCGCGCGCCGGCGCAGTACCAGTGGACCTACAAGCGCTACACCCTGCGCCCGCCGGGCAGCGGCGAAACCAATCCCTATCGCGACCTGGAGACCGGACGATGAGCGCCGACGCCGAGGGCTGGCAGTCCCTGCCGCCCAGGGCCCGCACCCTGTTCCTGCTCACCGACGCCGCCGGCTGGGGCCTGCTCGCGGTGCCGGCCATCATCCTTGCCGGCGTCCTGCTGGAGCGGCCGCTGCCGGCGATGCCGGTGGCCTTCGCCGCCCTGGTCATACTCCCGGCCTGGGGCGTCTGGATGGCCCTGCGGCGCTTCCGCTACGCGCGCTGGCTGATCGACGGCACCGGGCTGGGCTATCGGCGCGGCCGCATGTGGCAGGTCGAGACCCGGGTGCCGCGCACCCGCGTCCAGCACGTCGACCTGAAGCGCGGCCCGCTCGAGCGCCATTTCGGGCTCGCGACCCTGGTGGTGCACACCGCCGGCACGCGCGACCGCGCCGTCGCCGTTGCCGGCCTGGATGCGGAGGATGCGTCGCGCCTTCGCGACACCCTCGCGCGCCAGATCGACCAGGACGACGATGACCACGCCGCCGGCTGAGCGCCGCCTGCACCCCTGGTCCTGGCTGTTCGTGCTGCTGCAGCAGCTGCGGCAGTTCCTGGTGCCGCTGGTGGTCCTGGTGTTCGTGGGCGGCCGGGCCGACGACGGCTACCTGCTGTGGCCGCTGGTCGGCGTCGCGGCCCTGGTGGTCAGCGCCGTCTGGCAGTACTACACCTTCCGCTACCGGGTCGACGAGGACCGGCTGGTGGTGCGGGAAGGCGTGTTCGAGCGGCAGGTGCGCCAGATCCCGTTCGCGCGGATCCACAACGTCGCGCTGCACCAGACCCTGCTGCACCGCGCCTTCGACGTCGCCGAGGTCCGGCTGGAGTCGGCCGGCGGCACCAAGGCCGAGGCCGAGATGCGGGTCCTGCCGATGGCCGAGGCGATCGCGCTCGAGCGACTCATCCGCACCCGCGGCGCCGCGACGCCGGCGGTCCCGGGCACGGACACGGCCGATGCCCGCGCCGACGACGCCGACCCCGCGGACGGCCGGGTCCTGCTGGCCCTGCCCTTCGGCGAACAGGTCCGGCTGGGGCTGGTGAGCAACCGCGGCCTGGTCGTGGTGGCCGGCGCCTTCGCGCTGGCCTGGCAGGCCTTCCCCGACCGCGTCATGGCCGACCTGGTGCGCCAGTACGCCGGCCAGGTCGTGGGCTATGCGGGCAGCCTGGTGCACGGGGCGGCCGTCCGGGTCATGGCGCTGGCCCTGCTGGTGCTGTTCGCCCTGGTCCTGCTGCGGCTGCTGTCGGTGCTGCTGGCGCTGACCCAGTACCACGGCTTCCGGCTGCTGCTGCAGGGGCGGCGCGTGACCGTCGAGCGCGGCCTGCTGACGCGCCTGCGCACCAGCGTCTCGCGGCGGCGCATCCAGGCCTGGACCCTGCACGAGGGGCTGCTGCACCGGCTGCTCGGGCGGCGCACGCTGCAGGTCGATACCGTCGGCGGCGCGGGCGAGGCCGGCGAGCAGCGCGCGCTGCTCGAACTGGCGCCGATCGCCACGCCCGAGGCCTGCGACGCGCTGGTGCGCGAGGTCCTTCCAGGCGCGTCCTGGCCACCGGTCGGCTGGCGTCGGCTGCATCGGCGTGCCTGGCAGCGCCTGGCCCTGCCGGGCGCGGCGTTCTCGCTGGTGGCCGCGGCAGCGGCCTCCTGGTACGCCGGCCCGGTCGGACTGGCCGCGCTCGCCTGGCTGCCCTGGGCGCTGTTCGCCGCGCGCCGCCATGCCGGTCGCGCGGGCTACGCGCTGGATGGCCGGATGCTGGCGGTGCGCGGCGGCTGGTGGTCGCGGCACTGGCGCTTCGCCGAGATCGACAAGGTCCAGGCCCTGCGCCTCGAGCAGTCACCACTGGACCGCGCCTTCGGCATGGCCAGCCTGTGGCTCGATACCGCGGGCGCCCGGCCGGGCTCGGAACCGCTGCGCCTGCGCTTCATCCCCGAGGCCGAGGCCCGCGCGCTGCATGGCCGGCTGGCGGCCGAGCTGGCGCGGATGCCGCTGCGCTGGTAGCGGCCCGCGGGGCCAGTCAGGCGCGGCTGGCCTGCCCGATGGTCGCGACCGGCCGCACGTCCGGCGCCGGGCCGGCATCGATGCCGCATCCGGTCCAGGTCCGCCGGGTTCGGCGGGTCTCCTCGCGCAGCGCGCGGTTGAAGGCGACGCCCTCGGCGGTCACGTAGCCGCGCGGGTGGTCGAGGTGGACCACGATCGCCCGGTGGCGGATGCGCTTGCCGCGGATGCCGGCGTTGGCCAGGCGCTCGCCGAACTCGCGGTCCTCGCCGCCATAGCGCATGCGCTGGTCGAAGCCGTTGACCGCGAGCACGTCGCGCCGCCACGCCGACGCGTTGTGGCCGTTCCAGCTCGCGCGCGCCGGGCTGACCAGGTCGAGCAGGCGGGCCATGCCCGGGCCGGCGGTGAGCTTGCGGTCCCGATGCGACCGCGGCATGCCTTCGGCGTGCAGCCAGCTCGCGTCGAAGCAGCGCTGGCTGCGGACGTCCTCCTCCGAGATGGCGCGGCTCGTGGCCATCGGCAGCTTGTGGTAGCCGCCGGAGAGGAAGCGTCCGCGCTCGCGCTCGCGCAGGTGGGTCGACAGGAAGTCGGCGCGCGGGATGCAGTCGCCATCGGTGAACACCAGGTAGTCCGCGCGCGCCGCGGCGATCGCCTTGTTGAGGGCCTCGCACTTGCGGAAGCCCTCGTCGGGCTGCCACAGGTGGCGCACCGGCATCGGCAGGCGCGGGATGAGCGCCTGCAGCCGTTCGCGCGTGTGCGCGTCGCTGCCGTCGTCGGCGACCAGCACTTCGAAGTCGTCGCGGTCCTGGGCGGCGAAGCCGTGCAGCACCTTCTCCAGCCACTCCGGCTGGTTGTAGGTGGTGAAGATGACGCTGGCTTCGGGCTTGCGCTCCATGGCGCGATTATGGCCGGACTCGATGACACCGCGACGCCCCCCGCACGACGCATCGGCCCGAATCCGCGGGCGATAATCGCGGGTCCGTGCCAACACCCTCCGCCCGACCATGCCGCCGCTCTCCGCCACCGTGATCACCTTCAACGAGGCCGACCGCCTTGGCGACTGCCTGGCCTCGCTGGCGTTCTGCGACGAGATCGTCGTGGTCGACTCCGGCTCCACCGACGCCACCCGCGCGATCGCCGAAGCCGCGGGCGCCCGGGTGCTGGTGCGGCCATTCGACGGCTTCCGCAGCCAGAAGCAGTTCGCGGTCGAACAGGCCGCGCACGACTGGGTCCTGTGCGTGGACGCGGACGAGCGCATCGGCCCCGTGCTGGCCGCCGCGATCCGGACCGCGCGCGCGGACGGCTTCCGCGGCGCCGCGGGTTACCGGTTCGCGCGCTGCTCGGCGTACTTCGGCCGCTTCCTGCGCCATGGCAATGCCTATCCCGACCGGCAGATGCGGCTGTTCGACCGCCGCCGCGGCGGCTGGCGCGGCGACCGCGAGATCCACGAGCGTGCAACCGTCGACGGCCCCGTGCGCTCGCTCGACGGGGACCTCCTGCACCTCCCGTTCCGCTCCTTCGAGCATCAGCTCGCCAAGGGCGGCCAGTACGCGCAGATGATGGCGGGGCACGCCCACGCCCGCGGCAGGCGCGCGACGCTGTCGAAGCTGGTCGTGGCGCCGTGGTGGCGCTTCTGGCGCGGCTACGTGCTGCGCGGCGGTTTCCTCGACGGCTGGGCCGGCCTGGTCTACGCCTTCGTGACCGCCGACAACGCGCGCCAGAAGACCATCCGGCTGTGGCTGCTGCAGAACGAGCTCAACGCCCCGTCGGTCCCCAGTACCCCAGCTCGCGACGGATCTGCAGGCCGCGATACAGGGCCGTGAGCGGCCGCCGCCGCAGCCGGCCCAGCTCACCGGCCAGCAGCGCCTCGGTGGCGGCGAGCACGCGCTGCGAGGACCGCCCGTCGCGCCAGGGGTGGATGCTGTCGGCGTAGGCGGCCAGCGCGGCCTGCAGTCCCGGCTCCGGCGCGAACGCATGGTCCAGCATGGCCGGCAGCTGCGCGGGATCGTCGAAGTCGATCATGTGCGGCTTCGGCGCGCGGTTGCGGAAGGTCACCACGGTCTTGCGCTGGACGACGAACTCGCTGACCACCGAGGTGGTGTCGGCCAGCAGCACGTCGGCGGCACGCTGGGCCTCGACCAGCTGCTCCGGCTCGACGAAGGCCGCGTTCGGGCCGGCCAGCGCGCGGTAGCGCGCGAACAGCGCCGGCGCGCATTTCGGATGCAGGGTCAGCAGCCAGTAGTACCGGCCATCGGCGACCTGTGCCGCGATCGCCTCGTAGAGGTGCGGCGCGGCGCTCAGCCGCTCGGTGAAGGTGGCCGCCGACATCACCACGCCACGGCCGCCGGCCTGCGCACGCAGTGACGCCGCCAGCGGTGGCTCCGGGCCGAACAGCGGATCGAGCTTGGGCCAGCCGGTCTCGACCACCTGGAAGTGCCCGGCCTGCTTCGCCAGCGCCTGGAATGGCGCGGTCGTGGCCGGCCCCTGGGTGCAGTACAGGTCGAACAGTCCGCGCAGGCGGAAATGGCCGCGCGCGTCCTCGCGCTTCTCGACGTTGAAGCCGTGGAACAGCTGCACCTTGGCCCCGCCGACGAAGGGCGGCACCCAGTTGGCGGCGCTGAACACCGCGCGCGGGCGCAATCCCACGGCCTCGCGCGCGCTGGCGATCGCGCGCACCGGCGCCGCGAGCCGCGACTGCGCCGCGCCGTCGACCAGCCAGGCGTGCACGCCGTGGCCGGCGTCTTGCAGCGCATCGGCCAGCGGCTGCAGGATGGGCAGCGCATAGCGTTCCGTCGCGAACAACAGGTATTCCGCCATCGACACGTCCTCGGCCCCAGGGCCCGCCCTCTCGGCCTGCATTATCGCGTTCAACGAGGCCGACCGGATCGGCGACTGCCTGGCGTCGCTCGCGTTCTGCGACGAGATCGTCGTGGTCGATTCCGGCTCGACCGACGACACCGCAGCCATCGCCCGCGCCGCGGGCGCACGGGTGCTGCAGCGCGCCTTCGATGGCTTCCGCAGCCAGAAGGACTTCGCGGTCGGGCAGGCGACGCACGACTGGGTGCTCTGCCTGGATGCCGACGAACGCGTGGACGACGCGCTGCGGACGTCGATCCTTGCCGCGCGCGCCGCTGCTTTCGACGGCGCGGCGGGCTACCGCTTCGCCCGGCTCGACCACTACTTCGGCCGTTTCCTCCGCCACGGCAACGCCTATCCCGACCGGGTGCTGCGCCTGTTCGACCGCCGACGCGGCGGCTGGCGCGGAAACCGCGAAGTGCATGAAGCCGCCAGCGTCGACGGCCGCGTGGCCACCCTGGCGGGCGACCTGGTCCACTATCCCTACCGCTCGCTGGAGCAGCAGCTGGCCAAGACCCAGCGCTACGCGCGGATGATGGCCGAGCATGACTTCGCCCGCGGCCGCCGCGCCTCGTTGCGCAAGCTGGTGCTGGCGCCGGCCTGGCGCTTCTGGCGCGGCTACGTGCTGCGCGCCGGCTTCCTCGACGGCTGGCACGGGCTGGTCTACGCCTATGTGCGCGCCAACTACGTGCGCCAGAAGACGGTCATGCTCTGGCTGCTGCAGAACGGGCAGCCGGTGGCGACGCCGCCGTCCGCGCGCGCCGACTGAGGCCGCGGCCATGTGCGGAATCGCAGGTGCCTGGGCGCCCCGTGCCGAAGATGCCGGCGTGCTGCACGCGCTGGGCGCCGCCATGGGCACGGCCATCGCGCACCGAGGGCCCGATGACGCGGGCACCTGGGCGGACGCCGACGCCGGCCTGGTGCTGTCCCACCGCCGACTGTCGATCCTCGACCTCAGCCCGCTCGGCCACCAGCCGATGGCCTCGGCCGATGGCCGCTGGCAGCTGGCCTACAACGGCGAGGTCTACAACCATGCCGCGCTGCGCGCGGAGCTGGAAGGCCTGGGCCACGGCTTCCGCGGCCACTCCGACACCGAGGTGCTGCTGGCGGCGATCGCCGAATGGGGCGTTGACGCGGCGCTGGCGCGCACCAACGGCATGTTCGCCTTTGCCGCCTGGGACGTGCATGCGCGCGAACTCTGGCTGGCGCGCGACCGCGTCGGCAAGAAGCCGCTGTACTACGGCTGGTGCGCCGACGGGAGCTTCGTCTTCGGCAGCGAGCTGGCCGCGCTTCGCGCGCATCCCGCGCTGTCGGCCGAGGTCGATCCGGACGCGCTGGCGCTGCTGCTGCGCTTCGACTACATCCCGGCGCCGCACGCCATCCTGCGTGGCGTGCACAAGCTGTGCGCCGGCCGGCTGCTGCGCATCGACGCGTCGCGGGTGGCCGCCGGCGCCGCGGGCCACGACCCGGCGGGTGACCAGCAGATCTGGTGGAACGCGCGCGAACGCCAGGAGGCGGCGATCGCCGAAGGCTTCGCCGGCGACGAGGCCGCGGCGCTGGATGCGCTCGACGCGCTGCTGCGCGACGCCACCGCACTGCGCATGGAAGCCGACGTGCCGCTCGGCGCCTTCCTTTCCGGAGGCACGGACTCCTCACTGGTCACCGCGCTGATGCAGGCGCAGTCGCCGCATCCGGTGCGCAGCTTCTCGATCGGCTTCGACAACGCGGTGCACGACGAGAGCGCGCACGCCGCCGCCGTCGCGCGGCATCTCGGAACCGCACACACCGGGCTGCACGTCGACGGGCGCGCGGCGCTCGACCTGGTGCCCTGGATGCCGAAGATCTACGACGAGCCGTTCGCCGATTCTTCCCAGCTGCCCACCACCCTGCTGTGCCAGCTGACCCGGCGCCACGTGACCGTGGCGCTTTCGGGCGACGGCGGCGATGAGCTGTTCTTCGGCTACGGCCGCTACGCGCGTGCGCTGCGCAACCGGAGCCTGGCCGCGCGCATGCCGGCACCGCTGCGCGCGCTGCTGGCCCGCGACCACGGCGAAGGCGCCCGACTGGGCGGCGTGGCCGCGCTGCGCGGCGCGCTCGCGGAGCGATCCATCCAGGACGTCGCCCGGGGCCGCGTGCAGCGCTGGCGGCATCCCGAAGCCGTGGTCACCGGCGCGCACCGCCTGGCCACCGCCTATGACGATCCCGCCGCGCTGCCGCGCAATGGCGGCGACGCCGACGCGCTGATGGCGCTCGACTTCGCCTGCTATCTGCCCGAGGACGTCCTGGCCAAGGTCGACCGCGCGAGCATGGCGGCGTCGCTGGAGGCGCGCGCGCCCCTGCTCGACTGGCGCGTGGCGGAGTTCGCCTGGTCGCTGCCGCTTGCGATGAAATGGCGCGACGGCCGGCTCAAGCACCTGCCACGCCGGCTGCTGGAACGCTACCTGCCGACCGCCCTGGTCGAGCGGCCCAAATCCGGCTTCGGCGCGCCGGTGGGCGATTGGCTGCGCGGGCCGCTGCGCGACTGGGGCGAGGCGCAACTGGATCCGCGCCGGCTGCGCGAGGAAGGGCATTTCGATCCCGCCCCGATCCGCGCGCTGTGGCAGGCGTTCCAGGCCGGCGAACGCAAGTGGCACACCCACCTCTGGGGCGTGCTGATGTTCCAGGCCTGGCGGGAGGCGCTGCACGAGGGCACGCCGCACTCCGAACGGACGCCATGAAGATCCTCTACACCAACTTCCACGATTGCCATGGCGGCGGCCACACCACGTATGTGCTGGCGCTTGCGCGCGCACTCGGCGGCCGCCACCGCGTCCATGTCGCGGCTCCACCGGGCAGCCGCCTGCTGGCCGGCGCCGAAGGGCTCGAAGGCGTGTCCGCGGTGCCGCAGCCGTTCCCCAACGGGATCCGCCGGCTCGCCGCGCGCCGCCGCGCCCGCGCAAGCCTGCGCGCGCTGCTGCGCGAGGAGCGCTTCGACCTCGTCCACGTCAACGGGTCCGCGGACCACCGCCTGGTGCTGTCGGCGCTGCGCGGGCTGCCGGTCCGGCCGCGGATCGTGTTCACCAAGCACAACTCCAAACCGGCGTCCGGCGTGGGCGCCTGGTGGCGCGCCCGCCGCGGGACCGACCACGTCATCGCGGTCTGCGACGACACCCGCAAGCGCCTGCTCGACACGCCCTACGGTCGCCTGCCCATGGATGCCGTGCCCAACGGCGTCGACCTCGAGCGCTACCGGCCCTGGCCGGATGACGCACGCTGCCAGGCCCGACGGCAGTGGCTGGGGGCCGGCGGAGACGATGTGCTGCTGCTCGGCTCCAACGCCGGCACCATCGCCTACAAGGGCTGGATGGACCTGGTCGAGGCGCTCGCACTGCTCCCGGAGGTGCAACGCGCACGCGTCAGCGTGCTGCTCGCGGGCGAGCCGCCGGCCGACGATGCACTGGCAAGGATCGAAGCGCTGGAGCTGGGCGGGCAGGTCCGCTTCGCCGGGTTGCTCGACGACATCCGGCCGATGGTGGCGGCGCTCGACGCGGGCTTCGTGCTGTCCTGGGACGTGGAAACCATTTCCTTCGCCTGCCGGGAAATGATGGCGATGGGAAAGCCCGTGCTGGTCAGCGACTACGCCGGACTTCCGGAGAACATCGACCCCGGCGTGGATGGCTGGGTGGTGCCGGCGCGCAGTCCGCCGCGGGTGGCCGACGCCATCCTGCAGCTGCTGGACGCGCGCGACCGGCTGCCGGCGATGGGGGCGGCGGCGCGGGCGCATGCCGAGCGCGCGTTCGGGATCGAACGCTTCGTCGATGCCACCGAGGCGGTCTACTTCCGGGCCGTGGCCGCAGGCGCCTGAGCAGGCGCCACGCGCGCCGTTTCAGCCCGGACGCTTCGCCAGCCGGGCCAGGAAGAACCCGTCCATGCCGCCGTCGCCAGGCAGGCGCTGGCGGGCGTGCGGCGCGGAGTCCCCCGCGGGCGCACGGCCGAAGTGCTCCGGCAGGGGATCGGCGACCGCATCGACGGTCCGCGCCAGGAAGGCGTCGACCTGCGCATGGTTCTCGGCGCGCAGGATCGAGCAGGTGGCGTAGACCAGCACGCCGCCGGGCCGCAGCATCGTCCACGCCGTATCCAGCAGGCGCGCCTGCAGGGCGACCAGGGCGTCGATGTCGGCGGCGCGCCGGTGCAGCAGCACGTCGGGCTGGCGGCGCACGATGCCGGTCGCCGAGCACGGTGCGTCGACGAGGATCGCGTCGAACGGCTCGCCATCCCACCAGGGGCCCGGCTCGGCCGCGTCGGCGACGCACGCGGTGACGCCCGGATCGATGCCCTCGCCCAGGTCCAGGCGCCGCCAGGTGTCGCGCACGCGGGACAGCCGGGCCGGATCGACGTCGAGCGCCAGGAGCCGCAGCGTCGGATCGCGCTCGAGCAGGTGGGCCGACTTGCCGCCCGGCGCGGCGCAGGCATCCAGCACGCGCGCACCGGCGGGAGGCGCGAGCGCATCGGCAACCGCCTGCGCGGCGCCGTCCTGGATCGACACGTCGCCTTCGGCGAACCCGGGCAGCGCGCCGACGGCGATCGAGGCCGGGAGGCGCAGCGCATCGTCCAGCGTGTCGTCGGCCACGGCCTCGATGCCCGCTGCCTGCAGGCGGGCCAGGTACGCGTCGCGTCCGCCGCGCCGCCGGTTCACGCGCAGCCAGGTCGGGGCCGGCAGCGCGCTGGCGGCGAAGATCGCATCGGCGTCGCCGGGCCAGTCGGCCGCGACCCCGTCGCGCAGCCAGGCCGGCCAGGCGTCGGCGGGGCTGGATGCGGGAAGGCCTTCGCGCTGGGCGCGCCGCAGCAGGGCGTTGACCAGCTTCGCCTGGTGCGCGCGGCCGATATCGCGGGCGGCGTCGACGGTCTCGCCCACCGCGGCGTGCGGCGCCAGTCCCAGCGGGTCGAGCTGGGCGAAGCCGACATGCAGCAGCGCGCGCAGGTCGCCGTCACGGCGACCCGGCGGCTTCGGCATCCACGCCGCGAGCGCAGCGTCGGCGCGCGCGCGCTGGCGCAGGGCGGCGAAGCAGATCGCTTCCACCAGGGCGCGGTCGCGCGGGTCGGGCAGCGCCGGCAGGGCACGCGACAGTTCGGCCTTCAGCGACCGGCCGTGGTGCAGCACCGCGTCGAGCACGCGCGCGGCGGCGGCACGCGGCGCGCGGCCACTCATCGCGTGGCGAGGTCGCGGCGGGCGTTGAGCCAGTCGGCGGCGGTGATCGCCTTGCCGCCGTCGCGCTGCAGCACGCGGATGCGCAGCGCGCCTTCGCCGCAGGCGACGTCGATGCCGTCACGCCCGGCGGCCAGCACCGTGCCCGGCTGGGCACCTGCCGGCGCATCGACCGCCACCGCGCCGTGGATCCGCAGGCGTTCGCCGGCGAGCACCACCTCGGCGACCGGCCAGGGATTGAACGCGCGGACCTTTCGAGCCAACACCGCGGCCGGCTGCGACCAGTCGAGCCTGGCCTGCGCCTTGTCGAGCTTGTGGGCATAGGTCACGCCGGCGACCGGCTGCGGTCGCGGCACCGGGCGGATGCCCGCGCGCAGCAGGCCCAGGCCATCGGACAGCACCTGTGCGCCGAGTTCGGCCAGGCGGTCGTGCAGCTGTCCGCCGGTCTCGTGCTCGCCGATCGCCAGCGACTGCGACAGCAGCACCGGGCCGGTATCGAGTCCCTTCTCCATCTTCATCAAGCAGACGCCGGTCTCGGCGTCGCCGGCCTCGATCGCGCGCTGGATGGGCGCCGCGCCGCGCCAGCGCGGCAGCAGCGAGGCGTGCACGTTCCAGCAGCCTTCGTCCGGGATGTCGAGGACCTTCTGCGGCAGCAGCAGGCCGTAGGCCACCACCACCATCAGGTCCGGCCGGAGCGCGCGCAGTGCGTCGCGCGAGACCTGGGACTTCAGCGTTTCCGGCTGCAGGACCGGGATGCCGCGCGCCAGCGCTTCCTGCTTGACCGGCGAGGCCTGCAGTCCGCGGCCGCGGCCCGCGGGCCGGTCGGGCTGCGTATAGACCGCGACCACCTCGGCCTTGCCGCAGGCCGCACGCAGCGAGGGCACCGCGAACTCCGGGGTACCGGCGAACACGATCCTCATCGCGCCACCGCCGTCGCGCCGGGCGCGCGGCGGTCAGTCATGCCGGCGCAGCTTGTCGTACTTCTTCATCGCCCGCTCGCGCTTGAACGGCGAGAGGTAGTCGATGAACAGCTTGCCGTCCAGGTGGTCGACCTCGTGCTGGACGCAGGTGGCCAGCAGGCCGTCGACGGCCAGGGTGAAGGGCTTGCCATGGCGGTCGAGCGCCTCGACCTCGATGCCGTCGGCGCGCGTGACATCGGCGAAGATCCCCGGGATCGACAGGCAGCCTTCCTGGTGCACGCGGAGCTCGGCGGAGCGCTCGCGGATCACCGGGTTGATGAACACCAGCGGCTGCTCGCGCTCCTCGGTGACGTCGATCACCATGAAGCGCTCCATGACGTCGACCTGGGTGGCGGCCAGCCCGATGCCGGGCGCCGCGTACATGGTCTCGAACATGTCGTCGAGCAGGCGCTGGAACGCCGGGACGGCGATGGCCGCGGCCTCGCGCGCGCTGGCGACCTTGCGCAGGTTCGGATGGGGGTGCTCGAGGATCGTGATCAGGGACATGCGGGCGTGGGAGAAAGGGTGGCCGCCGTCACAACCGTGCGGCACGGCCCCGGATTGTACCGCCGGCAGGCTTGCGCAGGGTCCGTTCCTGTAGGCATAGTGCGGTCGCTATACGGGGAAATCTCCAAGGGGAGCAGGTAGATGGCCGGCAAGCTTCAGCGCGTTTCGAATGCGCTACGCACGGGTGTTGCAGTAGCAATGCTGACGGTGGCTACGTACGCGGCGGCCCAGGGCCTGCGCGGCGACCATCCTGATACATATGTGGTGGTGCGTGGCGATACCCTCTGGGACATCGCGGGCCGCTTCCTGCAGAAGCCCTGGCTGTGGCCGGAGATCTGGCAGGCCAACCCGCAGATCGCCAATCCCCACCTGATCTATCCGGGCGACGTGATCAGCCTGGCCTACCTCAACCGCGTCGGCGTCACGCCGGGCCCGCGGACCGAGGCGGCGCCGATCAACGCCGTGCCGCTGTCCGAGATCGAGCCCTTCCTCAAGGACTTGCGCGTCGTCGACGACTTCGACCACATGCCTTACGTGGTCGGCCTCGAGGAAGACCGCATGCGCGCCAGCCGCGGCCAGGTGGTCTACGTCCGCGGCCTGGGCGAGGCTTCGCCCGGCACCCGCTACGCGGTGCTGCGTCCGACCGTGCGCTACACCCACCTGCTTCGCGCCGGCCTGTGCTGCGACACCTTCGGCAAGGACGAGCTCGACGCCACTGGCCGCCGCAGCATCGACTGGGGCCAGTACTGGGCCAACGTCGTCATGCCCGACAAAGGCCAGGAAGTGCTGGGCCACGAGCTGATGCGCGTGACCGCCGGCACCCTGACCCGCGGCGAAGTCGGCGGCATCCAGGCCAGCACCCTGCTGCTCGACGAGGAGGGCCGCGAGGTCCGCATCGGCGACCGCGTGGTGCCGGTGGACGCCCAGCCCTACGACCTGCAGTTCTTCCCGCATCCGCCCAAGGTCCAGACCGACTACGGCAAGGCGCGCGTGCTGGCGGTGACCGACATGCTGACCTCCGGCGGCCCGCGCGACGTCATCGCGCTGTCGGTCGGTGCCCGCGAGGGCGTGGACAACGGCACGGTGTTCTCCATCTGGCGCGAGGGCACCAATACGGTCGACCGCGTCGAGAAGGGCCTGGACCGCGAGGAGGACACCGTGTTCTTCGAGAACAAGGTGCGCCTGCCCGACGAGTTCGCCGGCCACGTGATGGTGTTCCGCACCTTCGACAAGGTCAGCTACGGCCTGGTCATGGACAGCATCAAGCCGAGCCGGGTCGGCTACCACCTGAAGCACCCGGACGCGACCTACTGAGGCCGCGGCCTTTCCCGACCGCACGACGCGACGGCGCCCCAGGGCGCCGTCGCCGTTTCCGGGCGAGGCTGGGCCATGGACAGCGAAGACATCCCGGCACTGCTGCGCGTGCTCGCCGCGGGAGGCCGCGCGGAACCGCGGCGCCTGCTCCTGACATCCCATGGCGGCGCGACTGCCGCGCTGCGCGCGGGGCCCGCGGCCTGGCGTGTCGCTGGGCTGGACCCCGCCCAGCGCGCCGCACTGACGGCCACGGATGGGGGTCCGGAGCTCGCGCGGTGGCAGCGCTGGCTCGAGGGCGGGCACGGGCGCCGCCTGGTCGGCATCCACCATCCCGACTATCCGTCGCTGCTCGCGCGGCTTCCCGGCGCACCGCTGGCGCTCTGGGTCCTCGGCGATGCCCACCTGCTCTGGCATCCGGCGATCGCCGTCGTCGGCAGCCGGGCGGCCACCGCCGGCGGATTGCGCAACGCCTACGACTTCGCCCGCAGCTTCGCCGAAGGCGGCCTCGCGGTCACCAGCGGCCTGGCGGCGGGCATCGACACCGCCGCCCACGAGGGCGCACTGGCGGCCTCGGCCGGGCGCACGGTGGCCGTGCTCGGCACCGCGATCGACCAGCCCTACCCGCGGCGCAACGCGGCGCTGTACGCGCGGATCGCGGAGTCGGGCGCGGTGGTCAGCGAACTGCCGCCCGGCACGGCCTACGGCAAGGGCGCCTTCCCCAGCCGCAACCGGATCGTGATGGGGCTGTCGCTGGGCGTCCTGGTGGTGGAGGCGGCGCTGCGCTCGGGTGCCGCGATCACCGCGCGCCTCGCCGGCGAGGCCGGACGCGAGGTCTTCGCCGTCCCGGGCTCGATCCACAACCCCAAGGCCCGCGGTTGCCATCGCCTGATCCGTGACGGCGCCGGCCTGGTGGAAACGCCTTCGGAGGTCCTCGAGTCGCTCACCGCCCTGGCGACCACCCTCGCCGACGACTTGCGCGGGCGCCTGGCCGCCCCCATTGATGCCCCCGGGAGCGCCGCGAGGGTGCCCGGCGCCGCCGGCCCACCTGCAACTCCCGACCACCAGCGCTTGTGGCAAGCACTGGGTCACGACCCCACCGGTATGGATGAACTGGTCTCGCGCACCGGATTGACGGCCGCGGAACTAGGCAGCATGCTGCTGCTCATGGAGCTGGAGGGTCGGGTCGAGGTCGGGCACGGCCGCTATTCCCGAAAGTCTCAGTAACGCGCCCCCGGGCGCAGGCCGGGGGGAAATGAAAGAGAGCATCCTGGACGTCCTGCTCTATCTGTTCGAACACTACTTCACCGAAGACGCGGACCCGGTCCGCGACCGCGACTCCCTCCAGAACGGCCTGCTCCAGGCCGGATTCAGCCCCGCCGAAACCAGCAAGGCCTTCGACTGGCTCGACGCCCTGGCCGCCCAGCGCCCGGTGGACGGGCCGGCGCGCGCCGACGGTCCCACGCGCCTGTTCTCCAGCCACGAGGAGGCCAAGCTCGACGTCGAGTCGCGCGGGTTCCTGATGTTCCTCGAGCAGCACGGGGTGATCGACGCCGACCGCCGCGAGCTGGTGGTCGACCGCGCAATGGCCCTCGACCAGGACGAGCTGGACCTCGACGACCTGAAATGGGTGGTGCTGATGGTCCTTTTCAACCAGCCGGGGTCCGAGGCGGCCTATGCCTGGATGGAGACCCAGATGTTCGTGGACGAGCCCGAAACCGTGCACTGAGTCCTGTCCGGGCGCGGATGCCGGCGCGGACTCGCGCCTTGACAGCCCCACCGCCGCCGTGATTCCACTATAAATAGCAGCCGTCGCACGCCCGGGGCCTCGTCCCGGGCGTTGCCGTCTACACGTCCACACCTCAAGGCACGGCGCCGCCGTCCCGGAAACCCCTGCCGCATGGCCAAGAACCTCCTCATCGTCGAGTCGCCCGCCAAGGCCAAGACGATCAACAAGTACCTCGGCAAGGACTTCCAGGTCCTGGCTTCGTACGGCCATGTCCGCGACCTGGTGCCCAAGGAGGGCGCGGTCGATCCGGCCAACGGCTTCCGGATGCGCTACGACCTGATCGACAAGAACGAGAAGCACGTCGAGGCGATCGCCAAGGCGGCCAAGGCGGCCGACGGCATCTACCTCGCGACCGACCCGGACCGCGAGGGCGAGGCGATCAGCTGGCACATCGCCGAGATCCTGAGGGAGCGCGGCCTGCTCGAAGGCAAGGAGCTGCAGCGCGTGGTGTTCACCGAGATCACGCCGCGCGCGATCAAGGAGGCGATGCTGAAGCCGCGCGCCATCGCCACCGACCTGGTCGATGCCCAGCAGGCGCGTCGCGCGCTGGACTACCTGGTCGGCTTCAACCTCTCGCCGGTGCTGTGGCGCAAGGTGCAGCGCGGCCTGTCCGCCGGCCGCGTGCAGTCGCCGGCGCTGCGCATGATCGTCGAACGCGAGGAGGAGATCGAAGCCTTCGTCGCCCGCGAGTACTGGACCATCGAAGCCGAGTGCGCGCACCCGTCGCAGGGCTTCAGCGCCAAGCTCACGAAGCTCGACGGCAGGAAGTTCGAGCAGTTCACCGTCACCGACGGCGACACCGCCGAGGACGCGCGCACGCGCATCGTCACCGCCGCGCAGGGCGCGCTGCACGTCACCGACGTCGCCAGCAAGGAGCGCAAGCGCCGCCCGGCGCCGCCCTTCACCACGTCGACGCTGCAGCAGGAGGCCTCGCGCAAGCTCGGCTTCACCACCCGCCGCACGATGCAGGTGGCGCAGAAGCTGTACGAGGGCGTGGCGATCGGCGAGGAAGGCGCGGTCGGCCTGATCAGCTACATGCGTACCGACTCGGTCAGCCTGTCGTCCGAGGCGCTGTCGGAGATCCGCGACGTCATCGCCCGTGACTACGGCACGCGCGCGCTTCCCGACAAGCCGAACTTCTACCAGACCAAGTCGAAGAACGCGCAGGAAGCCCATGAGGCGGTGCGCCCGACGTCCGCACTGCGCACGCCGGCGCAGGTGTCGCGCTTCCTGTCCGACGACGAGCGCCGCCTGTACGAGCTGATCTGGAAGCGCGCGGTGGCCTCGCAGATGGTCCCGGCCACGCTCAACACCGTGTCGGTCGATCTCGCCGCCGGCAGCGAGCATGGCTTCCGCGCCAGCGGCACCACAGTGGTGGATCCCGGCTTCCTCGCCGTCTACGAGGAAGGCAAGGACGCCAAGGGCAAGGACGACGACGACGAGGGCCGCAAGCTGCCGGCCATGAAGCCCGGCGATCGCATCCCGCTCGACCGCGTGCACGCCGACCAGCACTTCACCCAGCCGCCGCCGCGCTTCACCGAAGCGTCGCTGGTGAAGACGCTCGAGGAGTACGGCATCGGTCGCCCGTCGACCTACGCCTCGATCATCCAGACCCTGCAGTTCCGCAAGTACGTCGAGATGGAAGGCCGCGCCTTCCGCCCCAGCGACGTGGGCCGCGCGGTGTCGAACTTCCTCAGCGGGCACTTCACCCGCTACGTGGACTACGACTTCACCGCGAAGATGGAGGACGAGCTCGACGCCGTCAGCCGCGGCGAGGAGGACTGGGTGCCGCTGATGGAGAAGTTCTGGGGCCCGTTCAAGGAACTCGTCGAGGAAAAGACCGAGAGCGTCGACCGCAGCCAGGCCACGGGCGCGCGCGAGCTCGGCACCGACCCCAAGTCCGGCAAGCCGGTGAGCGTCCGCCTGGGACGCTACGGACCCTACGCCGCGATCGGCAGCACCGCCGAGGACGCCGAGGACAAGCCGCGCTTCGCCTCGCTGCGCCCCGGCCAGAGCATGCACACCATCACCCTGGAGCAGGCCATCGACCTGTTCCGCCTCCCGCGCACGCTCGGCGAACACAACGGCGAGGAGGTCAGCGTCGGCGTCGGCCGCTTCGGTCCGTTCGCCAAGCGCGGCAGCAGCTACGCCTCGCTCGGCAAGGAAGACGATCCGTACACGATCGAACTCGACCGCGCGGTGTTCCTGATCGAGGAAAAGGAAGAGATCGCGCGCAACCGCATCATCAAGGAGTTCGAGGGCAGCGACATCCAGGTCCTCAACGGCCGTTACGGCCCCTATATCAGCGACGGCAAGCTCAACGGCAAGATCCCGAAGGATCGCGAACCGGCTTCGCTGACGCTCGACGAGGTGGTGCAGCTGCTGGAGGAAACCGGCAAGCCCGCGCGCGGCCGTTTCGGCAAGAAGACCGCGGCGAAGAAGGTCGCTGCCAAGAAGGCACCGGCGAAGAAGGCGGCGGCGAAGAAGGTCGCGGCGAAGAAGGCCACGAAGAAGGCCGGCGCGAAGAAGGTCGCCAGGAAGACCGCGAAGAAGGCGGCCGCGAAGACGGTGGCGAAGTCCGCGGCCCCGACCGCTGCGCGGAAAACCGCCGCCAAGGTCGTCTCCGGGGCGGCCACGGCCAAGGTGGACGATTCCGACAGCGCTCCGTTCTGAGTCCGGAGGGCGACGGCCCGGTCACCGTGATATACAGCGGTGACTGGATCGACAAGGACGTGACATGGACATGGAGTTCCGTGCAGTGGCGTTGGCTGGCGTGGTGTTGCTGGGTGCGTGCGGCTTCACGCCATCCGAGGCCGAGGCTCTCGATCAGGAGCCGAAGCCTGGATCCAGACCCGCTGCCTCCGATCCAGCCGCTGGCGGATCGCTCCAGGACACTCTCCGAAGCCCCAACGGCCTTCGGATCGACGCGAGCGGCGTGGACATGCGACTCAAGGCAGACAACTGCGAAGCAGTCGTCGAAGGTCTGCTTTTCTGCAGCGGCACACAGCTGGACATCGCCTTTCCCGACGCCGCAACGCAGCATGCGCTGAACACAGGTCCGATGCTGGTCAGGGCTGATGCCCTGGCGTTCCGAGGTCCGCTGCCCGTCGATGCCAGGCCAGAGGCGCATTCAATCGTGATCAGCGACGTCAACGCCGATGATCACGAGGACCTTCTGCTCTGGTCCGGGCGCGACGGCGCCTATGGAGGCCCGTCGTTCGACGTCTACCTGTTCGACGAACCCCGGGGTGCATTCCGTCTCAACCGGGCGCTCTCGGATCTCACGGTGGGATACACCGGGCTGTTCGGCGTCGACGGTTCGCGCATTACCGCTGATTCACTCACTGGATGCTGTGTACGGGTGCGGGAAACGTACCTGGTCGACGACGGCCGCCCGGAACTTGTCGAGCGAGTGACCACGGACGACTCGATCCAGGGCGCACCTGCGACCGTGACGGAGCGACTGGTAGAAGGCGAACTCCGGGTCATCATCGACACGAAGTGACGCGCCAACCTGCACACGGAGGTGCAGCAATGAGCGGACACGGCCGCAGCACCGGCGGATTCGGAATCGAGCGGGCGGCATCTGTGCGGCTGATCGTCAGGACGGCCCTCGAGTACGGGGTAGACGATCCCAAGCAGATCGCCTACATCCTGGCGACCGCACAGCATGAGACGCGAAACTTCACCGCACCTGACGAAGACTTCGGGAGAAGCCAGGCGAGAAAGCTTGGCTACAGCGGCGGCGAGGACTATTACGGGCGCGGATACGTGCATCTGACCCACGACTACAACTACAAGAAGTTCGACGAGCTTCTGGGGTTGGGTGGCACACTGATGAGCAATCCGGATGGGGCCAAGGATCCCGAGCTGGCGGCGAAGATCCTCGTTATCGGAATGCGGGACGGCCTTTTCACGGGCCGCCGCCTGGACCGGTACATCAACAACGAAACAGAAGACTCGTACAACGCCCGACGGGTGGTAAACGGCATCACCAGGCAAGAGTGGACGATCAAAGCGGCCGAGGATTGCAAGCGCTATGCCACGGCGTGGGAAGCGCATGTGCCTGCGCTGATTGCTGCGGTGAAGGCAGAAATACTCGAGGAGCAAACAGGGTGGCCGCACGACCTTCGACGGGCGCTCGAGCGACTCACGTTGCCACAACCGTCGGAGCCGCCATTGATCCGGGACGGTCTTCCCGACTTCCTCCGCGTGACCCCAGCGCCCCAACCGACGAGGCCTGCGTCCCGCGACCTGCAGCTCGGGATGCACGGCAGCCACGTGCGCGAGCTCCAGGAAGCGCTGGACGGCCTCGGTATCCGGGACGGGCGGGGGCGTGCACTCGCTGCCGATGGCATCTTCGGGACCAGCACGCACCAGGCGGTGGAGAACTTCCAGCTGTGGAACGGGCTCGACGCTTCCGGCGTTGTCGACGGGTCCACGCGCAGGCTGTTGCTGGATCCGGCGGCCCGGATGGCGGCGGCGCGGGCGCGGCCCGGTGACGCCGCGACGCCGGCGCACGGGCCCACGCTTGCCGATCCCGGCGAACCAACCCATCCCGACCACGCCATGTACCGGTGCATCCGCGCGGGCGTGCGCGAAATCGGCGCCGCCCGCGGCGAGCCCTATGACGTCGACACCTGCGAACGCATCAGTCGCTGCCTGCTGGCCCGCTGCCGCGGGGCCGAGGGACCGCAGGGCGACCCAACGCACGGATCGGTCCATGCGCTCCGGAGCGTCGACCACGTCGTCCTGGGCACGACGGGACAGCTGTTCGCCATCGAAGGCCGGCTGGACGATCCGGCGCAGCGGCGTGTCCAGGTGTCGGTCGTGCACGCCGCGCTCGTTCCGGTTGAAGAGTCCGATCGCAGGCTGGCGGGCGTCGCGGCGCAGTCGGCGCGGAGGCCGGACCCGGCGCAGATCCTTCATCCAGCGCAGGGTGCGCCGGGTACGCCCGGTGCACCCATTGCCCTGGGTGCACCCGCTGCTCCCTGGCACGGGTAAGCTGGCCGCCCAAGCCAGCTGCGGACGCCGGTCCACGCCCTGCCCACGATGCCTCCGGATCCCCGACTCGACGCGGCGCTCGCCGCCCTCCGCGATGGAGGCGTCATCGCCTGTCCGACCGAGGCCGTCTGGGGGCTGGGCTGCGACCCCATCAGCGAAGCGGCGGTGATGCGCCTCCTGGCGATCAAGCAGCGCGAGCTCGCCAAGGGCCTGCTGCTGGTCGCCGCGGACGTGGGCCAACTCGACGGACTGGTGGACTGGGACGCACTGCCGCCAGGCCGCCGCGAGGCGGTCCTCGCCTCCTGGCCAGGCGCCAATACCTGGGTGGTGCCCGCCACCGCGCGCGTGCCCCGCTGGATCACCGGCGACCACGCCGGCGTGGCGGTCCGCGTCTCCGGGCACCCGCTGGTGCGTGCGCTGTGCCTCGGCTTTGGCGGTGCGCTGGTCTCGACCAGTGCCAATGCCGCCGGGGAGCCGCCCGCACGCACGGAGGCGGAGCTCACGCCCGCCCTGCGCGCCGCGGTCGACGCGATCCTGCCGGGCGCCACGGGAGGCCTTTCGCAGCCCACGGCCATCCGCGACGCGCTGAGTGGAGCCGTGCTGCGCGGCTGAGGTCGCGCTGAACCCACGCCCGCCCCACGGGCGTCGCCGTGGCGCTGCGCTTCCCTCCCCGCAGCTGGCGGCGCAAGATGCGGCGATGAGCCCGGTTCCTGCCCGCTTCGCCGCGCTGCTGCTGACCGCCTGCCTGCTGGCGTCGGCGCCGCTGGCGCTGGCGCAGGACACGGCCGGCGAAGTCACCATCTATCGCTGTGCCGGCGCCGACGGCCAGGTCGTGATCGGCAACGTCCCCTGCGGCGACGGTGACGATCAGCAGGTCCGCAGCATGGTGCGTCCGATGGATGGCCGCCCGGCGCCACGCGTGGCCGCCCCGGAGCCGTCCATGCCGCCAGGCGGGCCGACGGTGGAGTACGTGTCCGTCCCGGCGGCACAGCCCCTGTACGAATGCGTGCGCGAGGACGGCAGCACCTACGAGAGCGACACGGGTCTCGGCGAGGAGCGCTGGATCCCGGCGTGGACCGGCGGTGGCTGGCCCATCGGAGGCTACGCGCACGGCGGCGGCCCGAACCGGCCAGGGCGCCCGGGTGCTGGAGGCCGGGGCGACATTGGCGCCCGCGGGTCGACCACCCGTCCTGGCAGTGGCCTGAGCGCGCCGCCGGTCAGCCGCATCAGCATCCCCGCCGATCCACCGCGTCCCGACCCGGGCGCCGCCGCCGGTCCGCGCCCGCGCCCGCCACACGGCGGCCATGCGCACGGTGCCATCGGCGGCTACGTCGAACGCGATTCCTGCCAGGCCCTGCCGCCGGCGGAAACCTGCGCGCGCCTGCGCGACCGCCGCGAGGACATCCGCCGGCGCTTCTTCAACGCGCAGCAGGTCGAGCGCGATACCCTGCGCGTCGAAGAGCGCGGACTCAACGCCCGCCTCGATCGCGACTGCAGGACGTACTGATGCTTCGATCCACCCGACGCCGGCTCGGCCTGTTGGCCGCGCTGGCCGCCCTCGCGGGCGCCTGTCCCGCCGCGGCCGCCCAGCAGGTCGTCATCTACCGCTGCACCGACGCCGCGGGCGCGCTGACCGTGCAGAACGATGAAGCCTGCCCCGCCGGCACGCGGCAGGAACGCACCGTCATCGAGCCGCCGCCGCCCATGCCGGTCTATGTGCCGCAGACGCCCGCACCCGCCCCGCGTGAGGCCCAGGGCGCGGCGCAGGCCCCCGCAACCACGGCCGCGAAGGCGGCACCCGAGCGCCCCGATGCGCCGGCTCCTGCGCGCATCGCCGATGCGGACCGCCTGCCGCCGCCGCCGATCTTCCGCTGCCACACGCCGGGCAACGACCGCTACGTCAGCGAGGACGTCGAACCCAAACCGCGGTGCGTGCCGCTGCAGACCGTCGGCATCAATGGCGACCCGGGCCTCGCCGCTGGCGCGGCCTGCGAATGGCAGTACGACCGCTGCGAACGCATCCCCGACGGTGAAGCCTGCGATGGCTGGCGGCAGCGCGGGCGCGAGATCGAATCCACCTGGCGCTACGCACGCGGGGAGGCGCGCGGTCCCCTGCAGGACGCCTTCGCGCGCGTCTCGACGATCCTGTCCGACACCACCTGCGGGCTGCCGGAGGGCTGAGGCGCGCACCCGTCGACGCCGGGCTCAGCCGTCGAACAGCGTGGCCTGCACCGGCGGATAGACCAGCAGCGTGCCCGCCGGGCGCGCGGCTTCGTTGAGCGGGTGGGGCTGCGGCGGCTTGGCGTCGATGACGTGCAGCACCTCCACGCCCCGGTGCACCAGCAGGTCGGCGACCAGGCGCCGGTGGCAGCGCCACCACACGGCCTCGGCGCACATCAGCGCGGTGCGCCGCGCCTGCGCCAGCTCCAGCGCCTGCGCCAGGCCCTCGGCGAATTCCGCGCTGGCGGTGTGGTCGGCATAGCCCTGGAAGGCGGCGTTGCGCCAGCCACCGTTGGGTGAGCCCGGCTGCGCCCGCCGCCGTCCACCCAGCTGTGGCAGCCACCGATAGCCGATCCCGGCCTCGGGCAGCGCCGACGCCATCGCCTCGCTGGCGAACCAGGGATAGCGCCGGGAGCCGGGGAATCGCCGCACGTCGGCGATCGCTTCGATGCCGTGCACTGCGAGCAGCTCGAGGAACTCCTCCCAGCTGCGCGTGGAGTGGCCGATGGTCCAGATCCTCCCGGTCACTCGAACATCCTCCGCGCAGGGAAACGACCGTGCATGCTGCGCAGCGCGCCATCCCCGCTGCGTGAAGCGGCACCGGGCAGGCGGCTGGGCGCGCGCGTTCACGGCCCCGGGACGCGGATGGCTGCTATCGATGCGACCCGCCCGCCGCGTGCTGCCCATGCCCCGAACGCCCGCGCCCAGGTCCACGATCCGCATCGGCACCGCCGGCTGGTCGATCGCCAGCGCGCACCGCGGCCTGTTCGGCGCCGGCGACAGCGCGCTCGCGCGCTACGCGACGCTGTTCGACGCGACCGAGATCAACTCCTCGTTCTATCGACCGCACCGGCGCGAGACCTATGCGCGCTGGGCGGAGACGGTCCCGGCGCACTTCCGCTACTCGGTGAAGCTGCCGCGCACGATCACCCACGAGCACGGACTGCGCGGCGCGCTGCCGCTGCTGGACGATTTCCTCGCGCAGGCGGGCGGGCTCGGCACGCGCCTGGGCTGCCTGCTGGTCCAGCTGCCGCCTTCGCTGGCCTACGACGGCCGGGTCGCGTCGGCCTTCTTCGCGGGACTGCGGCGCCGCTGGCCGGGCGGCGTGGCCTGCGAGGCCCGGCATGCGAGCTGGTTCACTGCGCGCGTCGATGCGCTGTGGCAGCGCCACCGCATCGCGCGCGTCGCGGCCGACCCGGCACCGCTGCCGCAGGCGGCCGAACCCGGCGGCCACGCGGGACTCGGCTACTGGCGCTGGCACGGGTCGCCGCGGATCTACTACAGCGCATACGACGCCGACGCGCGCGCGGACCTGGCAGCGCGGGTGCGCACACACGTGGCGCCACGCGGCGAGGCCTGGGTCATCTTCGACAACACCGCGCACGGCCACGCGACTCCGGACGCAGCCGCGTTCCAGGCGCTGCTGCGCGGCTGAGCACACGGCCCGTCAGGCCGCGGGTTTTTTCACCACCACCCAGGTCGGCGCATGGTCGCTGGCCTTCTCCTGCAGCCGGACCCAGCGGTCGACGCCGGCCTCCTTCAGGCCCTTCGCCAGCACCGGATTGAGCAGCAGGTGGTCGATGCGCAGGCCACGGTCGCGCTCGGCATGCTGGCGGAAGTAGTCCCAGAAGGTGTACGGCCGCTCCTCGCCGAAAACCTCCAGCAACGCGTCGGTCCAGCCCTGCGCCAGGAGCTCCTCGTAGCGCTCGCGCACCTCGGGCTGGAACAGCGCGTCCCTGCGCCAGGACTTCGGATCGTAGACGTCGCTGTCGTGGGGGATCACGTTGAAGTCGCCGAGCAGCGCCACCGGATGCGGCAGGTCGACGAGGCTCTTCGCATGCCGCTGCAACCGGCGCATCCAGGCCAGCTTGTAGTCGTACTTCGGGCCGGGGAACGGATTGCCGTTGGGCAGGTAGATCGCGCCGACGACGATGCCGTGGATCGCGGCCTCGAGGTAGCGGCTCTGGATGTCCTTCGGATCACCCGGCAGGCCGCGCCGGCTTTCCACCGGCACGGTGTCGCGTCCGAGCAGGGCCACGCCGTTCCAGGAGCACTGTCCGTGCCAGAGCGCCCCGTACCCGGCGGCCTCGAGCTCGTCGACCGGAAACGCCTCGTCGACCGCCTTCAGCTCCTGCAGCGCGACGATGTCGGGAGCTTCCTTGTCCAGCCACGCCAGCAGGTGCGGCAGGCGCGTGCCGATGCCGTTGACGTTGAAGGTCGCGAGTTTCAGCGTCCTGCTGCGCGCCACCGGCGTCTCCACGCGATGCGGGGCGCATGACCGTAGCGCCGCCGCGATGGCGGGTCCGTGAAGTGGCGGTGCCGGCGGTCGGAGCGGCGTGCGCGGATGCTGGCGTGGATGCCGTCGACTGCCTCGATGACCGGTTCACGCCGATGCCATCCCGCGTGCGTCAGCATCACTGCCCCACCCCACGTGGAGTGACCGATGGCCGCGATGCCCGACCCGCGCGAAGTCCCGGGACAAGCGCCCCACCCCGCCCGTGATCCGGTCCCCGACCAGCCGATCGATCCGGTCCCGGACCAGCCGATCGACCCCGTGCCCGACCAGCCGACCGATCCCGTGCCGGACCGTCCGATCGACCCGGAACCGGCGCAGCCGGCCGATCCGCTCGCGCCGCCGCGTGACCGCGGCACGCCCGTCCGGGAGCCGCCGCGCGCCGGCTAGAACCCGTAGCGCAGGAAGCCACCGTCGACGGCGATGCACTCGCCGGTGACGTAGCCTGCGGCCGGCAGGCACAGGAAGGCGACCGCGGCCGCCACTTCCTCGGGCTCGCCGATGCGTCCCATCGGGGTACGCAGCAGCACGTCGTCCAGATAGTCGGGATCGGCCAGCGACGGCGAGGTGCGTCGGGTGCGGATGTACCAGGGCGCCACGCTGTTCACGCGGATGCCGTCCTCGGCCCACTCACAGGCGAGGTTGCGGGTCATCTGCTGCAGCGCGGCCTTGCTCATGCCGTAGGGTGCGCCGGTGCGGACATGGGTGGTCCCGGAGACGCTGCCGACGTTGACGATGCAGCTGGCCGCATGCTGCGCGAGCAGCGGGTGGGCGTAGCGGCTGAGCTCGAAGGCGCTGAACAGGTTGACCTCGAAGATCTCGCGCCACTCGTTCTCGGTGTAGTCGACCGAGGCCTTGCTCAGGTTGCCGCCGGCGTTGTTGACCAGGATGTGCAGGCCTTCGCCCTGGTCCTCCACCCAGTCGAGCAGCTCGCGCCGCTGCTCGTCGTCGGCGACGTCGGCGATCAGGGCGCGCAGTTCGCCGTCGGGGTGCTGTTCGAGCAGCTCCTCGCGCGCGGCCTCCAGCGCGTCGCCGTCGCGCGCGGCGATCAGCACGCGCGCGCCGAAGCCCAGCAGCTCCGAGGCGATGGCGCGTCCGATGCCGGCGCTGCCGCCGGTCACCAGCGCCAGCTGTCCGTCCAGGCGCCAGCGCGGGCGGTGGTCGACGCCGCTCACGGCATGCAGAAGCAGTGCGCGACGGCCTTCACCGGATGGCCGCCACGGGCCAGCGCCTGTTCGATGAAGCGCAGGTCGCCGGAAATTCCCGGCAACGCCTGCAACAGCAGGCCATTGGCGATGCCGCTGCGTGCCAGCAGCGCCGCGCCGGTACGCGACTCGGCCATGCCCGCGACGAAGCTCTCGAACGGCGTCAGCGGCTTCTCGATGTACTTCACGCCCCACGTCTCCGCCTCGCCCAGCTCCGCGCGCGTGGCGGCGTTGGCCAGCGCGTCGCGCAGGCCGCCGAACTCGTCGACAAGGCCGCGCTCTTTCGCCTGCGCGCCGCTCCAGACGCGGCCGCGGGCCACGGCATCGATCTCGCCGACGCTGCGTCCGCGCGCCGTGGCCACCTTGCCGGTGAAGTCGCGGTAGCCCTTTTCGATCACGCTCTGGATCACCGCGCCCACCTCGGGCTGCAGCGGACGCGTGGGGTCGAAGGCGCCGGCGAAGGACGTGGTGCCGACGCCGTCGGTGCGCACGCCGATCTTCTCCAGCGTGCGCGGGATGGTCGGGAACATGCCGAAGATGCCGATCGAGCCGGTAATGGTCGACGGGTCGGCGTAGATCGCGTCGGCGTCCATGCTGATCCAGTAGCCGCCCGACGCGGCCAGGTCGCCCATCGAGGCCACGACCGGCTTGCCGGCCGCCTTCAGCGCGACGATCTCGCGGCGGATCTGCTCGGAGGCGAAGACCTCGCCACCCGGCGAATCCACCCGCAGCACCACCGCCTTGACCTCGTCGTCCTCGCGCGCCGCGCGCAGCAGGGCCGAGGTGGATTCGCCGCCGACGCTGCCGGGGTTCTGCTTGCCGCCCATGATCTGGCCTTCGGCCACGACCACCGCGACCTGCGGCCGGGTGTCGGCGGCGGGCATCGGGCTGGTGACGTGCTTGAGATAGGCGTCGTAGGCCATCTCGCGCACGCCGCTGTCGCTGTCCTCGTCGGCTTCGCCGCGCTCGGCCAGCAGCAGTTGCACCTCTTCGAGCGTCTTCAGCCCGTCGACCAGCTTCTGGTCGAGCGCAAGCTGCGCCAGGTCGCCGCCTGCGGCCTGGACGCCGGCAGGCAGGCCTTCGACGGCCGCCGACAGCACGCCGGCGTCGAGCCCGCGCGCTTTCGCGACGTCGCCGAGGAAGCGCTGCCAGATGTCGTTCATCCAGTACAGGTCGGCTTCCTTGGCCTCGGGCGAGGCCTGGTCGAGCACATAGGGTTCGGCCGCGGACTTGTACTCGCCGACCTTGAACAGGTGGACGTCGACGCCGAGCTTGTCCTGCAGGCCTTCGCGGTAGTACTGGCGGTAGCGGCCAATGCCCTCGAGCACCATGCCGCCATAGGGATCCATGTAGACCTCGTCGGCCTGCGCGGCGAGCAGGTACTGCGCCTGGCCGAAGTAGTCGCCATAGGCGATCACTTCCTTGCCGGCCTCGCGCAGGCTGCCGATGGCGTCCGCCAGCTCGCGCATCGAGGCGTAGCCGGAGAAGGCCATGCGGTCGGTGCGCAGCAGCACGCGTTCGATGCGCGTGTCGGCGGCGGCCTTCTCGATCACGCGCAGCAGGTCGCGCAGGCGGACTTCGGGCGTGTCCTGCCCGCTGAGCTTGCCGAAGGCGCGGCTGACCGGGTCGACGCTGAACTGCTCCACCAGCGCGCCTTCCGGCGCGATCACCAGCGTGGTGCGCTCGAGCAGCGGCTTGGCGCGCTCGGCGCTGAAGATCGCCACCAGCACGACCACCAGCAGCAGCAGGAACAGCAGGTTGAACACCAGCCGGCGGGTGAAGTTGAGGGCATCCCACGCGCCCACGGCGACGCGGGCGATGGGACCGCGGCGACGCGGGGCGTTGCGGGGCGATTCGGACATGGGGCAACCGGGGCAGGAACTGCGATGCAGCCAGTATCGCCGCTGGCGCGGAGCGGCGTCACCCGCCTTTGGTCACTGCGCCGTCCGGGGCAGGTGGCCGGTGGTGCGCACCAGGCGTCCGGCCATCAGCACGGCCGCCACCACCAGGCCGGCGATCAGCCCGATCCACATCCCGCGCGGCCCCATGCCCAGGGCCAGGCCCAGCCAGGCGCCGGTGGCCATGCCCACCGCCCAGTAGGCGAACGCGGCCAGCAGCATCGGCACGCGCGTGTCCTTGAGCCCGCGCAGCGCGCCGGCCGACAGCACCTGCACGCCATCGGGGAACTGGAACGCGGCGGCGTACAGCAGCAGCGACGCGGCCAGCGTCGCGACCGTGGCGTCGGTGGTGTAGATCGCGGCGATCGCGTCGTGGCCCAGCACCAGCACCAGCGCCGACGTCGCCTGGGTTCCGAGCACCAGCACCAGGCCCGCGAGCGTGGCCCGGCGCACGCCGTCGCGGCCGCCGCCCGCACCGAGCGCGTGGCCGACCCGCACCGTGGTGGCCTCGGCCAGGCCGAACGGGATCATGAAGCAGAGGCTGGCGACGTTGATCGCGATCTGGTGCGCGGCGGCCTCCAACTGCCCCAGGCGCCCGATCAGCAGCGCGGTGACGACGAACAGCCCGCCCTCCATCGCCACCGTCACGCCGATCGGCAGGCCGGTGCGCAGCAGGTCGCGGATCGGCGGCCAGCGCGGGGGATCGAAGCGCGCGAACAGGCCCAGCGGCGCGAACCGCCTCGAGCAGGCCAGGTAGGTCGCGAAGCCCAGCGCCTGCGCCCACATCATCAGCGCCGAGGCGAGGCCAAGCCCGCCGGCGCCCATCTCCGGCAGCCCGAAGCGGCCGAAGGCGAAGGCCCAGCCCAGCGGTGCCAGCAGCAGCAGCCCGCCGAAGCCGAACAGCATGGTCGGCAGCGTCCAGTGCAGGCCGTCGCTGAGGTAGCGCATGGCGTAGTACAGCGTCAGCGCCGGCACGCCCCAGCGGATCCCGTGCAGGAAGGCCTGCGCGCCCGGGCGGATGTCCCCGGCGATGCCCATCGGCGCCAGCGCCGCGGTGGCCACGGTGAGCAGGGCGAACAGCAGCAGGCCGAGCCCCAGGGCCAGCCACAGCGACTGGCGGAACAGCGGCGCGATCTCGTCGCGGCGACCGGAGCCGTCAAGCTGCGACACCGATGGCGGCAGTGACATCAGGGTGCCCATCGGAATCATCATCGGCAGCCAGAACATCGCCGTGCCCACCGACACCGCGGCCAGGGTCGCGGTGCCGTGGCGCCCGGCGATGACGCTGTCGACCAGCCCGATCAGGCCGGTGGCGACATGGCCCAGCACCAGCGGACCGGCCAGGACCGCGGTGGCGCGCACTTCACCCGGGAAGCGCGCAGACGTTGCCGGCCGGGACATGCGGCGGCCGTCAGCGTCCGCTGCCGCCGGGCGGCGGCGCCACCCGGTTGCGCAGCCAGCGGCCGCGCTGCGCGGCCGGCGTGGCCAGGAGCTCGACGCGCAGCTCGGCGCGCGACTGCGGCGGCGTGCGCGCGGCCAGCACCGCCAGATCGTCTCGCCCCTGCGGATCGAGCCCGCGCAGGACCTCGAGCATGGCGGCGCGGGCGTCCGTGGGCACCTGCGCGACCAGCGCATGCAGGCGCGGGTAGTCCGGGCCGAGGTCGGGACCGAGCAGCCAGCCATGGCGGTCGCTGGCGTCCAGCGCGTCGAAGCGCGCGCGCAGCGCGGCCTGCTCCGCGGGCGGGCGCGCCGCGAAGCGCGCGGCGGCTGCGCGCATCGCCGCGCGCTCAGGCGCGGCAAGGTCGCGCCAGGCCAGCCAGCGCTCGCGGCGCTCGCCGCGCTCGGCGTGCGGCAGGGCGTCCCAGAGGTCGCGCTGCCGGGACAGCTGGCCGCGCGCGGTGGGGGCAAGGCCCGCGAGGCGCTGGTCGGCCGGGCGCAGGGCGGCGGCGTCGATGCGCGCTGCGTCCGCGGGCGACGGGACGGGCGCCACGGGCACAGCGGCATCGGCTGGCCTGTCAGCGCCTGCTGGCGTGTCAGCGCCTTCGGTCGCGCCGCCGGCGGCCTCCGCTTCGCCCAGCAACCAGGCGTGGAAGGCGGGATCGGCGGCCGCCGGGTCCGCGTTCCCCGCGTCCAACAGCAGGGCCAGGTCGGGGTGGAGCGCGAGCGCGTCGTCTTCGCCGTAGCGGCCGGCCGGCGCCTCGGCCGCGGGCAGGGCTTCGCTCAGGATGTGGCCCGGTGCGGCGTCCAGGCCGTCGGGGAGCCGGTCCATCCGGAATGTCAGGCCCAGCGCCAGCAGGGTCAGCAGGGCCACCAGGGCCAGCGCGACGCGCAGGCCACGGCCCAGCGGGCGGCGGCCGCCCGCGGACGTCGGCGTCGCATCGTCGTCATCGGCGGTCGGGGCATGAGCGGCCACGGGCTCGGGCGGCAGGTTGCGCACCAGCTCCTGGGCGGAGC
This sequence comes from Luteimonas sp. MC1750, assembly GCF_016615955.1. NCBI lineage: Bacteria > Pseudomonadati > Pseudomonadota > Gammaproteobacteria > Lysobacterales > Lysobacteraceae > Luteimonas > Luteimonas sp. MC1750. The sequence continues at coordinate 2,781,922 of NZ_CP067113.1, forward strand.
GGCCCAGCGCCTCCCAGGCCTCGACGTCGGCGCTGCCGTCCTCCCGATGGGGCAGCGCGCGCTGCAGGCCGAGCCGATAGGTCGGACGCGAGATCCCGAGCACGGTCGAGGCGTCGGATTCGGCCAGTCCCGCCACCAGGCGCAGCAGCAGCGCCGCACGCGGCCCATGGCCGATGCCCGACAGCCAGGCGAGGCCCGCCTCCCAGCGGGGCGCCGTGGGCGGCGTGCGCAGCGCGGGGGCGGCCAGCAGCAGGGCCCAGAAGTGGCGCGACCAGTCGCCGAAGGCGATCCGGCCGGCCTCGCGCCGGAAGCGCTCCAGCGCCCAGGCCAAAGCCTGCCCACCGGTCTCGCGGGAGCCGGCCAGCAGCCAGGCGAAGACCAGCCCGCGACGCTCCACGCCGCGCAGGAAGGCGGCGAGCGCAGTGGAGGCGGGAGCGCCTGTGGGATCAGCGGGAGATCGGGGCGTCATGGAAGGGCGGGCACAGGCACGGCGCCATCATAGCGGCCGCCGGCGCCCGCGCCGGGGCTTGACGGCGCGCACAGTTCACGCTCCAGCGCGGTCCGAAGCACGATCCACCGCTTGGAAGGTTGTTCACAGCGGTCATGGAATCGTCATCGATCCGCGGGCTGGCGGTACGTGGAGCAATGCTTCACGCATGTTTCACGAGCAAGTGCTTGAAAACACTGGGGATGCGCGGTTTGATCATTTTTTAGCCAAAGCAGCGCGGAGGCCGCTTTCACGCGACTTCCGGCCCCCCTTCCCACGACCATGCACAGACTTATCCACAGAACGTGTGGATAAGCCAAATCCCCTTTCCGGTCCGGGACTTGCAGACGAATCGTAGTTTGCAAGACAGCTATGGCCTGCAACCGCCCCAAGCGTGCTCCGGGCGACTCGCTAGACTCTCGCGATGCCCGCCACCGTCCTTCGAATCGCCCTTCCCCTGCCGCTGCCGAGGCTGTTCGATTACCTCGCGCCGGGCGGCGGCGGGGCCGGACCCGGCGACGTCGGGCGCAGGGTCCGCGTGCCCTTCGGTCCGCGGGAGCTCGTGGGCGTGGTCGCCGCCACGGGGCCGGCCGACGGCGCGGGCTCCGCCCTGCGCGAAGCCCTGGACTGGCTGGACCCCGCGCCCCTGCTCCATGGCGAGCTGCTGGCCACCGCGCAGTGGCTCGCCCGCTACCTGCACGCGCCGCTGGGCGAGGTGCTCGCCACCGCGCTGCCGGCGCCGCTGCGCCGCGGCGAGCCGCTGCCCGACACAGCGCGGCGTGGCTGGAGCCTGACCGCGGCCGGCGTGGAGGCGAGCGCCGGCCTGCGCAGCGGCGGCCGGCCACGCCGGCTGGCCGAGGCGCTGGGCGCCGGCGCGGTGGCCGAAGACGTCCTCGACGACCGGGTCGAGGGCTGGCGCACTGCGGCCCGCAGCCTCGAGGAGCGTGGGCTGGTGCAGCGGGTGGTGCTGGACGGCCCGGCCGCGGCCACCGGCATCGGACCGGGACACGCGCCCAACGCCGAGCAGGCGGCCGCCCTGGACGCGCTGCGTGCCGCCGAGGGCTTTGCGCCGGTGCTGCTCGAAGGCGTCACCGGCAGCGGCAAGACCGAGGTCTACCTCGAAGCCATCGCCGAGCGCTGCCTGGCCCACGGCCGGCAGGCCCTGGTGCTGGTGCCCGAGATCGGGCTCACCCCGCAGATGCTGGCGCGCTTCCGCGCGCGGCTGGGGGTGCCGGTGCATGCGCTGCACTCGGGCCTGTCCGATGGCGAACGCGCGCGCACCTGGGCGGCCGCGTGGCGCGGCGAGGCGCAGGTGGTGGTCGGCACGCGCTCGGCGGTGTTCGCCCCGCTGCCGAACGCCGGCCTGCTGGTCGTCGACGAAGAGCACGACGGCAGCTACAAGCAGCAGGACGGGATCCGCTACCACGCCCGCGACGTCGCCCTGGTGCGCGGCCGCGCGCTGGACGTGCCGGTGCTGCTGGGCAGCGCGACGCCCTCGCTGGAGACCCTGCACAACGCGCGCGCCGGCCGCTACGCGCACCTGCGCCTGCGCAGCCGCGCGGGCGAGGCCAGGCCGCCGCGCGTACGCGTGCACGACGTGCGCAAGCGGCCGCTGCAGGCGGGGCTGTCCGAAGAGCTGCTGGCCGCCGTGCGCGGCGCGCTGGACGGCGGTGGCCAGGTGCTGGTGTTCAAGAACCGACGTGGCTACGCGCCGGTGCTGCTGTGCCACGACTGCGGCTGGAGCGCGGCCTGCGCGCGCTGCAGCACGCCCGACCATCCGGTGCCGATGACGGTGCACGGGGGCGGCCGCCGCCTGCAGTGCCACCACTGCGGATCGCGGCGTCCGGTGCCGATGGCCTGCCCGGACTGCGCGAGCCTGGCGCTGCAGCCGCAGGGCGTGGGCACCGAGCGCATCGAGGAGCTGCTGGCGGCGCGCTTCGGCGACGTGCCGGTGCTGCGCATCGACAGCGCCAGCACGCGCCGCCGGGATGGCCTCGCGCGCGAGCTGGCCAAGCTGGAGGACGGGCCCGGGATCCTCGTCGGCACCCAGATGCTGGCCAAGGGACACGACCTGCCGAAGCTGGTGCTGGTCTGCGTGGTCGGGATCGACGAGGGCCTGTTCTCGGCCGACTTCCGCGCGAGCGAGAAGCTCGCCCAGCTGCTGGTGCAGGTCTCGGGGCGCGCCGGCCGCGCCGAACGCGCGGGCGAGGTCCTGCTGCAGACCCACCATCCGGAGCATCCCCTGCTCGAGGTCCTGGTCACGGGCGGCTACCGCGCGTTTGCCGACGCCGAGCTCGGCCAGCGCGAGGCCGCGGGCTTCCCGCCGTTCGCGCACATGGCGCTGGTGCGCGCCGAGGCCCAGCAGGCCGGCCAGCCGGAAGCCTTCCTCCAGGCCGCGGCCACGGCCTTCAACGCCGCCCGCGAGGCGCTGCCCGGGGAGCCGGCGCGCGCACTGCTGGTGGCCGGCCCGGTGCCCGCGCCGATGCCCCGCCGCGCCGGCATGCACCGCGCGCAGCTGCTGCTGGTGTCGCCCGGACGGCCCGCGCTGCACGCGGTGCTCGGCGCGGTGGTGCCGGGGCTGTACGCACTGCCGGAAGCCAGGCGCGTGCGCTGGTCGCTGGATGTGGATCCGGTGGATCTTTACTGAGGCGGGGTCGCCGGACGTCGCGCAGGTCCGCCGCGCCACCACCTGTAGGAGCGGCTAAAGCCGCGATCAAGGTGTGAGAAGAGGCGGGCACCATGCCAGCCACCGACGCAAGCAATCGCGGCTGTAGCCGCTCCTACAGGGTGGGATCGGCGGGCTTGGCGGGGGTGCGCTTGGCCGTCCTGGTCGTGCGTGTCGTGCGGCCGGGGTTGGCCTGGCCTGTGGCCGGCTTGCCAGCGGTGGCCTTCGCCTGGGCGGCGGGCGACGCCTTGGCGTCCGGTGCCGGTTTCGCCACGGCCGGGGCAGGTTCGGCGGCCGGCGGCCTGCGTCCCCGGCCCCTGCGGCTGCGCACCTCGATCACCTGCCCCTGCCGCCGGACCTCGAACAGTCCGATGGCCTCGATCAGGTCGCTCAGCTTGCGGTAGCCGTGGTTGCGCGAGTCGAACGAGCCCTGGTTGCCGATGTGGCTGCCGACGGCACCGAGCTTCGACCAGCCGTCCTCGCCCTGCGTCGCGTCGATGGCGCCGCGCAGCAGGCGCACCAGGTCGGCATCGTGCTGCAGCTGCGCCGGCGACGGTGCGTCGGCGGGCGCGGCATCGTCGTCGCCATCCGGCTGGCCCAGCTTCTCCAGGTACAGGAAGGTCGAGCAGGCACGCACGAACGGCTCCGGAGTCTTCTCCTGGCCGAACCCGTAGACCGCGACGCCGTCGTTGCGCAGGCGCATCACCAGGGGCGTGAAGTCCGCGTCCGAGGACACGATCGCGAAGCCGTCCAGATTGCGCGCGTACAGCAGGTCCATGGCGTCGATCACCATCGCCATGTCGGACGCGTTCTTGCCGCTGGTGTAGGCGAACTGCTGGATCGGCCGGATGGCCCAGGTGTGCAGGCACTTCTCCCAGCCCACCAGGTGCTGGCTCTTCCAGTTGCCGTAGGCGCGGCGCACGTTGGCCACGCCGTGGCGCGCGATCTCGGCGAGGATCACCTCGATTTTCGAGGCCGGCGCGTTGTCGGCGTCGATCAGCAGCGCGATGCGCTTTTCCTGCGTGGGCATGCGCGAAGTCCCGTGGCGCCCGACCGGCGCGGTCGGCGCACAATAGCGCAGGCGACCACACGCCGGGCCCGCGGACCCTCGGATACGATGGCGCCGCGGCCGCCACCGCGGCCCATCGCCCGAAGGAAGCACCCGCATGATCGAGATCTCCACCGCCAACGTGCTCGTCGCGCTGGGCGTGACCACGGCCGCCGGCCTGGCCACGGGCGTCGGCGGCCTGCTGGTGTTCGCGCAGAAGACGCCCAGCGCGCGCCTGCTCGCCTTCGGCCTGGCGTTCGCGGGTGGCGCGATGGTCTACGTCTCGCTGTCGGAGATCCTCAACAAGTCGATCCTGTCCTTCACCCAGGGCTATGGCGAACGCCTCGGTTTCAGCCTGGGCACCGCGGCCTTCCTGGCCGGCGTCGGGCTGATCATGCTGGTGGACCGGCTGGTACCGAACCCGCACGAGCGCCTCGAGGCCGACGATCCCTTCTTCCGCGAGCACAACGCCGCCTACATCCGGCGCGTGGGCCTGCTGACGGCGATGGCGATCACCATCCACAACTTCCCCGAAGGCCTGGCGACCTTCTTCGCCACGCTGGAAAACCCCGGCGTGGGCATGCCGCTGGCCTTCGCCATCGCCATCCACAACGTGCCCGAGGGCATCGCGATCGCGGTGCCGGTCTACTTCGCCACCCACAACAAGGCCTATGCCTTCGGCGCGTGCATGGTCTCGGGGCTGGCCGAACCGCTGGGCGCGATCATCGGCTATGCGCTGCTGCGGCCGTGGATGTCGGACGCGGTGTTCGGCAGCGTGTTCGGCATCATTGCCGGCGTGATGGTGTTCCTGGCGCTGGACGAACTGCTGCCCGCGGCCAAGCGCTACGCGAAGGGCCACGAGACGGTCTACGGGCTCGTCAGCGGCATGGGCGTGCTGGCGATCAGCCTGGTGCTGTTCAAGTGGTGAGGCGGCGCGCCGGAGTCCTGCGTCCGGCGCAATGAAAAACGGCCCGGTTTCCCGGGCCGCCTGCCGTCACGCGGGTAGCCGCGATCAGGCCGCGAACAGGGCCTTCATCTTCTTCAGCGCATTGGCCTCGACCTGGCGGATGCGCTCGGCGGAGACGCCGTACTCGTCGGCCAGCTCCTGCAGGGTGACCTTGCTGTCCGGGTCGAGCCAGCGGCGCTGGACGATGTCGCGCGAGCGCGCATCGAGCGTCGCCAGGCCCTCGCGCAGGAGCTCGAGCTGGCTGGATTCGCTGTCGGCGCGTTCGTAGGCCTGCGACGGATCTTCCTCCTGCGTCATCAGGTACGCCGCCGGCGCCGGCGGCGCGCGCTCGTCGTCCTCGTCGGCGGACATGTCGAAGCCGATGTCGCGGCCGGACAGGCGCGACTCCATCTCCAGCACCTCGCGCTCGGAGACGTTGAGGTCCTTGGCCACCGCGCTGACCTCGGCGGCGTTGAGCCAGCCCAGGCGCTTCTTGCTCTTGCGCAGGTTGAAGAACAGCTTGCGCTGGGCCTTCGTGGTCGCGACCTTGACGATGCGCCAGTTCTTGATGATGTACTCGTGCATCTCGGCGCGGATCCAGTGCACCGCGAACGAGACCAGGCGCACGCCGACATCCGGGTCGAAGCGCTTCACGGCCTTCATCAGGCCGATGTTGCCTTCCTGGATCAGGTCGCCCAGCGGCAGGCCGTAGCCGTTGTAGCCGCGGGCCACGTGGACCACGAAGCGCAGGTGCGACATCACCAGTTCGCGCGCGGCGTCCAGGTCCTCTTCCTCGTGGAAACGACGGGCCAGGGCCTGTTCGTCTTCCACCGAGAGCACGGGGATCTGGTGCACGGCGCCGATGTAGGCATCCAGCGAGCCGATCGCGCTGGGCACCGGGAGATTGTTGGCGACGAGGGGATAGCTGGCAGTGGTTGCAGTCATGGGCATGATTTTAGCAGTGGACCCGTGAGACTGCCGGACACGCGGGAAGTTCCTTCATGTTCCATTTATGCAGTCAATGTCCTTTTATCTCGTGCATTGTTCTGACAGCAAGAGTGTCACGGAAGCGGTGCCGGGACCAGTCCCATTCCCTCCAGCGCCGCCAGCGGCGGCAGCGACCAGTCGACCGGCGCGCCGCCCTGGCGCGTCAGATAGTCGTTCGCCGCGGAGAAATGCCCGCAGCCCAGGAAGCCCCGGTGTGCCGACAGCGGCGAGGGATGGGTGCTGCGCAGGACGCGGTGCCGACGCGGGTCGATGACCTGGCCCTTGGCTTGGGCATACGCACCCCAAAGCATGAACACCAGGCCCTCGCGCTCGCGGTTGAGCACCTCGACCATGTGGTCGGTGAAGCCCTCCCAGCCCTGGCGCTGGTGCGATCCGGGCCGGCCTTCCTCCACGGTGAGCACCGCGTTGAGCAGCAGCACGCCGCGCCGTGCCCACGGCAGCAGGCAGCCGTGGTCGGGCCGCGGCAGGCCGAGGTCGCGCTGGATCTCCTTGTAGATATTGTCCAGCGACGGCGGCACGCGGACGCCCGGGCGCACCGAGAAGCACAGGCCATGCGACTGGCCGGCGCCATGGTAGGGATCCTGGCCCAGCACGACCACGCGGACCTGGTCGAAGGGCGTGGCCTCGAACGCGGCCAGGATCTCGGGCCCGGGCGGGAAGATGCGCGCGCCCGCGGCACGACGCTCGCGCAGGAAGCCCGACAGCGCCTGCATGTCCTCGCGTTCGAACCAGTGGCCGATGCGGGCCTTCCAGGATGCGTCCATCCGGACCCGGTCGGGCACCGTGCTCACGCCCCGGCCCCGACCTCTTTCAGCCGCGACAGCCGCAGCTGGAACAGCGCCTTGGTCACCAGCAGCCGCTCCTCGATCGGTTTCAGCACGAGGTCGTTCGCGCCGTTGCGCAGCAGCGCGGCCTGGTTGGCGGGATTGGCGTCGCCGGTCATCACCAGCACCGGGAGCCGGCGCTTGGACCAGCCGAACCCGCCGCGTACCGCCTCCACCAGGTCGCCGCCGTCGAGTTCGCCCTTCAGGTAGACGTCGGTCAGCACCAGGTCGACGCCCGGCCCCTCGCCGGCGGCGACGCGCGCGTGCAGGAACTCGAACGCGGCCTCGACGCTGGTCACGTGCACCACCTCCATCTGCTGGGCCTTGAGCATGCGCGACGTGGCCAGCGCGACGGTGCGGCTGTCCTCGACGTACAGCACCCGCGCGCCCGGGATCGGCGCCGGCTGCACGTAGCCGCGGATGAACTCGGCCAGGGCGCGGTGGCCGTGGGACTTGTCGAAATAGTCGGTGACGTCATCGCTGAAGTGCCGGCCTTCGAGGTGCTCCTGGGCGGTGCCGGAGATCACGATCACCGGCACGTAGCGCTGGCCGGCGGCGGCGCGCACCACCTGGGCGAGCTGCTGGCCGTCGCCGTCGGGCAGCACCAGCGAGGTGGTGGCCAGGTCGATCGGCGCGGCGGCGAGCGCCGCATGCGCCTCGCCCAGCCCGGCACAGGCGACCACCTCGGCCTCAGGCAGCTGCGCCTTCAGCACGTCGACGATCAGCTTGCGCACCAGGCGCGAGCCGTCGACCACCATGATCCGTGGCGCGGCCCCCTCGAGGTGCCGGATGTCGGTCGGCCCGGCCACGCTCAGGTCTCCGTCGGCCGGGTCTGGCGCAGGAAGTGTCCGGTGACCGCCCCCGCGCCCAGCCAGCCGAGCACGGTAGCCCCGGCGATGACCGTCAGCGCCTGCCGGGGCAAGAAGCCCTGCAGCGCGAAGCTGCTGCCATAGCTGGCCGCCAGTTCGGCGAGCGGCGCGCGCAGCGCGGTGCCGGCCGCGGTCAGCAGGCCCAGCGCGAGCGCGCCGGCGGCCAGGCCGTACCACGCGCCCAGGTAGAGGAAGGGACGGCGGATGAACCCGTCGCTGGCGCCCAGCAGCTGCAGCACGCCGAGCTCGTCGCGCCGGGCCTGGATGTCCAGGCGCACGGTGTTGCCGACCACCAGCAGCGCGCCCAGCCCGAGCAGCGCCGCCAGCACCCAGGCCACGCGCCCGCCGAAGCGCAGCCAGCCGTCGAGGCGCTGGCGCCAGACCGCATCGTGCTGCACCAGCTCGGCCTCGGGCAGGGTGCGCAGCGAATCGGCGAGCATCGCCTCGTCACCGGCCGGGGTCACGACCAGCACGTGCGGCAGCGGGTTCTCGCCCAGGGTGTCGATCGCCTCGTCCAGGCCGCTGCGCTCGCGCAGCTCCTCCAGGCCCTGTGCCGGCGTGCGGTGCTCGATGGCGCCGATGTCGGCGCGCGCACCGAGTTCCGCGGCCAGCTCGGCCACGCGCGTTTCCGCGGTGTCCTGATGCAGGAACACGGTGAGCTGGCGCGAGGCCTGCACGTCGCCGGCGAAGCGTTCGACGTTGCCCAGCACCAGCCACAGGCCGAGCGGCAGGGCCAGCGCCACCGCCATCACGCCGACGGTGAGCACGGTGGACCAGGGCCGCAGCAGCAGGCGGCCGAGGCTGGCGACCACGCTGTAGGCGTGGTGGTCGAGCCAGGCGCCGGGACGGGAGCGGGTCGCCGGCTTGCTGCGTGCGATCGGCTCATTCATCGGCCAGGTCCTCCGGCGCGATGTCGTCGGCGAGCTGGCCATGGTCCAGCACCAGGACGCGCTTCTTCATCCGCTTCACGAGGCCCAGGTCGTGGCTGGCCACCAGCACGCTGGTGCCCTGCCCGGGCAGCGAGGCGAACAGGGCCATGATCTCGGCGGCGAGGGTCGGGTCGAGGTTGCCGGTCGGCTCGTCGGCCACCAGCAGGCGCGGCTCGGCGACGACGGCGCGGGCGATCCCGACGCGCTGCTGCTCGCCAGCCGACAGCTCGCCGGGCAGTGCGCTGCCGCGCGCGCCCAGGCCCAGGCGCTCGAGCACCGCGCGCACCCGGCGCGCGGCGTCGCCGCGGCGCATGCCACGCAGCACCAGCGGCAGCGCGACGTTGTCGTGGACGCTGCGGTCGGCGAGCAGGCGATGGTCCTGGAACACCACGCCGACCTCGCGACGATGCATGGCCACGCGGCCGCCGCGTACCTTGAGCAGGTTGCGTTCGCCGAACAGCACCGCGCCGCGACTGGGCCGCTCGGAGAGGTGGATGAGGCGGAGCAGCGTGCTCTTGCCGGCGCCGGAATGGCCGGTGACGAAGATCATCTCGCCGGCGTCGACGCTGAAGCTCACGTCCTGCAGCGCGACGTGCCCGCCCGGATACTGCTTGCAGACGTTGTCGAAGCGCAGGACCGGCGGCATCGCGGAGCTCGTGTCGAAGGAAGCGTCGAGTATCGCTTGCCGGCCGCCATCGGGCCAGACAAGCCGACGGGCGCCGTGCTCACGCCGGCCCGGATCGCGCTCGCGCTGGTCCGGACACGAGGGGCAGCTGCCGTCCGGGCAGCTGCCCGGATGCACTCAGTGCTGCGAGCGCGGCGCCCGGGTCACCAGCTTGCGCAGGCCCTGGCCGATGCGGCCGAACAGCGAAGGCGACGTGTCCTGCGCCGGAGCGGGAGCGGCAGGCTGCGACGGCTGCGGCCTGGGTGCATGCGGCTGGCGCGGCGGACGCGCGGCGCGTGGCTGCTCGCCGCCCGCCGCCTGTTCCGTCGCCTGGCCGTCCTGCGCCGGCTGGCCTTCGCCGTTGATGCGGCGGCCACCACGGCGGCGGCGGCGCTTGCGCGGCGCGCGCTCGCCTTCCGCACCGTCGGCTCCCGGAGTGGGGGTCCCGGCGACCGGCACCGATGCCTGCGCCGTGCCGGCGCTGGCGGGCGTGGCGATGGCGTCGGGGGCAATGCCGGCGCCCTCTGCCACCGCGCCCACGGCGCCTTCGGCAGCCGCTTCGGCCGCCGGCACGCGCGGCTTGCGCGGAGCGCGCTCGCGGCGACCCTCGCCGGCACCGGCGCTGCGCGGGCCACGCGAACGGTCACCACCGCCCTCGCGACGACCACCGCCGCGACGCGCATCCTCGGCGGCGCGCTGCTCGCGCGCCTCGCGGAAGATCTCGCTGACGCTCTCGCCCTCTTCCGGCTCGAGCTCGACGCCCTCGCGCGGCTTGCGCGGCAGCGCCTTCAGCAGCTCCGCGCTCACCGGCTCGGAGGGGATCTTCTGCTCGATGAAGGCCTCGATGTCCGGCAGGCCGATCGCGTAGCGCTCGCAGGCGAAGCTGATCGCATCGCCCTCTTCGCCCAGGCGCGCGGTGCGGCCGATGCGGTGCACGTAGTCCTCGGCATCGAACGGCAGGTCGTAGTTGTAGACGTACTTCACGCCATCGATGTGCAGGCCGCGGGCGGCGACGTCGGTGGCGACCAGGATCTCGAGCTGGCCGGCCTGGAACTTCTTCAGCAGCGACTCGCGCTTCTTCTGCGGCACGTCGCCCGACAGCACGCCCACGCGGTAACCGGCGCGTTCCAGCGCACGGGCCACGCGCTCGACGAACACCTTGGTGTTCACGAACACCATCGTGCGGGCACCCTCGCCGCGCGAGAGCAGGCCCAGCAGCAGCGGCAGCTTCTCTTCGTCGGAGGGGTAGTAGAGCTTCTGGCGCACCAGCGCAGCGGTGATGGTCTCGGTCTCGACCACCATTTTCTGCGGCTCGTTCATGTGCTCGTAGGCGAGCTCGAGCACGCGATGGCTCAGCGTGGCCGAGAACAGCAGCGTCTGGCGCTCGGTGCGCACCGGCATGCGGCGCAGCAGGAAGCGGATGTCCTTGATGAAGCCGAGGTCGAACATGCGGTCGGCCTCGTCCAGCACGCAGATCTCGCAGGCGTGCAGGCTGACCACCTTGTGCTGCTTGACGTAGTCGATCAGCCGGCCCGGGGTGGCGATGATGACGTCCACGCCCTCCTGCAGCAGCTGGCGCTGCTTGTCGTAGTCGACGCCGCCGTAGACCAGGGCGAAGCGCAGGCCCAGCTCGGGACCGAACTTCACCGCGTCCTTGTGGATCTGGATCGCGAGTTCGCGGGTGGGCGCCAGGATCAGCGCGCGCGGGTCCTCGGGCTTGCGGTCGGCCAGCGCCGGGCGCGTCAGCAGGCGGTTCATCACCGCCACCAGGAAGGCCAGCGTCTTGCCCGTGCCGGTCTGGGCCTGGCCGGCGACATCGCCCCCGGGCAATGCGACCGGGAGGGTCAGCGCCTGGATCGGCGTGAGGCGCGTGAAGCCTGCGGTCTCGAGGCCGGCCTGCAGCCGCGGATGGAGATCGAAGGAGGAGAAGGTGACGTCGGTAAGTGGTTTGTCGGTCATTCGTCGGAAGTCTGCGCGGCGTGGCGCGCTTGCGTGGAAGGTGGCAGCCAAGCAGACTGCCATGGAGAAATGTCGCGGCGGCCTGCCCGCCTTCGAAGCAGACCCCCTCCGACGGGGCAGCCCCTTGAAACGACCGCGAATCGCCCAAGTTTAGCAGTTACCGCGGCCGTCGACCGCCCGCATGCCGGGACCTGGCGGCCGCCCCACGCAGGAGAACCCCGTGAGCCAAACCGTCATCCACGCCAGCGACGCCGATTTCGACGCCACCGTCCTCGCCTCGAAGGAGCCGGTGCTGGTCGACTTCTGGGCGCCCTGGTGCGGCCCCTGCAAGATGATCGCCCCCGCCCTGGACGAGCTGGCCGGCGAATACGCCGGGCGCGCCAGAGTGGTGAAGATCGACATCGACCAGAACCGCGCCACCGCGCTCAAGTACCACGTGCGCTCGATCCCGATGCTGCTGCTGTTCAAGGACGGCCAGGTCCAGGCCACCCAGATCGGTGCCGTGGGCAAGCCGGTCCTGGCCCAGATGATCGACAAGGCCCTCTGAGGGCCCGGCCCCCGGGGCCCGGCGCTTGCCGCCGGCCGCCGGGGGTGCTAGTTTCAGCGACACCCCGGCGCGCAGCTTGCGCGCCGCACCTTCTGCAACACCCCACCAGTCCATTCGCATGCCGCCCGCACAGGGCGCTCGCAGCAAGCGAGGTTCCGCACTTGTCAGACAATCCTTCCGATTCCGGCGATACCGCCGTGAAGCGCGTGCGCAAGCCGCGCGCCCCCAAGACCGCCGACGCGGGTTCCGACGCGCCCGCCCCGACGGCCGCGGCCGACGCACCTGCGCCCCGGCCCGCCCCCAAGCCGGTCCAGGCCGAACTTCCGGTCGAGACGCCCCGCGCTCCCGCCCCCGAAGCCACGGCTCCCAGGCCGTCCGCCGACGCCGCACCCCGGCACTCCGGCTCCGGCGGCCACGACGATGGCGGCGACCATGGCGACCACCAGGGTGGCCAGGACAACGGCCAGCGCCAGCAGTCCGGCGGCGGCCAGCACCAGCAGCAGGGCCAGGGCAACCGCCGCGAGCGGTTCCGCAACCGCCGGGACCGCCAGCAGCAGCGCGGCGACCGTCCGCGTGACGACGGCCTGCCCACCGAAAACAACGATCAGGCCAACCGCCTGCCGCCGCCGAACATCCCCGAGGGCTTCCCGCAGTATTCGCTGTCGGACCTCAAGCGGATGCCGGCGCAGAAGCTGCTCGACATCGCCGACCAGCTGAACATCCACGAAGGCGTGGCCCGCGCCCGCAAGCAGGACGTGATCTTCGCCCTGCTGAAGGTGCTGACCCGCCACGGCGAGGGCGTCGTCGCCGACGGCGTGCTGGAAATCCTGCCGGACGGCTTCGGCTTCCTGCGCGCGGCCGAGGCGAGCTATCTCGCCGGCCCGGACGACACCTACATCTCGCCCAGCCAGATCCGCCGCTTCAACCTGCGCACCGGCGACCACCTGAGTGGCCGCATCCGCTGGCCGAAGGACGGCGAGCGCTACTTCGCGCTCAACGTGGTCGACACGATCAACGGCGAGCCGCTGGAAGCGTCGAAGAACAAGGTGCTGTTCGAGAACCTGACGCCGCTGTTCCCGCGCCGGAAGTTCAAGCTCGAGCGCGGCGATGGCTCGAGCGAGGACATCGCCGGCCGCATCCTCGATCTCATGGCCCCGCAGGGCAAGGGCCAGCGCGCCCTGATCGTCTCGCCGCCCAAGGCCGGCAAGACGATGATGATGCAGCAGATCGCCAGCGCCATCACCTACAACCATCCCGACGTGCACATGATCGTGCTGCTCATCGACGAGCGGCCCGAGGAAGTGACCGAGATGCAGCGCAGCGTGCGCGGCGAAGTGATCAGCTCGACCTTCGACGAGCCGGCCGCACGCCACGTGCAGGTCGCCGAGATGGTGATCGAGCGCGCCAAGCGCCTGGTCGAGCACAAGAAGGACGTGGTGATCCTGCTCGACTCGATCACCCGCCTGGCGCGTGCGTACAACAACGTGGTGCCGAGCTCCGGCAAGGTGCTGACCGGTGGCGTCGACGCCAATGCGATGCACCGGCCGAAGCGCTTCTTCGGCGCCGCGCGCAACGTCGAGGAAGGCGGTTCGCTGACCATCATCGCCACCGCGCTGGTCGACACCGGCAGCGCGATGGACAAGGTGATCTACGAGGAGTTCAAGGGCACCGGCAACTCGGAAGTGCACCTGGACCGCCGGATCACCGAGAAGCGCGTCTACCCGGCGATCAACGTCAACCAGTCGGGCACGCGCCGCGAGGACTACCTCATCGAGCCGGAGCTGCTGCAGAAGATCTGGATCCTGCGCAAGCTGCTGCATCCGATGGACGAGATCGCGGCGATGGAGTTCCTGCTCGACAAGATGAAGACCACCAAGTCCAACGACGAGTTCTTCTCTTCGATGAAGCGCTGAGTCCGGTCGCACCGCAACACGGAAAGGCCCCGCACCGCGGGGCCTTTCCATTTCCGCGGGCCACGAAGCGGCGGGTGGCCCGCCATGCCGCCCTGCAGCAAACGGTGCGACGCCGCATGGGCAATACTCGCTCCCTTCGGCCCGACCAAACGCCTTGGGGATCCCGCATGCGCCTGACCCCGTACCGCCCGCTGTTCGCACTCGCCACCCTGCTGGCCTTTGGCTGCGCCGATGCCAGCCTCTACGGGCGCAACGGCTTCTCCGGCAACCCACGCACCCAGAACGGCGCCACCTGTGCCGCCTGCCACGCGCCGGGACCGGCCACGCCAACGGTGACCATCAGCGGACCGCAGGTCCTCGACGCCAACACCGTGGCCGACTTCACGGTGACCCTGACCGGCGGACCCGGCGCGACCGCGGGCCTGGGCGTCTCGGCCTCCGGCGCCGCCGGCACCTTCCAGGCCTCGGGCAAGGACGTGCACGTCATTGGCGGCGAGATCTCGCACAGGCAGCCGAAGGCATTCTCGGGCGGCGCGGTGAGCTTCAGCTTCCGCTGGCGCGCACCGGCCTGGAACGGACCGGTCACCCTGTACGCGGCCGGCAATTCGAGCAACGGCCAGCTCAACCTGCTCGGCGACGGCATCGGCACCGGACAGCTCGCGATCACGGTGCGCAACGGCAGCGGGTCCCCGCCCGAGCCGCCGGCGCCGCCGCCCTCCGAAGCGGTGCTTGAACCCTTCGCCACCGGCCTCTCGCAGCCGGTGGCCATCACCCATGCCGGCGACGCGCGCCTGTTCGTGGCCGAACAGCCCGGGCGGATCCGGATCATCGACCAGGCCACGCTGCGACCGGTGCCCTTCCTCGACATCCGCGAACGCGTGGACGACTCGGGCAACGAGCAGGGCCTGCTCGGCCTCGCCTTCCATCCGCGGTACGCCAAGAACGGCTACTTCTACGTCAACTACACCTGGGACCCGCCCGGCAGCGGGCTCGACCGCACGCGCATCTCGCGCTTCAAGGTGGGCGCTGACCCCAACGTGGCCGAACCGGCGTCGGAGCTGGTGCTGATGGAGTTCGAGCAGCCCTACAGCAACCACAACGGCGGCGACATCCAGTTCGGCCCCGACGGCTACCTGTACATCGCCTCGGGCGATGGCGGCAGCGGCGGCGACCCGCAGAACAACGCGCAGAATCCCAACCGCCTGCTGGGCAAGCTGCTGCGCATCGACGTCGACGGCGGCGGCGCGCCGGACTGCAGCCTGGTGGGCGGCAACCGCTACGGCATCCCGGCCGGCAACGCCTACGGCGACGGCGCCGGCGGGGCCGGCTGCGACGAGATCTTCGCGCTCGGCCTGCGCAACCCCTGGCGCATCGCCTTCGACGCCCTGCTGGGCGATCTCTGGATCGCCGACGTCGGCCAGAACGCCTACGAGGAGATCAACTTCATCCAGGCGGGCACCAGCGGCGGCCTGAACTTCGGCTGGCGCTGCTACGAGGGCGACCAGCCCTACAACACCTCCGGCTGCAGCGGCAGCTACTTCGAGCCGCTGGTCACGACCAGCCACTCGGCCGGGAGCTGCTCGATCACCGGCGGCCGCGTCTACCGCGGCTCCTCGCATCCGTCGCTGGCCGGGCGCTACTTCTTCACCGACTACTGCAACACCGCGGTGCGCACGATCACCTTCGCCGACGGCCAGCCCAGGGTGGAGACCCCGATCCCGGCAGGCGCGATCAGCCAGCCAGTGGCCTTCGGCGAGGACGCGAACGGCGAGCTCTACCTGGCCAGCCTCACCGGCACGCTCTACCGCATCGTCGGCACCGGGGACACGGGGGAGTCGCGGATCTCGACGCTGACCAGCCAGCAGTGCCTGCACGCGCCGTCGACGGCCGCGGGCACGGCCCTGCTGACGTGGCCCTGCGTCGGTGGCGGCGGCCAGCGCTGGGTGCTGCGTGGCGACGGATCGCTGTACAACCCGGCGTCCGACCGCTGCGCCACGGCCGCGGGAACGACCCACGGCGCGGCGCTGCAGCTGCAGGCCTGCAGCGGCACCACCAGCCAGCGCTTCGCGGCGACGCCCGCCGGCGAGCTCCGCGTGGGCGGGCTGTGCACGGACCACTCGCGCACCATGCGGCGCAGGGTGCAGGCCTCGACCTGCGCCGGCATCGACAGCCAGGCCTGGGTGGTGTCGCCGGCGGATTGAGGCCGGCCGATGCAACAAGCCGCGGCGCCGCGCACAGCGCCGGCCGCCGCGGCTGTGGCAAGCTCGCGCCGGGAACCCCGGGAGAGATCGCATGGAACGCAACTGGACCCGCCGGCTGGCCGGCGGACTGATGGTGCTGCTGCTTGCCCTGGCCGCACCGGCCGCCGCGCAGACGCGCGCAGGGCTGATGAAGGAGCTGGAAGCGTCAATGCTGGTCAAGGGCCGCATCGACGTGGCCGCCGACGGCAGGATCGCCGGCTTCTCGATCCAGGACCCGGACCAGGTGGATCCGCTCGCGCTCCGGCACGTCATGCGCCACGTGCCGAACTGGACCGTGCATCCGGCGACGGTGGACGGCGTGCCGGTGGCCTCGTCGTCGCCGTTCTCCCTGCGCCTGGTCGCGCGCCGGATCGATGACCGGAACTACACGATCTCCATCCTCGGCGTCTCGATCGAAGAGGACCTGCCGGTGGAGGCACGCCTGCGGTCGGACCGCATGCAGCCGCCCCGCTACCCCGTGGACCTGCTGCGCGCCGGCGGCAGCGGCATCGTCTACGTGCTGCTGCGGATCGACGCCTCGGGCCGCGTGGTGGACACCCATGTGGAACAGGTGGACCTCACCGTGCTGGCCAGGCCGAGGCAGGCGGAACAGGTCCGCAAGCGTCTCGCCGACGCCACCCTGGAGGCCGCGCGCGAGTGGACGTACCACATCCCCGCGACCGGTCCGCATGCCGGAAAGCCGGACTACGTGCTGCGCGTGCCGGTGCAGTTCGTGGTGAACGACGGCACGGCCATGACCTACGGCCAGTGGACCTCACGCGTCCCCGGCGAACGCAGGCTGGCCCCGTGGGCGCGCGCGGGCGACGACGCGGGCGAGGCCCGGATGGCCGGCATCCCTGGCCGGCCGATGCTCGACGGCTCGGGTCTGCGCCTGAGCTCGGCGCTCGAACCCGGCAGCTGAGCCGGGCCGCTCCCGCGCGGCCCGGGCTCAGCCCCGGTCGCGCAGGAACCGCGCCATCGACACCCCGCCCTGCGCCGGCGCGAACTCGGCGGCGACGTCGACGAAGCCGCGCATCACCGCGACCTCGCGCGGCGTGCGGTTGAGCGCGTCGCGCAGGCCCGGATCGCAGCCGGCGCGCAGCAGGTGGCGCGCCAGGCGCAGCAGGCCGTGCAGCGCGGTCAGGTGCAGGGGACCGAAGCCGCGCGGGTCCTGGGCGTCGAGCCGGGTGTCCTCGTCGAGCAGGCGATCCACCGCGGCCAGCACCACGTCCTCGTCGCAGGCGGTCCCCGGCTCGGCGCGCGCGCCCAGCAGCAGCAGCAGCGGCGTGACGCCGCCCGCGGCCTCGGCGTCGGCCTCGGCGCCGGCCAGCAGCAGGGTGTCGAACAACGCGAGCAGGCGTGGGCGGTCGCGCGCGGTGAAGCCGTAGAGCGACGCGCAGTGCAGCGGCGTCAGGCCCTGGGCGTCGGCGGCCTGGATGTTGGCGCCGGCGGTGAGCAGGCGCGCGCAGATGTCGGGCATGCCCAGTGCGGCGGCGATCATCAGCACGGTCACGTCGCCCGGAAGGCGGTGTTCGAGCGCGACCCGGGCGCGCAGCAGGCGCTCGACGATGGCGCCGTGGCGCATGCTGACCGCGGCCGACAGCGGGGTGGCGCCGGTATGCGCGGCGCGCTGCGGATCGGCGCCGCGCTCGAGCAGCAGCTCCAGCACGTCGGCATGGCCGCCACCGGCCGCGCGCAGCAGGCCGGTGCAGCCCTTGTCATCGACGGCATCGACGGCGAAGCCGAAGTCGAGCAGGCGGCGCACCGCGGCGGCGTCCCCGGCCATCGCCGCGGCCGGCAGGTCGCCCTCGCGCAGCGGCCGACCCGGCAGCGCCCAGCCATTCCAGTCGAGCCAGTCCGCGAGGTCGCGGCGGCCGGCGGACAGCGCCACGCCCAGTGGCGTCTGGCCGTCCGCGGCGCGCACCGCCGGCGAGGCACCGCCCTTGACCAGCAGGCGCAGCGCCGCTTCGCGACCCAGCGCAGCGGCCAGGTGCAGGGCCGTCATGCCGCGGCCATCGCGGCGGTCGAGGTCGACGCCGTCGGCGACCAGGCGCTCGAGCAGGCGCATCCAGCCCAGGCGCACCGAGAGCGCGGCGGCGGGTTCGCCGCCCGGCGACGGGGCGAAGACGTCGGCGCCACGATCGACCAGCTCGAGCGCGAACTGCTCCAGCCCGCGTGACGCCTGGTCCTCGCGCACGCAGGCTTCGAGGAAGCGCGCCAGGCCGCCGGCACCCGTCGGCGAGGCCCCGCCACGAAGCAGGGCCTGGACGGCCGGCAGGGCCGTGGTGCCGCGACCGAGCAGCTGCAGCAGCGCGGTGTCCGCGCCCTCGGCACGCGCATCGGGATCCGCGCCGTTGAGCAGCAGCCACTCGATGCGCGCCGGCGTCGGCGGCGTGTCGCCGTCCAGCAGCAGGCCTCCCAGCTCAGCCGGGGACACCAGCTGGACCAGCGGCTCCAGTCCCTCGTGGCGGCCATCGGCAAGCTGCTCGCGCAGCACGTCGAGGGGCGGGCGGTCGACCGGGCCATCGCTGTCGCCGCCCAGCACGCTGGTTGGCAGCGGATGTTCGGGGTCGAGCACCGCGACCACCGCCCAGCGACCGGCGGCGGCGGCATGGTCGACAGCCCTCTTTCCGGATGCGTCCGGCTGTCCGGCGTCGACGCCAAGCTCCAGCAGCCGGGTCGCGAGCGCCGCGCCGCCCGAACCACAGAGGGAGGCCAGGTGCAGGGCGTTGCGGCCGTCGCCGTCGACCGCCTGGACATCGGCGTGGGCGGCGAGGCGGTCGAGCGCCGCCGCGTGCCCGCCACCGGCGGCATCGAGCAGCGGCGTGCGTCCCGTCGAGTCGCGGGCGTCCGGGTCGGCCCTCGCGTCGAGCAGGGCGCCGATGATCTCCACGTGTCCGGCCAGCGCGGCCTCGTGCAGCGCGCTGCGTCCACGCGCATCGCGGGCGTCGACGCGGGCCTTGTGCCGCAGCAGCAGCGCGACGCCGGCGGCGTCGTCGTCGTCACCGCCGGCAGCCGCCAGCAGTGGCGGGGAGCCGTCTTCGGGCTCGGTGCGCGCGCCGCGTTCGAGCAGGAAGCGCGCCAGCCGCCAGTTTCCGCTGCCGCAGGCGATGCCGAGCGGCGTCACGCCCTCGGCGTTGCGCGCGTCGAGTTCGGCCGCGGCGTCGCGCAGCAGCGCGGCCACGCCGGGATCCGAGCTGCGCGCGGCATGGTGCAGCGGCGTGTTGCCATCGCGGTCGGCGGCACGCGGGTCGGCGCCGTTGGCGAGCAGGGTCATCACCGCCTCGGGGCGGCCGTGCCAGCTGTCGCGCGTGGCGGCCAGCAGCGGCGTCAGTCCGGCGTGGGCAATGTTGAGGTCGACGCCGCGGCCGATCAGGGCGCGCAGCAGGCGCAGGTCGGGCAGCACCGCGGCCAGCACCGCGAGCGAACGCTGGTCGCGGCTGTCCGCGCCGGGCAGCGCGTGTGGATCGGCATCCTGTTCGAGCAGGTCCAGGGCGCGCTCGACCTTGCCGCTGCGCGCGGCGGTGTACAGGGCTTCGGTCGCATCGCCCGGATCGGCATCGTCGACCTGCATCGACTGCGCGGGCTCCGGCATCTCGACCACGTCCAGCGCCGCGCCGGCCAGCGGGGCACGCAGCAGCACCCGGTGCAGCAGTGGCCAGGCCAGTCCGGCCAGCGCCGCCAGGATCCAGCGCGCGCCGCCGGTGACCAGCCCCGGCCACGCCAGCAGCAGGGCCAGGGCGAGGATCGCGGCGATCGCGAGTGCCGCGCCCAGGCCGCGCCAGCTGGATCCGTCGACCTCGTCCAGCGATCGCCACTGTCCGGCGAGCGTCTGCCCGCCCTCGCCTTCCACGCGCTGCCACAGCGGCCACAGCCGCCAGAGCGCGATCACGCCCAGGCCCGCGGTCGCGCTGAGCGCGAACGCCGCCCCCAGCGAAGCACCTCCGCTGGCCAGCAGCGCCGACAGCGGCCAGCCCACCAGCAGCGCCGACGCGGCCATGGCCAGCGCCCACAGCAGCAGCAGCGCGACCAGGTCGCGGCGCAGCGCGGCGCCGGTGGGGAGCGTGCCGCGCAGGCCCAGCGCCAGCGCAGGCTGGGCCAGGCAGGCGGCCGCGGCGGCCAGCGCGGCCTCGGGAACACCGGCCAGCAGGGCGAGCAGGACGCCGGCCGCGAGCGCCAGCCAGGCCTTCGAAGTGGCGCGCTCAGGCATCGGTGCCCCAGTCCTCGGTCAGCGGATCGACGTCCGCGCGGGGCGGCATCTGCAGGTGGAAGCCG
The DNA here is from genome assembly GCF_016615955.1 of Luteimonas sp. MC1750. Taxonomy (NCBI): domain Bacteria; kingdom Pseudomonadati; phylum Pseudomonadota; class Gammaproteobacteria; order Lysobacterales; family Lysobacteraceae; genus Luteimonas; species Luteimonas sp. MC1750. Next base: position 2,802,296 of record NZ_CP067113.1, read on the forward strand.
CGCGCGGCCAGGTTGGCGCGCACGGTGTCGACGTCCTCGCGCGCCAGCCGCCGCCCGGGCACCAGGGCGACATCGAGCACGAAGCGCAGCTCGCCCAGCTGTTCGCGGACCGCATCGGGGATGCGGTCGAAACCGTCGAGGCCGGCGAGATAGACGTAGGTATCAGCCTTGCGAAGGCTCTTGTAGACGAAGGCTTGCATCTGCGGCTCCAGCGCGCGGGCGCACGCGTGCAGAGGGAAGCATAAAGCAAGCGCGCCGCGGCGCCCGGCGGCGGCGGCGGCGGCGGCGGCGGCGGCGCGCAGAGTCGACGCCGGCTCAGTGGTAGCCGGCGTCGGCTTGGATCTTGCCGCGGAACACCGAGTACGACCAGGCGGTATAGCCGAGGATGATCGGCAGCAGGATCGCCAGCCCGACCAGGGTGAAACCCTGCGAGGACGGCGGCGACGACGCCTCCCAGATGCTCAGCGACGGCGGGATGATGTTCGGCCACATGCCGACCACGAGGCCCGCGAAGCCGAGCACGAAGAAGCTCAGCGTCAGCAGGAACGGACTGGCGTCGCGCCCCTCGCGCATCGCCGCGCGCCACAGCCAGAGCGCGTTGACCAGGGCCAGCAGGGGCACCGGCGCCAGCCACCAGAAGTTGTTGCCCTCGAACCAGCGCGCCATGACCTGGGAATCCAGGAACGGCAGCCAGGCGCTGACCAGTCCCATGAACGCCACCACCACCAGCACCAGCGGCCGGGTCAGCGTGCGCGCCACCTGCTGCAGCCGCCCTTCGGTCTTCAGGATCAGCCAGCCTGCGCCGAGCAGCGCATAGCCGAACACCACCGCCACGCCGGTCAGCATCGAGAACGGGCTGAACCAGTCCAGCGCGCCGCCGAGGTACTTGCCCTCCTCCAGCGGCATGCCCTCGACCAGTGCGCCGAGGATCACGCCTTGGGCGAAGGCCGCCACCGTCGAGCCGGCCGCGAACGCGCCGCCCCAGAAGCGCTTGCCGCGCTGCGCCTTGAAGCGGAACTCGAAGGCGACGCCGCGGAAGATCAGCGCGACCAGCATCACCAGCACCGGCAGGTACAGCGCCGACAGCAGGATCGCGTAGGCCTTGGGGAACGCGGCCAGGAGGCCCGTGCCGCCGAGCACCAGCCAGGTCTCGTTGCCGTCCCAGATCGGCGCGGCGGTGTTCATCATGTGGTCGAGCTGGCCGCCGTCCTCGGCGAACGGCGCGAGCACGCCCAGGCCGAGCACGAAGCCGTCCAGCAGCACATACATCATCACGCCGAAGCCGATCACGAAGTACCAGGCCACCGGCAGCCAGGTCGCGGTCTCCATCAGCGATCCTCCGTACGGGTCGGCGCCGTGCTCGCATGTTCGCGCTCGCCGACCGACAGCGGGCGCGCCGGCGTCTTCTCGCCGCCTTCGGTGCGCGGCGGTTCCTCGAACGGCTGCGGCCCCTTGCGTACCAGTCCCAGCAGGTAGCGGATGCCGGCGCCGAAGATGACCGCATAGGCCACCGCGTAGGTCGCCAGCGAGGTCGCCACCGCGGCGGCGGTGATGTTCGGGCTGACCGCATCGCTGGTGCGCAGCAGCCCGTAGACCACCCAGGGCTGGCGACCGATCTCGACCACGTACCAGCCCGCCAGCAGGGCGATGAAGCCGGCCGGGCTCAGCAGCCGCCAGCCATCGAGCAGCCAGCGCGATCCGAACAGCCATCCGCGCCACCAGGCCCAGGCGGAGGCCAGCGCCAGCACCAGCATCGCCATGCCGAGGCCGACCATGATCCGGAAGCCCCAGAACACCGGCGCGACCGGCGGCCGCTCGCTGGCCGGTACCGCGGTCAGCGGCTCGATCTCGCCGTCCCAGCTGTGGGTGAGGATCAGGCTGCCCAGGCGCGGGATGGCCAGCTCGTAGCGGTTGGTCTCGTTCGCCTCGTCCGGGAGCGCGAACAGGACCAGGGGCACGCCGGCGCCGGGTTCGCCGGCCTCCCAGTGCCCCTCCATCGCCGCCAGCTTGGTCGGCTGGTGCTCGCCGACGTTGAGCCCGTGCAGGTCGCCGACCAGCACCTGGAGCGGCAGCGCGATCGCCGCGAAGGCCACCGCGAGCTTCAGCATCCGGCGGCCCTCCTCCTCGTGCACGCCGCGCCGCAGGTACCACGCGCTGACGCCGCCGATCACGAAGCAGGTGGTGATGAACGCGGCCAGCACCATGTGCGCCAGCCGGTAGGGGAACGACGGGTTGAAGATCACCGCGAACCAGTCCACCGGGACGAACACGCCGTCGACCAGCTCGTGGCCCTGCGGCGTCTGCATCCAGCTGTTGGCGGCCAGGATCCAGAAGGTCGAGAGCAGCGTGCCCAGCGCGACCATGGAGGTCGAGAAGAAGTGCAGCTTCGGCGAGACCCGGTTCCAGCCGAACAGCATGACGCCGAGGAAGCTGGCCTCGAGGAAGAACGCGGTCAGCACCTCGTAGGACAGCAGCGGGCCCAGGATCGGGCCGGCACGTTCGCTGAGCACCGCCCAGTTGGTGCCGAACTGGAAGCTCATGACGATGCCGCTGACCACGCCCATGCCGAAGCTGATGGCGAAGATCCGCAGCCAGAAGAAGTACAGGTCGCGCCACATCGCGTCGCGCGTGTGCAGCCAGCGCCACTCGAGGAAGGCGAGCCAGTGCGCGAGACCGATGGTGAAGGCCGGAAACAGGATGTGGAAGGTGATGACGAAGCCGAACTGGATCCTCGACAGCAACAGGACGTCCACGCGTTTCTCCGCGACCTTCGGGGGCAGGGCGGGCCCCATTCTGCGCCGGCGCGCGCGCGCTGCGGTTCATGCGGCGTGAACGCTTCCGCGCGTCTCGGCCATGACCACCGGCCCAGAGCCGCCGCGACCGCGGCTGATACGCTGGCGCGTCCATGTCCGGGGGTCCCTGCACCATGCGCCAACGTTCCGCCGCTTCGCTCGTCCTGCTTCCGCTGATGCTCGCGGTGCCCGCGCTCCCCGCCACCGCCCAGCCGGCCCAGGTGCTCGACCTGCACCAGGTGATGGCCGACCCGGACTGGATCGGTCCGCCGGTGGAGCGGATGTGGTGGTCCTGGGACGGCGGCACCGCCTACTACATGGCCAAGCGCAGCGGCAGCAACGTCCGCGACACCTATGCGCAGCCGGTCACCGGCGGCAGCGCGCGCCTGGTCGAGGGCGCCGCGCGCGCCGACCTCGACGCGGCCAACCCGGTGTTCGATGCCACCCGCTCGCGCATGGCCTTCCTGCGCAGCGGCGACGTCTTCGTGCGTGACCTGCGCGGTGGCACGCTCACCCAGCTCACCCGCACCGAGGCCGGCGAATCCCAGCTGCAGTGGGGCCGCGACGGATCGCTGAGCTGGCGCAGCGGCAACGACTGGTTCCGCTGGACCGCCAGCACCGGCGCCGGCCAGGCCGCGAGCCTGAAGGCCGAGGACGCGCCGGGCACCGCGCCGAAGCCGGATGCGCTGCGCGAGCGCCAACTGCGCTACATCGAGACCCTGCGCGTCGAGCGCGAGCGCCGCGAGGAGCTGCGCACCCAGGGCGAGGCCTGGCGCAGCGAGGATCCGACGCGCGCGCCGGCGCCCGCCTACCTGGGCAAGGACGTCGAGATCCAGGGCAGCGCGATGTCGCCCGACGGCCGCTGGCTGCTGGCCGTCACCCAGGCCAAGGGCGCCGAGGCCGGCCAGGCCGGCAAGATGCCGAAGTACGTCACCGAATCCGGCTACGAGGAGTTCGAGGACGTGCGCACCCGCGTCGGCCGGAACGATCCGGCGCCGCAGGCGCTCTGGCTCGTCTCGATCGCCGACGGCCAGGTGCGCGAGCTGAAGACCGACGCCCTTCCCGGCATCACCGCCGACCCGCTGGCCGCGCTGCGCAAGGCCGCGGGCAAGGACGCCCTGAAGGGCAACCGCGCGGTGCGCATCGAAGGCTGGGGCGGCGACGTCTCGGGCGGCGCGCGCTGGAGCGACGACGGCCGCGCGCTGGCGCTCATGCTGCACTCGGTCGACAACAAGGACCGCTGGCTGGCCACCGTCGACCTGTCGCGGGCCGCGCTGCAGCCGGTGCACCGCCTCACCGACGAGGCCTGGATCAACTGGGGCTTCAACGAATTCGGCTGGATGCCCGATGGCCGCACGCTGTGGTTCCTGTCGGAAGAGTCCGGCTGGTCGCAGCTGTACCTGTCCAGCGGCGGCCGCGCGCGCGCGCTGACGTCGGGCCGCTGGGAAGCCTCGCAGCCGGTGCCCACCGCGGACGGGCAAGGCTTCCTGTTCCTGTGCAACCGCGCACGCCCCGGCGACTACGAGGTCTGCCACGTCGGTGCCGATGGCGGCGCGGTGCGTGAGCTGACCGCGCTGGACGGCGTCGAGGATTTCGTGGCCTCACCCGACGGCCACCAGCTGCTGGTGCGGCATTCGTCGAGCTACGTGCCTCCGCAGCTGTCGGTGGTGCCCGCCAATGGCGGCGCCGCGCGCCAGCTCACCGACACCCGCAGCACGGCGTTCAAGGCCTACGACTGGCTGCAGCCGGAAACCGTGCAGGTGCCGTCGAAGCACGGCGCGGGCACGGTCTGGGGCAAGTACTACGGTCCGAAGACCATGGAGCCGGGCCGCAAGTATCCGGTCGTGCTGTTCGTGCACGGTGCCGGCTACCTGCAGAACGTCAGCGATCGCTACCCCAACTACTTCCGCGAGCAGATGTTCCACAACATGCTCGTGCAGCAGGGCTACATCGTCCTGGACCTGGATTTCCGCGCCTCCGAAGGCTACGGCCGCGACTGGCGCACCGCGATCTACCGGCAGATGGGCCATCCGGAGCTCGAGGACTACCTCGATGGCATCGACTGGATCGTGGCGAACCGCCAGGGCGATCGCGACCGCGTCGGCATCTACGGCGGCAGCTACGGCGGCTTCCTGACCTTCATGGGCCTGTTCCGCGAACCCGGGACCTTCAAGGCCGGCGCCGCGCTGCGCCCGGTGACCGACTGGTCGCAGTACAACCACGGCTACACCGCCAACATCCTCAACACGCCCGAGCTCGATCCCGAGGCCTACGCGAAGTCCTCGCCGATGGAGTACGCCGAGGGCCTGCAGGACCACCTGCTGATCGCCCACGGCATGATCGACGACAACGTGTTCTACAAGGACTCGGTGATGCTGGCGCAGCGCCTGATCGAGCTGCGCAAGGACAAGTGGGAGCTGGCGAGCTATCCGCTGGAGCGCCACGGCTACGTGCACGCGGATTCCTGGTACGACCAGTACCGGCGCATCCACGAGCTCTTCGAGCGCACCCTGAAAGCGCCATAACCCCCTGCAGGAGCGGCTGCAGCCGCTCCTGCAGGGGTTCGCTGGGTCCGCCAGGGCGGAGGGCGGTTCCCGCCCGCCTTACAATGACGGCATGAACGATTTCGACACCGTCCGCGGCTACCTGACCGGCCTCCAGGACCGCATCTGCCAAGCCATGGAGGCCGCCGACGGCGCGGCGCGCTTCCACGAGGATGCGTGGACGCGCCCCGACGAACGCGCCGACGGCGGACTCTCCGGCGGCGGGCGCACCCGGATCCTGCGCGACGGCGCGGTCTTCGAGCAGGCCGGCATCGGCTTCTCCGACGTCTCCGGCACGCGCCTGCCGCCCTCGGCCACCGCCAGCCGGCCGGAACTTGCCGGCGCCTCGTGGCGCGCGGTGGGCGTGTCGCTGGTGTTCCACCCGCGCAACCCCTACCTGCCGACCACCCACGCCAACGTCCGCCATTTCCGCGCCGAGCGCGACGGCGAGACCGTGGCCTCCTGGTTCGGCGGCGGCTTCGACCTCACGCCCTTCTATCCCTTCGACGCCGACGTGCTGCACTGGCACCGCACCGCCCGCGCGCTGTGCGAGCCCTTCGGCGGCGCATCGCGCTACGAGGCGCACAAGGCCTGGTGCGACGACTACTTCGTCCTCAAGCACCGCGGCGAGACCCGTGGCGTCGGCGGGCTGTTCTTCGACGACCTGGCCGACGACTTCGAACGCGACTTCGCCTACATGCGCGCGGTCGGCGATGGCTTCCTCGAGGCCTGGCTGCCGATCGTCCAGCGCCGCAAGGCGATGGCCTACGGCGAGCGCGAGCGCGAGTTCCAGCTCTACCGCCGCGGCCGCTACGTCGAGTTCAACCTGGTCTGGGACCGCGGCACGCATTTCGGCCTGCAGTCCGGCGGCCGCAGCGAATCGATCCTGATGAGCCTGCCGCCTCTCGCGCGCTGGGAATACGGCTTCCAGCCCGAACCGGGCAGCCCGGAATCACGCCTGGCCGACTACCTGCGGCCGCGCGACTGGCTGCGCGAGCTCGGCGCCTCCCGGTAGCGCCCGTCCCTCAGGACTTCGCATCCCTGGGCACCACGGTGATGGTGCCGTCGACCTCGAGCGTGACCAGCGCGGCGCCCGAGATGTCGGACAGGCCGTTGTCGCGCAGCGCCTCGTCGACGTCGAGCCTGCTCAGGTTCTGCGCACGCATCACCGGCGTGAACAGCTCGCCGTCGCGCGCCAGCAGCACCGGGCTGCCTTCGACCAGCTTGTCGAGGCGGTCGCTGCGCGCGGTCGCGAAGCCCACCAGCCAGTTGCAGCCGATCAGCGTCGCCGCCAGGATCAGCCCGCCGAGGAGCGAATAGTCCTCGCCGATCAGCGAGTTCTGCACCGCCGTGCCCAGCAGCACGATCACCATCAGGTCGAACGGGGTGAACTGGCCGACGGTGCGCTTGCCCGACAGGCGCAGCATCACCAGCAGGATGACGTACACGGCGACCGCGCGGAGGACGAACTCCCACCACGGCATTGCAAGGTCGAACAGTCCGGACATGGCGCACTCGGCTCGGGGGTCGGCGCCATCTGGCCAGCGTCGCCGTGAAGGGTTCGCCTTCGACGGGTGACCCGGTGACCCGGTGATCCCGTGGCTCAGGCCCCGGCGCGGCCGCTCCCCAGCGCCAGGGCCGCGCCGAGCAGCCCGGGATTGGGATGCGTCGCGACCTGGACCGACACCGGCTCCAGGTAGGTCGCGAAGCGGCCCTTGGCGAGGAAACGCTCGCGGAAGGCGCTCGCGCGCAGGAAGGGCAGGAAGCGCGGCACGATGCCCCCTGCGATCACCACCGCGCGGGCGCCGTGCACCATCGCGACGTCGCCGGCGACGCTGCCGAGGATCGCGCAGAAGCGCGCCAGGGCGCGGCGGGCCACGAGGTCGTGGCCGTCGAGCGCGGCGGCCACGACCTCCGCCGGGTCGCGCATGGCCCCGTCCGGAGAGGCACGCGGTGCGCGCAGCACGGCGTCGATGGCCGAAAGGCCGCTGCCGGACAGCAGGCGCTCCCAGGAGGCGCGCCCGTGGCGCGCGGTCGCCCAGTCGGCCAGCGCGCGCTCCTCGTCGCCCAGCGGCGCGAAGCTGACATGCCCGCCCTCGGTTTCGACCACCTCCCAGCCCTGCTCCGCGCTGCCCACCAGCAGGCCGACGCCGAAGCCCGTGCCCGGTCCGATCACGCTGACCGGGCCGCGCTCCAGCGCGTGGTCCTGGCCATGCAGGACGACGCGTTCGCCTTCGGCCAGCGCAGGCACCGCGCGCGCGATCGCGCCGAAGTCGTTGACCAGGCGCAGTTCGTCCAGGCCCAGCGCGTCGCGCAGCTCGTGGCGGTTGAACGACCAGGCGCGGTTGGTGAGGCGCATCTCGTCGCCGCCCACCGGGCAGGCGAGCGCGATCGCGGCGCGCCGCGGCCGCGCCGCGACGCCGGCGAGGTAGTGCTCGGCGGCGTGCTGCAGGCTGGCGAACCCGGCCGTCGGCAGCGAGCGGGGCTCCAGCAGGCCGGGCGTGGCCGCACCCGGATCACACAGCGCGAAGCGCGCGTTGGTGCCGCCGATGTCGGCGACCAGGGCGAGTTCCGCGCCGGCGGGTCGCTGCGGTGCCCCGGAAGGGCTGTCCTGGGTCAGGTTGGGGTCCATGCGCTGATCCTGCCGCATCCGCCGCCGGGGCGCCCGCAAGAAACCTGCGGGCAATAAAAAGCCCCGCAGGCAGGGGGGGCCGGCGGGGCTGGAGAACGGGGCTCGGGGAGAAGCCGTCGTTCCGGGGTCGATCATCTCCAGGGGAGGGAGTGATCTGCGACAGACCTTGCATCTGTCACGGGCTATATGACCATCGCGCACATGGATGGTTCGTGAAGATCAGCGTTAAGTTTTTGTTGGATTCAGCCGCCATTTACCACCCGCCAGCCGCGCCTGTCTGCAGCGGACGTGCGGCCCGCATCAGTCCGCCCCGTTCAGGCAGCGCAGGCCTCAGTGGGCCTGCTCCCAGTTGTCACCGAATCCGCTGTCGACCACCAGCGGCACCTTCAGATCGGCGGCCCCGGTCATCCGCGCGACCACCCCCGCCAGCAGGGTGTCGACGAAGTCGGCATCGCACTCGAACACCAGTTCGTCGTGCACCTGCAGGATCATCAGCGCGCGGTCGGCGCGGTCGGCCAGCCAGCCGTCAACCGACACCATGGCGCGCTTGATGATGTCGGCCGCCGTGCCCTGCATCGGCGCGTTGATCGCGGCGCGCTCGGCGCCCGCGCGCTGGGCCTGGGTGCCGCGGCTGATGTACTCCAGGTACAGGCGGCGGCCGAAGACGGTTTCGACATAGCCCTGTTCGCGCGCCTGGGCGCGGGTGCGCTCCATGAAGTCCCGCACGCCGGGATAGCGCGAGAAGTACAGGGCGATGTAGTCCTGCGCCTCGCCGCGCGAGATGCCGAGGTTGCGCGCCAGGCCGAAGGCGCCCATGCCGTACATCAGGCCGAAGTTGATCGCCTTGGCCGCGCGCCGCTCGTCGCCGGTGACCTCGTCGATGCCGCGGCCGAACACTTCCGCGGCGGTGGCGCGGTGGATGTCCGCGCCGCCGGCGAAGGCCGTGAGCAGGCCGTTGTCCTGCGACAGGTGGGCCATGATCCGGAGTTCGATCTGCGAGTAGTCGCAGGCCACGATCTTCCGCCCGGGAGGCGCGATGAAGGCGGTGCGGATGCGGCGCCCGTCCTCGGTGCGGATCGGAATGTTCTGCAGGTTGGGATCGCTCGACGCCAGGCGCCCGGTGGCGGCGCCGGCCTGCTGGTAGCTGGTGTGCAGGCGGCCGGTTTCCGGGTTGACCATCTCCGGCAGCTTGTCGGTGTAGGTGCCGCGCAGCTTGGCCATGCTGCGGTAGTCGAGGATCACCCTTGGCAGCTCGTGGAGTTCGGCGATGGCCTCCAGCGCCTCCTCGTTGGCCGAGGGCTGGCCCTTGGGCGTCTTCACCAGCGTCGGCAGCCTGAGTTCGTCGTAGAGCAGCGCGCAGACCTGCTTGGGCGAATCCAGGTTGAAGCTTCGGCCGGCCAGCGCGGTCGCGCGCTGCTGCAGCTCGAGCATGCGCCGGCCGAGCTCGGCGCCCTGCCGGCGCAGCTCGTCGCCGTCGAGCAGCACGCCGTGCGCCTCGACCCGCGCCAGCACGTCGACCAGCGGCATCTCGATGTCGCGGTACACCGGCTGCAGGCCCGGCTCGGACTCCAGCCGCGCCGAAAGCACGCGGTGCAGGCGCAGGGTGACGTCGGCGTCCTCGGCCGCATAGCGCGTGGCGTCGTCGATGGCCACCTGGGAGAACGGGATCTGCTTCGCGCCCTTGCCGGCGACGTCGGTGTAGGCAAGCGTCTGGTAGCCCAGCTCGCGCCGCGCCAGCGAGTCCATGTCGTGGCGCGCACGGCCGGAGTCGAGCACGAAGCTTTCCAGCAGGGTGTCGTCGGCATAGCCGGCCACGCGGACGCCATGGCGGCGCAGCACGTGCAGGTCGTACTTGCCGTTCTGGCCGACCTTGCGCACGCCGGGGTCTTCCAGCAGCAGACGCAGCCGCTCCAGTGCCTGCGCGCGGTCGAGCTGGGCGGGCGCACCGGGATAGTCGTGCGCCAGCGGAAGATAGGCGGCGTGGCCGGGTTCGGCGCACACGCTCAGGCCGACCAGGTTGGCGCGCAGCGGGTCGAGCGAATCGGTCTCGGTGTCGAGCGCGAAGACGCCCGCTTCGCGCAGGCGCGCGATCCAGGCCTCGAGCGCCGTGGCGTCGAAGATCGTCTCGTGGCGCCCGGCAACCGCAAGCGCCGGGTCCAGCGCAGCGGCGTCCGGAGCCGCCGCCGGCGCGACGAAGCCGGTCCCGGGCCGCGCGATCGTCGCCTTCGCCGGCACCACGCCGTTGGCGCTGCCGCCGTCGAGCTCCCTCAGCGCCTGCCCGAAGCCGTAGCGCGCGTAGAAGGTGCGCAGCGTGTCGACGTCGGGTTCGCGCAGCGCGAGGTCGGTGGGCCCGGCCTCGAGCCCGACGTCGGTGCGGATCGTGGCCAGCGTGCGGTTCAGCGGCAGGCGCTCGAGCGCCGCGCGCAGGTTGTCGCCGACCTTGCCCTTGATCTCCGGTGCGGCGGCGATGACGCCGTCGAGCGTGTCATGCGCCGCGAGCCACTTGGCGGCGGTCTTGGGCCCGCACTTCTCCACGCCGATGATGTTGTCGACGCTGTCGCCCATCAGCGCCAGCAGGTCGACGATCTGGTCGGGGCGCACGCCGAACTTCGCGAACACCGCCTCGTCGGAATCGGTGCGGCTGCCGCTCATCGTGTTGACCAGCGACACGCCGGGCCGCACCAGCTGGGCGAAGTCCTTGTCGCCGGTGGAGATGGTGACGTCGATGCCCTGGGCGGCCGCATCCAGCGCCAGCGTGCCGATCACGTCGTCGGCCTCGACGCCGGGCACGCGCAGGATCGGCATGCCGAGCGCTTCCACCACGTCGCACATCGGCTGCACCTGCGCGCGCAGGTCGTCGGGCATGGGCGCGCGGTTGGCTTTGTATTCGGGATACAGGTCGTCGCGGAAGGTGCGACCGGGCGCGTCGACCACAAAGGCCACGTATTCCGGCTGTTCCTTCAGCGTCGCGCGCAGCATGTTGACCACGCCGAACAGCGCGCCGGTCGGCTCGCCTTCGGCGTTGGTCAGCGGCGGCAGCGCGTGGAAGGCGCGGTAGAGGTAGGAGGAACCGTCGATCAGGACCAGGCGTTTCATGCCCGGATTCTACGTCCTCACCGTCCGTGGCCGAGCCGCTGGCGCATAATCGGGCCAGCCTCCAGGGAGAACGCCATGAACCGCTTCGCGCCTGCCCTTGCCGCCGCGCTCCTGCTGGGCGCCTGCGCCACGTCCGCCGATCCGCTGGTCCAGGCCGGCATTCCGGAGGGCGCGGAGGAGACGGTCCGCATCGAGGCCAACGGTGACACCGTCACCGAATACCGCGTCGACGGCCGCGTCCGCGCGCTGAAGGTCGAACCCTCGCGCGGCCCGACCTACTACCTCTACGACCGCGACGGCGACGGCATCGTCGACAGCGAGCGCGACGGCGTGTCACCGGTCTACTTCAAGCTGTTCGAGTGGAACTGATCACCCCGCCCGGCCACGACCGAGGAGGCGACAGCGGGTACGTCGGCCTGCGCCGTCACCTGCAGCCTGTGCTCACCACCTGGCTGACCGGCCTGCTGTCGGTCCTGCCGCTGGTCCTGACCCTGGTCCTGCTGGGCTGGGCGGTGGGCGTGGTCAACGGCGTGCTGGGGCCGAACAGCCTGTTCGGCCGCTCGTTCACCGTCTTCGGCACCTGGTTCGCCGCGCATCCGGTAGTGGCCTGGCTGCTCGGCACGGCGCTGACCATCGTCCTGGTCTACCTGCTGGGCCTGCTGGTGCAGTCGCGGCTGAAGGCGCCGTTCAAGGCAATGCTCGACAACACCATGCGCCGCATTCCGCTGGTGGGCAGCATCTATGCGCTGGCCGAACGCTTCGTGTCGGTCATCGGCGACCGACAGCAGGCCGACATCGCCGCGATGAGCCCGGTCTGGTGCTTCTTCGGCGGCGACGGCGTGGCCGTGCTCGGCCTGCTGCCCAATCCCGAGCCGATCGAGATCGACGGGCGCATGCACCTGACCGTGCTGGTGCCGACCGCGCCGATCCCGGTGGGCGGCGGCCTGCTGTACGTGCCCGCGGCCTGGGTGAAGCCGGCCGATATCGGCATCGACACCCTGACCAGCGTCTACCTGTCGATGGGCATCACCTCGCCGCGTCCGGGTCCCGCGACGTCGGCGCGTGGTAAAATCCACGTCCCCGTCGGGGAGTAGCCTGCTTCCATCCGTGGAAGCGTCCGCGTCAACACACTCGGCCGCAACCCTGCCGTGGCGCGTGACACCCCTCCAGGTTGGCGAGACCTTCGGTACGCAGGCGCAGCGCAGGACCAGGCGCGCCGGCGTGCCGCCGTCCGCGCGCCTGGCCCTGGAACCTGAATGCACCCGCTTTCCATCCTCATGCTCGGCATCGCGATGTCGACCGACGCCTTCGCCGCGGCCGTCGGCAAGGGCGCGGCCATGCGACGGCCGCAGCTGCGCGATGCACTGCGCGCCGGCCTGATCTTCGGCGCCATCGAAGCGGTGACGCCGGTGGTCGGCTGGGCGCTGGGCACCGCGGCCTCCGCCTACGTCACCGCCTGGGACCACTGGATCGCGTTCACCCTGCTGACCCTGCTCGGGCTGCGCATGATCCGGGCCGGCATCCGCGGCATGGCCGGCGCAGACGACGATGCCGCGGACGCGCCGGTCCGCCACGGCTTCTGGGCGCTGGCCGCCACCGGTTTCGCCACCAGCATCGACGCCATGGCGGTCGGCGTGGGCCTGGCCTTCCTCGACGTCAATATCCTGGCGGTCGCGGCCACCATCGGCCTGACCACCCTGGTGATGGTGACCGCAGGCATCCTGCTCGGCCGGGTGCTGGGCGCGATGGCGGGCCGGCGCGCGGAAATAGGCGGTGGCGTGCTGCTGATCGCGATCGGCGCCTTCATCCTGTTCGAGCACCTGGGCGGGATGGCGTGAGCAGGCGTGCTAACCCGGCGGGCGCCCGCGCGTTCACATCGCTCCCGCGCCGCGGGCGTCACCATCGACCGTCGCACCCACGACCCTCCGGAGCCTGATGTACGGACGCGAACGCCGCCGCGACACGCCGCTGGACCCCGGCGCCCTGCGCGACGGCCTGACCCCCGGGCAGCTGAAGGCGCTGCACACGCTGGAGCAGTTCAAGTGGACGCTCCGCTTCGTCCGCAGGCCGATGTTCCTCGAGCCGGTTCCGGTGGTCTTCGACCGCACCGGCGAACGCTGGGCGGTCCTCGAGCCGGACGGCTCGCTCAACGAATCGCCGGGCTTCAAACTGCGCGACTGAGCCTCAGGCGGGCTGCAGGCTGGCGTAGGCCATCACCAGCCATTTGCTGCCGGCCTCGTCGAAGTTCACCTGCACGCGTGCATGCGCGCCCGCGCCCTCGATGTCGGTCACCACGCCCGTGCCGAACCTGGCGTGGCTGACGCCCTGTCCCACCGCGATCCCCGGCGTCTCGTCGACCACGGCGTGGCCGTAGTCGCGGCGCGGCGCCTGCGCGTAACGCGGCCGCGACACCTGGACCTTGGGGCGCACCTCGTTGAGCAGCGCCGGCGGGATCTCGCGCAGGAAGCGCGACGGCATGCCGTACATGTCCTGGCCGTGCAGGCGCCGGGTTTCGGCGTGGCTCAGCACCAGCTTCTGCCGCGCGCGGGTGATCCCGACATAGGCCAGGCGCCGCTCCTCCTCCAGGCGCCCGCTCTCGTCGATCGAGCGCGCGTTGGGGAACAGGCCTTCCTCCAGGCCGGCCAGGAACACCAGCGGGAACTCGAGGCCCTTGGCGCTGTGCAGCGTCATCAGCTGCACCCCGTCCTCGCCGGCCTGGGCCTGACCTTCGCCCGCCTCGAGCGCGGCGTAGGCGAGGAAGGCGACCAGCTCGGTCAGCGCCGCCGCCTCGTCGTCGTCGCCACGGACGAAGCGCGAGGCCACCGACACCAGCTCGTCGAGGTTGTCGACGCGGGAATCCAGGCTGCCCTTGGACTCGCGCGCGTAGTGCTCCCTCAGGCCCGAGCGCTCGAGCACGTGGTCGATCTTGTCCTTGAGCGGCAGGTCGGCGAGTTCGCCGTCGATGGCATCGAGGAGTGCGTGGAAGGCCGCGAGCGCGTTGCGCGCGCGCCCGGCCAGCCCGCCGCCCTGCGCGCAGCGCTGCGAGGCCTCCCACAGCGACACGCCATCCTCGCGCGCGCGCATGCGCACCTCGTCGAGGGTGCGTCCGCCGATGCCACGCGTGGGCGTGTTGACCGCGCGCTCGAAGGCGGCATCGTCGGCGCGGTTGGCGACCAGCCGCAGGTAGGCGAGCGCATCCTTCACTTCCGCGCGTTCGAAGAAGCGTACGCCGCCGTAGACGCGGTATGGCAGCTGGGCCTCGAGCAGCTTCTCCTCGATGATCCGCGACTGGGCGTTGCTGCGGTAGAGCACGGCGCAGTCGCCGTGGCTGCCGCCGTCGCGCACCCACTCGCGGATGCGGCCGACGATGTAGTCGGCCTCGTCGATCTCGTTGTAGGCGGCGAACAGGTCGATCGGATCGCCTGCGCCGCTGTCGGTCCACAGCTTCTTGCCCAGGCGCCCCGGGTTGTGCGCGATCACCGCGTTGGCGGCGTCGAGGATCGCGGCGGTGGAGCGGTAGTTCTGCTCCAGGCGGATGGTGCGCGCGCCGGGGAAGTCCTGCAGGAAGCGCTGCACGTTCTCGACCTTCGCGCCGCGCCAGCCATAGATCGCCTGGTCGTCGTCGCCGACCACGAAGACCTGGCCCCCGTCGCCCGCCAGCAGGCGGATGAAGCCGTACTGGATGGCGTTGGTGTCCTGGAACTCGTCGACCATCAGGTGGGCGAAGCGCTGGCGGTAGTGCGCCAGCAGCGCCGGCGTGTCGCGCAGCAGTTCGTGCGCGCGCAGCAGGATCTCGGCGAAGTCGACCAGGCCGGCGCGGTCGCAGCGCTCCTGGTAAAGCGCATAGGCCTTCAGCATCACCGAGCCGAATTCGTCCTGGCCGTCCTGGATGTGGGCGGGCCGGCGGCCCTCGTCCTTCTGCGCGTTGATCCACCAGGCGATCTGGCGCGGCGGGAAGCGGGCCTCGTCGAGTTCCAGCTGCTGCACCACGCGCTTGACCAGGCGCAGCTGGTCGTCGGAATCGAGGATCTGGAAGCCTTCGGGCAGCTTCGCGTCCTGCCAGTGCAGGCGCAGCAGGCGGTGGGCCAGGCCGTGGAAGGTGCCGATCCACAGGCCGCGGGCACCGTTGCGCAGCAGGGCATCGGCGCGGTGGCGCATCTCGGCCGCCGCCTTGTTGGTGAAGGTGACCGCGAAGATGCCGTGCACCGGCACCCCGAAGACCTCGTTCAGCCAGGCGATGCGGTGGGTGAGGACCCGGGTCTTGCCGGAGCCGGCGCCGGCAAGCACGAGGTAGTGGCCTGGAGGCGCGGACACGGCCTCGCGCTGGGCATCGTTGAGCCCGTCGAGCAGGTGGGAAACATCCATCCGGGCATTCTACGGGAGGCCCGTCGCGTGCCCCGCGACGTCAGGTCGCCGGGCCCTCGCCAAGCTCGCGAAGCACCGCGTCGAAGGGGGCGGGCCGCGCCAGCAGGAAACCCTGGAACTCGTCGCAGCCGCGCGCGCGCAGCCACTCGTGCTGGTGCCAGGTTTCCACGCCCTCGGCGATGACGGCGAGCTCCAGGCCCTGGGCCATGCGCAGGATCGCGTCGCAGATCGCCTCGGTGTCGGGGTCGCGGCCCAGGTCGCGGACGAAGGACTGGTCGAGCTTGAGCCGTTCCACCGGAAGGTGCTTGAGATAGGCCAGGCTGGAATACCCGGTGCCGAAGTCGTCGACCGCCAACGACACGCCGAGCGCGCTCAGGGCCTCCATCACCCGCCGGGCGTCCACGGGACTCGCCAGCAGCACGCTCTCGGTCAATTCGAGCTCCAGCCGTCCGCGCGGCAGCCGGAATTCGGCCATGACCTGCGCGACGTCCTCCACCAGGTGCTGCTGGAACTGCAGCGCCGAGACGTTCACGCCCATCCGCAGCGCGCCCCAGCCGGCCTCGTCGAGCCTGCGCCAGCAGCGCACCGCTTCGCGCAGCACCCAGCGCCCCAGCGGCAGGATCAGGCCGGAATCCTCGCAGGCCGGCATGAACACGCCCGGCCCCAGCACCCCGCGCTCGGGGTGGCGCCAGCGCACCAGCGCCTCCATGCCGCAGGGCTTGCCTTCGGCGCCGTACTGCAGCTGGAACGCCAGCTCGAATTCCTCGCGTTGGAGTGCCTTGTGCAGCTCCTGCACCAGCAACAGCCGCTCGCCGGCATGCGAGTCGAACCCGCTGCAGTACGCGAGGCTGCGATTGCGGCCCAGGCGCTTGGCCTGGGCGCCCGCCTGGCTGGCCGCACGCAGGAGCGTCGTGCCGTCGTCGCCATCGCCCGGATGCAGGCTGTAGCCGATGCTGGGCGTGACGTGCAGCGAGATGCCGCTGACCTCGACCGGGCCGGCCACGGCGGCGCGCAGCGCGTCCACGCAGGGTCCGGCGACGGCCCCGGGCGCCAGTGGCAGCATCACGCCGAACTCGTCGCCGCCCAGGCGCGCGACCAGGGCCTGCGCCCCCGCCGCCGCTTCCAGCGTCCTGGCGACGGCGACCAGCAACTGGTCGCCGACGCCGTGCCCCAGGCTGTCGTTGACCAGCTGGAACCGGTCGAGATCGAGATGGCACACCGCCAGCGCTGCGCCGCCCTCCATCGCCTCGTCGATGGCGCGGATCAGGCAGTCGCGGTTCGCGAGCCCGGTCAGGGCGTCGTGGCTGGCCCGGAACGCCAGCTCCTCGGCCGCGCGCTTGCGCATCGTGACGTCGCCCACGATGCCCACGAAGTGACTGGCCTGGCCCTCGCGGTCGACCACCGGCGTCAGCCGGACCTCGAGGCAGCGTTCGTCGGCCGGGTTCCGACCATCCCTGACCTCGACCTGCACGTCCTCGCCACGCGCCATCGCGCGGGTGACCAGACGGCGCGCCCGCGGGTCGACGATGGCGTCGACAGCCTCCGCCCGCTCGCTGCCGTCCTGTCCGGTATCGACGCCGGTCAGCCGCGCGAATGCCTGGTTGCCGTAGACCAGCGAGCCACTCTCCGCCCCGAGGATGAACACGCCCTCTTCGGACGCCTCCACCGCGCGCCGCAGCAGCCGCAGGTCGGCTTCGGCCCGGACCCGGTCGGTCACGTCGAGCGCCAGCGCCAGACGCGCCGGCCGCTCGTCGAAGGCCACCAGGTCGCGCGCGAACACCAGTCCACTGAAGGTGGTGCCATCGCCGCGCCGCATGGTCCAGGTGCGATGGCCGTACGCCTGCGGGTGGGCAAGGATCTCCTGGCGGAGGTCCTCGCCCGTGCCGTCGACCAGCAGATCGCCGACCCCGATACCGAGCATGCTTTCGCGCTCACGGCGGAACTGGTGCAGCGCGGCGTCGTTGGTTTCCAGGATCGCCAGCGTCTCGCGGTCGTAGACGATCGCCGGCAGCGGATGCTGCTGGTAGAGGAAGCGGTACTGCGCTTCGGCGTCGCGCACGCGTTCGCGCAGGTGCCCGACGGCATCCTCGCTGGCGGCGATATCCCGGCGCATGCGCGCTTCGCGCCCCGCCGCGCGCCCGAGCATCGCCATGCCGCCCACCCAGGCGGCCAGCAGCGCCAGCACGCCGGCCGCGAGGGTGGCGACGAACGTCCACCAGCCGCCGTACATGGCTTCCGGGGTCATGCCGACGGTGGCCATGAGGGGGCGCCCGTCGATCCGGCGATAGCCGACGAACCGCTCCACGCCGTCAAGCAGGCTGCGGGCCCGCACCACGCCCTGCCGCGGGTCCGCCGAAGGGGCGAAGACCGGCGACCGTGCAACATCCAGGCCGGCGTGGCGCGTGCCCGAATCGGAGCGCGCGATCAGGATCGCGTCCAGGGTCAGCAGCGAAGCGACGCCCTGGGCGCCGACCTCGTGCACGCGCAGGATCTCGGTAAACGCGTCTGCATCGAGCTCCGCGCGCAGCCAGCGGCTGGCCTGGCCGGCCGCGTCCCAGTCGAAGGGCATCGCGAGCGGGATGACCCAGCGGCCCCGGGCATCGCGGCCCGGCGTGCCCAGGTACAGCCGGTAGCGCTCGGACGCATCGGGCGGCACGAATTCCGGCGCGACACGCTCCATCCGAAGCCCGTGCACATGCGGATGGCCGGACGCGATCCTGGCCACCTGCTCGCGCGCGAACACCGGCGCGACCCCGGGCGCAACGCTCTCGATGGCCTCCAGGCCATTGACCAGCCCGTGGAATGCGCGCTGGACACCGTCGATGCGCTGGCCGACCTCGCGCGCATGGCTGTCCACCAGGGCCTGGAGGTAGCGCTCGCCGGCCTCGCGGCGGACACGCAGGTCGTTCAGGGCGACCGCGACAGTGGCGAGCACGACGCACGCGATGAGCGTGCCGCCCAACCACCAGGCGCGCCGCTGGCGCGCGGAGCCGGCATCGCCTTCGCGCTGCCGGCGGCCACTCATCCGGGCTGTCCCGCGGGACCCGGTCCGCTCCTCGCCTGCCTCATGCATCCATCCTCACCCCGGCCGCGTCCACGCGGAGTGTTCCCCGGATCCTCAGTGTGCCACGTGCTCCCGCCGGCTGGCCGAGCCCGTCATCAGCTTGTCGGTCCAGGCGATGCCCATCGCCGACAGGATGAAGGCGAAGTGGATGATCGTCTGCCACAGCACACCCACTTCGGTGGCATTGGTGCAGGCCTTGCCCTTGACGCCGGCGGCCACGGCGGCCGCCGCGGCGGCGATGCCATCGGCCGAGGCGCAGTGCGGCAGCCCGCTGCCCAGCGTGCCCGCCTCGATGAAGGTCTTCAGCAGGTGGATCGAGGAAATGCCGATGATCGCCATCGCCAGCTTGACCTTGAGCACGCTGGCGTTGACGTGCGACAGCCACTCGGGCTGGTCCGGGTGGTCCTTCAGGCCCAGCCGCGAGACGAAGGTCTCGTAGCCGCCGACGATCACCATGACCAGCAGGTTGGAGATCATCACCACGTCGATCAGGCCGAGCACGATCAGCATGATGTCCTGCTCGCCAAGCGACGGCGTCAGCTGGATCAGGTGCAGGAGTTCCTTGCCGAACAGGAACACGTACACGCATTGTGCGGCGATCAGGCCCAGGTAGAGCGGCAGCTGCAGCCAGCGCGAGCTGAAGATGAGGGCGGGCAGCGGGCCCAGCCGCGGGGTGGGCGGTTGCAGGTTCGACACGGGAGTCCTTCGGGCGAAAAGCCGGCGAAGCGTAAAGGCCGCGGTGCGCCGCTGCCAAGCGGTTTTCCGCGCCCGGGCCGCCTAGACTCGGGTTCCCCACCCGAGGAGCCCCGCCATGATCGACCTCCACTACTGGCCCACCCCGAACGGCCACAAGGTGACGCTGCTGCTCGAGGAGGCCGGGCTCGACTACCGCATCCACCCGGTCGACATCGGCCAGGGCGACCAGTTCGCGCCGGCGTTCCTGGCGATCTCGCCGAACAACAAGATGCCGGCCATCGTCGACCATGCCCCGTCCGACGGCGGCGCGCCGCAGGCCGTGTTCGAGTCCGGGGCGATCCTGCTCTACCTGGCCGAAAAGACCGGGCGCTTCCTGCCGGCGGATCCGCGCGCGCGGATCGAGGTGCTGGAGTGGCTGTTCTGGCAGATGGCGGGACTGGGACCGATGACCGGACAGTACGGACACTTCAGCGTGTATGCGCCCGAGCCGGTTCCCTACGCCATCGACCGCTACACGAAGGAGGCGCTGCGCCTGCTCGGCGTGCTCGAGCGCCGCCTGGCGGGACGCGCGTTCATCGCCGGCGACTACTCGATCGCCGACATGGCGGCCTATCCCTGGATCAACGTCTACGACCGCGCCCCGCTGGACCTGGCGCCGTTCCCCGAGGTGCGGCGCTGGCAGGCGGCGATCGCCGCGCGCCCGGCGACGCAGCGCGCCTACGCGCTGTCGAAACAGGTCAATCCGGCGGCCGGCGCGCCGATGTCGGACGCGGAGAAGGCGGTGCTGTTCGGCCAGGGGGCAAAACGCGACTGACCGCCGCGGGGGCGCCGCCGGACGGGCGCGATCGGCGCGCCTGCCGCGCGGACCCGCCGGGCCGGCGCCCTGCGGGCCCGGACTGGCTCCGGCATCATGCGGTCCTCGATTCCCTCCGGACCGCGCCCCATGCGCCTGCTGCTGGCCACCGCCGTGATGACCCTGACGCTTTCCAACGCCCATGCCGCCCCGCCCGAGGGCCTCCGCAGCGAAGCCCTGACGCTGGAGGCGATCACCGGCGACGCCGCGCTCTCCGGTCCGACGCTGCTGAAGCCCAAGGTGGCGCCGGACGGCTCGCGCGTGACCTTCCTGCGCGGCAAGGACGCCGACCGCAACCGCCTGGACCTGTGGGCCTACGACGTGGCCAGTGGCGAGACCGCGCTGCTGGTCGACTCGGCCGTGGTCCTGCCCGGCGAGGAGGTGCTGAGCGACGAGGAGAAGGCGCGTCGCGAACGCCAGCGCATCGCCGCACTCTCGGGCATCGTCGACTACCACTGGGCGCCGGATTCGCGCCGGCTGCTGTTCCCGCTCGGCGGCGAACTCTACCTGTACGACCTCGCCCGGACCGGCCAGGACGCGGTGCGCAGGCTGACCCGCGGCGGCGGGTTCGCCACCGATCCCAAGGTGTCGCCCAAGGGCGGCTACGTGAGCTTCGTGCGCGGCCGCAACCTGTGGGTGGTCGACCTGGCCGGCGGCGACGAGATCCAGCTGACCCGCGACGGCGGCGGCGCGATCGCCAACGGCGTGGCCGAGTTCGTCGCGGACGAGGAAATGGCGCGCCACACCGGCTACTGGTGGGCGCCGGACGACTCGGCCATCGCCTATGCGCGCATCGACGAGTCGCCGGTGCCGGTGCAGAAGCGCTACGAGGTCTATCCCGACCGCACCGAGGTGGTCGAACAGCGCTATCCCGCCGCCGGCGACGCCAACGTGGGCATCGAACTGTACGTCGCGCGCCCGGCCACGCCCGCTGCCGCGCCGGTCCGCGTCGACCTGGGCGCCGAGACCGACATCTACCTCGCCCGCGTCGACTGGCGCGACCCGCAGCGCCTCACCTTCCAGCGCCAGTCGCGCCTGCAGCAGCGGCTGGACCTGGTCGAGGTCGAGCTGGCCAGCGGCCGCCAGCGCACCCTGCTGACCGAGACCTCGGACACCTGGGTGCCGCTGCACGACAACCTGCGCTTCCTGGCCGACGGCCGCTTCCTGTGGTCGAGCGAGCGCGACGGCTTCGAGCACCTCTACCTCGCCAGCGCCGATGGCGCTTCGCTCAGCCAGCTGACCCGCGGCGACTGGCCGGTGGACGCGCTGGAAGCGGTGGACGAGGCGCGCGGCCTGGCGTACTTCACCGCGGGGCGAGATTCGCCGACCCAGCGCGCGCTGTACGCGGTACCGCTGGCCGGCGGCGAGATCCGGCCGCTCACGGTCACCCCCGGCACGCACGCCATCACCTTCGCCGGCAACGCCAGCGTCTATGTCGACAGCTGGTCGAACACGCGCACGCCGCCGCAGCTGGAGCTCTACCGCGCCGACGGCACGCGGATCGCCGCGCTGGTCGGGAACGATCCGGCCGACCCGGAACATCCGTATGCGAAGTACCTGGGCGCGCACCTGCCAACGGAGTTCGGCACGCTCACCGCCGCCGACGGCACCACCCCGCTGCACTACAGCCTGATCCGCCCGGCCGGCTTCGATCCCGCACGGCGCCATCCGGTGGTGACCTACGTCTACGGCGGACCCGCCGCGCAGACGGTGCTCGACAGCTGGCCCGGCCGCGCCGATGCCTTCTTCAACCAGTACCTTGCCCAGCAGGGCTACGTGGTCTTCTCGCTCGACAACCGCGGCACGCCGCGGCGCGGGCGCGCGTTCGGCGGCGCGCTGTACGGGAAGCAGGGCACCGTGGAGGTCGCCGACCAGCGCAAGGGCGTCGCGTGGCTGCGCGCCCAGCCCTGGGTCGACGGCGACCGCATCGGCGTGCACGGCTGGTCGAACGGCGGCTACATGACCCTGATGCTGCTGGGCCAGGCACCGGACGACTTCCGCTGCGGGATCGCGGGCGCGCCGGTCGCCGACTGGGCGCTCTACGACACCCACTACACCGAGCGCTACATGGGTCTGCCGGCGGCCAACGTCGACGGCTATCGCGGCGCGAGCGTCTTCAGCCACCTCGACGGCATCCGCGACGACGCCCTGCTGCTGGTCCACGGCATGGCCGACGACAACGTGCTGTTCAGCAACGCCACCGCGCTGATGTCGCGGCTGCAGGCCAACGGCACGCGCTTCGGGCTGATGACCTATCCGGGCGCCAAGCACGGCCTGCGCGGCGCCGACGCGCTGCACCGCTACCGGCTGGCCGAGCGCTTCCTGTCGGAGTGCCTGGACGACTGATCCGGGCATCATCCGGGCCTCCCGGGGCCATCGCTATACTCGCCCCCTTTCCACCGCCGGACCGTCGCCTTGCCGTCACCGCAGTCGTTGCCGCCCATGCCGGCCCTGGCGATCACCGCCCACACCGCCACCACCGCGCTCGGCCGCGGACTGGCGGCCCAGGTCGAGGCGCTGCGCCACCGCCGCGGCGGCCTGCGGCCCAACGACTTCGGCCCCGATCCGCTGCCGGCGTGGATCGGCCGCGTGGACGGCCTCGAGGACGAAGCGCTGCCCTCCGAACTCGCCGACTGGGACTGCCGCAACAACCGGCTGGCCTGGATGGCGCTGCAGCAGGACGGGCTGATGGACGCCGTGGCCCGCGTGCGCGAGCGCCACGGCGCCGAACGCGTGGCGGTGGTGATCGGGACCTCGACGTCCAGCATCGGCGCCAGCGAAGAGGCGTATTCGCGGCTGGAGCCGGGCGCCGACGGCGACCCGCGCTTTCCCGCCGATCTCGCGCGCCCGATCGTGCACACGCCGCACTCGCTGGGCGATTTCGTCCAGGCCGCCACCGGCCTGCGCGGGCCCTGCGTGACCGTGGCCACGGCCTGCTCGTCGAGCGCCAAGGTGTTCGCGCAGGCGGCCCGCCTGGTCCAGGCCGGCCTGGTCGACGCGGCCCTGGTCGGCGGCGTCGACACCCTGTGCGGCAGCGTGCTGTTCGGCTTCAATTCGCTGGGCCTGGTCTCCGCGCAGCCGTGCCGCCCCTTCGACCGCGACCGCGACGGTCTGTCGCTGGGCGAGGCCGGCGGCTTCGCCCTGCTCGAGCGCGCGACGGACGGCGACGGTGGCCTGCAGCTGTGCGGCTACGGCGAATCCAGCGATGCGCACCACATGTCCGCGCCGCATCCCGAAGGCCTGGGTGCCACGCTGGCGATGCGTGACGCGCTTGCGCGCGCCGGCATCGCGCCGGCCGACGTCGGCTACCTCAACCTCCACGGCACGTCGACCCCGGCCAACGACGCGGTCGAGGGCGCGGCGGTCGCGGCCCTGTTCCCGGCGACGCTGCACGCCAGCTCGACCAAGGGCTGGACCGGGCACACGCTGGGCGCGGCGGGCATCGTGGAATCGGTGTTCGCACTGATCGCGCTCGAGCATGGCCTGCTGCCGGGCATCCTGCACAGCGAAACCCCCGACCCGGCCTGCGGGCCGCAGATCCGTTTCGACAATGCCGATGCCGACATCCGCTATGCGATGAACAACTCCTTCGGCTTCGGCGGCAACAACGCCTCCCTGGTCTTCGGCCGCGCATGAACACCCTCGCCGCCCGCATCGAAGGCATCGGTTTCTGGGCCCCGGGCCTGCCGTCGTGGGACGCCGCACGCGCCCACGTGCGCGAGGCCACCCCGCCCGGCGACACCGCCAGGCCTTCGCCGAAGCTGCTCGCGCCCAACGAGCGCCGGCGCGCGCCGCCGTCCGTGTCGGTGGCGCTCGAGGTTGCGCTGGCCGCATGCGAGGCCGCGGGCCGCGATCCCGCGGCGCTGCCCTCGGTGTTCGCCTCGACCCATGGCGACCTGGCGATCACCGACTACATGTGCGCGACGCTTGCCGACGACCCGCGCGCGATCTCGCCGACCAAGTTCCACAACTCCGTGCACAACGCCGCGGCCGGCTACTGGACAATCGGCGCCGGCTGCCTGCGCCCGGCGACCGCGCTCAGCGCGCACCGGGCCAGCTTCGCCCAGGGCCTGATCGAGGCGCTCGCGCAGCTGGCCTGCGGCGACGAGGCCGTGCTGCTGGCCGCCTACGACACCGAGGGCACCGGTCCGCTGGGCGCGATCTCCGAGAGCCACGGGCTGCTGGGCGGTGCGCTGGTGCTGGCCGCCTGCCCGGAATCGGGCCTGCGAGAGGCCGGCGACGGCGTCCTGCTGCGCGCCACCCTGGTCGACGCCGATGCCCCCACCCGGCACGGTCCGCTCGCGCGCCACGGCGCCGGCAACGCGATGGCGCCGATGCTGCCGCTGTTCGACGCCCTGGCCGGTCGCGGCGACCTCGCGCTGCTGCATGCCGGCCATGGCCGCACGCTGCGGGTGGAACTCGCGCATGGCTGAGCACGCGCCGCTGCGCCCCGAGGACGTCGCCCTGGTGATCCCGGCGCTGAACGAGTCGCTGCGCATCCGCGGCGTGGTCGAAGGCGCGCTGGCCCAGGTGCCGAACGTGATCGTGGTCGATGACGGCTCCGACGACGATACCGTCGCGCGGATCGCCGACCTGCCCGTGCGCGTGGTCCGGCA
This sequence comes from Luteimonas sp. MC1750, assembly GCF_016615955.1. NCBI lineage: Bacteria > Pseudomonadati > Pseudomonadota > Gammaproteobacteria > Lysobacterales > Lysobacteraceae > Luteimonas > Luteimonas sp. MC1750. The sequence continues at coordinate 2,826,953 of NZ_CP067113.1, forward strand.
CGCCCGGCGGATGGGCAAGGGCGCGGCGCTGCGCAGCGGCTTCGCCGAGGCCGAACGCCTGGGCGCGCGCGCCGTCGCCACCATGGACGGCGACGGCCAGCACGACGCCGCCGACATCCCGCGGCTGATCGCGGCGGCCAACCGGCATCCCGGCTGCGTGGTCATCGGCGCGCGGCTGCGCAAGCGCGCCGCGCAGCCGCCGCACCGCCGCCTGGGCAACGACTTCGGCGACTGGGGCATCAGCTGGGGCTGCGGCTTCCGCGTCGTCGACAGCCAGAGCGGGCAGCGCCTGTACCCGCGCGAGGTGTTCACCCTGCGCGACATCCCCGGCGAGGGCTTCGCGTTCGAGGCGCAGATGCTGATCTCCGCCGCCCGCGACGCCGGTGCGCGCGTGGTCGCGGTGCCGATTGAAACCCGCTATGCGGGCCACGCGCCCGGCCTCGAGTTCCGCAAGAGCCACTTCCGCCTGTTCCGCGACCTGTGGGCGATCACCTCGCACGTGGTCGGCCAGGTCCTGGGCCATGGCGACTTCATCGCGCAATACGCGCGCACCCGCGGCAACCCGCCGGTCATCGACGACGACCGCGACGGCCCGCTCGCCGTGGACACCGGGACGCATCTCGAACAGGCCAAGGGAGGCCACGGTTGATGGACAACGCGCAGCGCGTCGACGTGGCGATCCTCGGTGGCGGACTGGCGGGGCTGACCCTCGCCCTGCAGCTCCGCCAGGCGGATCCGGCCCTGGCCATCACGATCTTCGAGCGGCGCAGCCATCCGGCGCCCGAAGCCGCGTTCAAGGTCGGCGAATCCACGGTCGAGATCGGCGCGCACTACTTCTCCCACGTGCTGGGCCTGCGCGAGCACCTCGACCAGGAACAGATCCGCAAGTTCGGCTTCCGCTTCTTCTTCTCCGATGGCCGCGACGACATCGACCGCTGCACCGAGATCGGCGTCAGCCGGCTGCTGCCGACGCCGTCGTGGCAGATCGACCGCGGCCGCTTCGAAACCATGCTCGGCGAACGCGCGCGCGCCCAGGGCATCGATTTCCGCGATGGCGCGATGGTGCGCGGCGTCGAGCTCGCCGACGGCGATCGCGACCACTGCGTCACCTGGTCGCGGGGCGACGCGCAGGGCACGCTGGACGCCCGCTGGGTGGTCGATGCCAGCGGGCGCGCCGGCGTGCTCAAGCGCAAGCTCGGACTGGCCGAGGCCAACGAGCACGACGCCAATGCGGTCTGGTGGCGCGTGGAGGGCCTGGTCGATCCCAACGACTGGTCCGACGATGCCGCCTGGGTCGGCCGCTGCACGCCGCCCGACCGCTGGCGCTCGACCAACCACATGTGCGGCAAAGGCTACTGGTTCTGGCTGATCCCGCTGGCGTCCGGCGCGCACTCGCTGGGCATCGTCTGCGACGCGGTCCTGCACCCGCTCGACACCATGGACAGCCATGACAAGGCCATGGACTGGCTGCGCCGGCACCAGCCGCGCGTGGCCGCGTCGCTCGAGGGCCACGCGGTCATGGACTTCCGCTTCCTGCGCCACTTCTCCCACGGCTGCCGCCAGGTGTTCGGCGACCGCTGGGCGCTGACCGGCGAGGCGGGGCTGTTCCTCGACCCGTTCTACTCGCCGGGCAGCGACTTCATCGCGATCTCCAACACCTACATCACCGACCTGGTGCTGCGCGACCGCGCCGGCACCCAGTTCGCGCCGCATGCCGCGCTGTACGAGCAGCTCTACGTCTCGTTCTACGCCAACACCATGACGCTGTACCAGGACCAGTACGCGCTGTTCGGCGACGAACAGGTCATGCCGGTCAAGGTGATCTGGGACTACACCTTCTACTGGGCGCTGCTGGCGCCGGTGTACTTCGCCGGGCGCATCGCCGACATCGCCATGTACGGACGGCTGCGCGGGCTGCTCGAGCGCGGCAGCGCGCTCAACGCCGGCATGCAGTCCCTGCTGCGCGAGTGGGGCGTGCGCAACGACGCGCAGGCCACCGCCCCGGCGTCGGGCCGCGTGCTCGACCAGTACGGCATCGACTGGTTCCACGAGCTCAACCGCCAGCTGCGCGACGAGGCCGACGACGCCGCGTTCGACGCGCGGATCGCCGCCAACGTGGCGCGGATGGACGCGCTGGCCGCGGAGATCCTCGGCCGCGCACGCGACGTGCATCCCGAGATCGGCGACCACGGCCTCGACGCGCTGCTGGCCGGCGACGCGCCGCCGCCTTCGCTCGACGCCGTCTGGTACGCCGCCGCCTGACCTGCCTGGAATCCCGATGCAACACAGCCCCCTGCTGCTGCAGCTCGTCATCATCCTCGCCACTGCCCGGGCCTGCGGGCTGCTGCTGCGCTACGTCGGCCAGCCGCCGGTGATCGGCGAGATGGCCGCGGGCATCATCCTCGGCCCGATCGTGTTCGGGGCCTGGTTCCCCGGGTTCCACGCCGCGGTGTTCGCGCCGGCTTCGCTGCCCGGGCTGGCTTCGCTGGCCGAACTCGGGCTGGTGCTCTTCATGTTCATCGTCGGCGTCGAGCTGCGCGCACCCAACGGCGTGCGTGCGCAGCTGAAATCGGCCGGCCTGGTGGGCGTGGCCAGCGTGCTGGTGCCGATGGGCCTGGGCTTCGCGGTGTCGCCGCTGCTGCACCCGTACGCGCCCGAAGGCGTGGCGCTGGCGCCGTTCGGACTGTTCATGGCGGCGGCGATGTCGATCACCGCCTTCCCGATCCTGGCGCGCATCCTCAAGGAACGCGCCATGACGCATACGCCGCTGGGGCGGCTGGCGCTGAGCGGCGCGGCGATCGCCGACGTGCTGGCCTGGATCATGCTGGCCCTGGTGGTGGCGCTGGTCGGCGCCGGCACCGGCTACGGTGGCTTCGTGCGCGCGACCGCGGGGCTGGCGCTGCTGGCGGTCGTGGTGTTCGTCGTGCTGCGCCCGCTCTATGGCTGGCTGCTGTGCCGCTTCGCCGCCGACGGGGTGCCGTCGCTGATGGTGCTGGCGGCGCTGCTGATCGGCGCCTTCGCCTGTTCCGCGGTCACCGAGTGGCTGGGCGTGCACGCGGTGTTCGGCGCCTTCCTGTTCGGCGCCTGCCTGCCGCGCGACGACCGCCTGCTGAAGTCGCTGATCGAGCGCGTGGAGTTCCTGGCCATCGTGGTGCTGATGCCGATCTTCTTCGCGCTGGCTGGCCTGAGCACGACGCGCGACGCCTTCGCCGGCGCGGCGCTGGGCGCAATGGCGCTGATCCTGGTCGTTGCCGTGGTCGGCAAGGTCCTGGGCGGTGCGATCGGCGCACGGCTCTCGGGCCACGGCTGGCGCGAAAGCTTCGCCGTGGGCTCGCTGATGAACGCGCGCGCGCTGATGGAGCTGATCGTGATGAAGGTCGGCCTGGACGCCGGCATCATCGGGCCGGACCTGTTCACCATGCTGCTGGTGATGGCGATCCTGACCACCGTGATGACCGGGCCGCTGCTGACGCTGTGCCTGGGCCGGCGCGCCCCCGGGGTCATCCCCGGACCGGCGACGGACGCGGTGCCCTCCCAGGCGTCGGGCGCGGTAGCCGCCGAGGCGCCCGCGCCCGATCGCAGCTGAGGCCGGTCGGCGTCCGCGCCGGACGCCTGTTTGCCGCTCAGTTCGCCGGCGACTCCACCGGCTGCGGCTGCGGCTGCGCATGCTCCGCCGGCGGGCTGGCCAGCCAGATCGCCACGCCGCGGCCATGTTTCTGGCGCGGGCTGATGTTCACGCCGACGCCGCCGCTGGTATAGGAGCGACCGCCAAAGCGGCCGGTCCCGGCGCCGACGCTGACCCCGCCGCCGCCGTAGCCGTCGGCCGTGCCCTGGAACAGGATGCCGTTCGCACCCAGCGATGCGGCTTCCTCGCGCAGCTTGCGCATCACCGAGTCGGTCTTGTTCTGCTCGCCGTAGGTCAGCGCGCCGCTGGAGGTCTCGAGCAGCGCGATTTCCTCGTAGGGCACGCCGGGCGAACCGTAGTAGACGCGCACCTGGGCGGGATCGATCGGCGCGCGCGGCGTGCCGGTCAGGATGTGCGACGACGCGCAGCCGGCCAGCAGCAGCACGGCGCTGGCGGCGGCGATGCGGAGCATGCGTACGGGAGTCATGGCGTCACCTCGGGCTGATGCGCGGATCATCCTCGCGGCGGCATGAACCCCGCGTCACCGCCGGGTTTGGCGAGGCCGGCCATCCCGCCTTGCCGTGCAGGTGGACTCAGCCCATGCCTCCGTTGACGCCGAGCACCTGCCCGGTGACATAGCTGGCCGCGTCCGAACACAGGAAGCGCACCACCGCCGCCACCTCGTCGGGAGACCCGGCGCGGCCGGCCGGCACCATCTGCCTGACCAGCTCGGGCGGAAACGCGTCCTCGGCCATCCGCCCCGCGACCACGCCCGGGGCGACCACGTTGACGGTGATCCCGCGGCTGGCCATCTCGCGCGCCAGCGACTTCGAGGCGCCGTGCAGCGCCGACTTGGCCGCGGCGTAGTTGGCCTGGCCGCGGTTGCCGAGCACCGCCGCCACGCTCGAGACGCTGACGATGCGCCCCCAGCGCGTGCGCGCCATCGGCAGCAGCAGCGGCTGGGTGACGTGGAAGAAGCCGTGCAGCGACACATCGATGACGCGACGCCATTGCTCCGCCGACATGCCGGCCATCGGCGCGTCGTCGTGGATGCCGGCGTTGTTGACCACGACCTGGACCGGGCCGCCCTCGAGCAGCGCGTCGATGGCGGCACGGGCGGCATCGCCATCGGCGACGTCGAAGGCCACCGCCTCCGCGCTGCCGCCGGCGGCGACGATGTCGGCGACCACGGCCGCGGCGCGCGCGCGGTTCCCGTTCGCGTGGACGATCACGTGCAGGCCATCGGCGGCCAGCTGGCGGCAGATCGCGCCGCCAAGGTCGCCGCTGCCGCCAGTCACCAGGGCGCGGCGGGTCGGGGCGGGCGTGGAGATGGGCTTGGGCGTCGGCATGGGCGCGAGCCCGGGCGCGGCCGCTGGCGCGGGAGTGGACGCGGACATGGACGTGGCAGGCGGGTTCATGCGGCGATTATCCCGGCATTGCCGCCGCCTCGCCCAGCACCACCGCCGCGCGGCCCTCGGCCAGCAGCTGGCCCGCGTGGAAGATGCGGAACGCGTACTGCTGGCTGGCCTCGCCCTCCATCAGCAGCTCCGCTTCGCCCTCGAGGACGCCGGGCAGGTCGTCGATGCGTGCGACGTGCAGGCCGACGCCGCGCAGGGCGACCAGCATGCCCGGGCGCACCGGCGCGCCGGACTCGCGGCCACGCAGCCCGCCGTGGACCGCCATCGCCTGCGCGCCGTATTCGCAGAGATGCACGGCGCGCAGCTGGTCGTCGCTGCGCAGCGGGTGCGCGGGGTCGCGGTGGCTGCGGGCGCGCAGCAGGATGCGCGATCGGTCGTGCGAGACCACTTCGTCCCAGAGGCACATCGCACCCTGGTGTGGCACCAGCGCCAGGATGTCTTCGCGGCCGATCATCGTGGCGTGCCTTCTGCCGGGGCGCCGGGACCGGTCGGGCCCGCGGGCTCGGCGGGTTCGCCGGGCTCGGCGCCATCATGTCGCGACACCAGCAGGGCCAGCACGAAGTTGCAGAACACGCCGATCGCCACCGTGCTGCCGATCGCGCGCAGCACCGGGATCGACGACAGCGCGAGCAGGCTGAACACCAGCAGCGTCATCAGGCTGCACACCAGCACCGCGTGCAGCGTGCGCAGCTGGTCGTCGCGGCGGTCGCCCGCATGCTCGAAGAACAGCGCGTAGTCCAGGCCAAGGCCGGCGGCCAGGATCAGCGCGACCAGGTGGAACAGGTTGAGCTCGACGCCGAAGCCGCGCAGCACCGCCAGGATCAGCAGCGTGGTCAGCGCCATCGGCAGCAGCACCCGCGCGACGCGGGCGGGCGTGCGCAGCGACAGCCACACGGTGGCCGCCAGCAGCAACGCGGCGACGGCGAGTGCCGCCAGCACGCGCCCGCGGTACTCGGCCACCAGCGATTCGGAGGCCACCTTCATGTCCATCAGCTCGCCGCCGCCTTCGCCGACCGTGCGTGCCACCGCCTGCGCGTCGCTGATGCCGCTGAGCGAGACCAGGGCGATGGCGCCGCCGTCGGTGTCGAGCAGCAGGCCCTCGACGGTCGCGGCCAGCGGCGTACCCGTGAGGTCGGCCGGACGCAGCGGCGCGGCGTTGCGCGCGCGTTCGACGTCGGCCAGGAACGGCGCGAACGCATCCTCGCGGAACGGGGAGGCGGCCACGGCGTCGGCCAGCGCGGCGCGCAGTTCGCCCGGCTCCGGCAGCGATCGCTGCCGTGCCTGCTGGGTGGCCACCGGCGGCAGGTAGCGCGCGGCGCTGTCCCAGCCATCGAGCGCACCCTCGGCCACCAGCGCGTCCAGGCGCGGATGCAGGGCCTCGGTGGCGGCGAGCGCCGCGTCGGCGTTGGCGCCGCGCAGCACCGCCATGTAGCGCACGTCCGGGGCGCCCAGCTCCTGGCGCAGGCGGGTGTCGAGCGCCATGCCCTCGGCGGGCACCGGCGTCAGCTTCGACAGGTCGTTCTCCCAGAACGGCCCGCGCGCGGTGGCCAGCACGGCCACGCAGGCCAGGGCCACCAGCAGCAGCGACCAGCGCGGCCGTGGCAGGCGCTGGATGCCGCGCCACAGCGCCTGCAGCCGCGGGGAGGCGGCGAGGTCGCGCGGCGCCGGATCCACCAGCGCCGGCAGCCCGAAGCGCGTGGCCAGCGCAGCCGCCGCCAGCGCCGAGATCGTGAACACCGCGAGCTGGCGCAGCCCGTCCACGCCCGAGAACAGGAAGGTCAGGTAGGCGATGCAGGTGGCGACCACGCCGGTCAAGAGCGCCGGCCACAGCGCGCGCACGTTGTCGCGCGGGCTGATCCCGGCGCGCTGCTGGCTGAGGAAGTGGATCGGATAGTCCTGCACCACGCCGATCAGGGTGAAGCCGAAGGCGATGGTGATGCCGTGCACCGCCTCGAAGGCGAGCGCCACCGCGCCCAGGCCGGCGAGGCCCGCGGTCGCCAGCGGCAGCACGCCCAGCAGCGGCGCGCGCCAGCTGCGGTAGGCGACCAGGAGCAGCAGCACCAGGGCGATGCTGTCGATGGTGCCGATCCACTGCGCTTCGCGCGCGGTGCGTCCGCCGATCTCGACCGAGAACGCGCCCGGGCCGGTCATGCCCAGCCGCGCGCCGCTGTCGCCAGCGGCGGCCGCGAAGGCGTCCTGCACCGCGTCGTAGGCGCGCTGCTGCGCGGTGGGATCGAAGCCGCCGGCGCGCGTCTGCGCCAGCAGCAGGGCTTCGCCGCCGCTGCGGTCGAACCACACGCCATGCAGCCGCTGCGGCGCCGCCTTCGGCTGCCAGGCCTCGGCCAGGGTGAGCATCTCCAGCGTCGGGTCCGACGGCAGCAGCGGTTCGACCAGCCCGGCCATGGGCGAGCCGAGGTCCTGCAGGCGTTCGTCCAGCTGTTCGCCCAGGTAGTCCGCATCGAGGCGCCGGCCGTCGAGCGCCGGCGACAGCAGGTAGCGGTAGGGGCGCAGCGATTCCGGCACGGCCTCGAGCCCGGCGTCGGCGCCGTTGGCGACGAACTCGAAGTCCGGATTGGCGCCCAGCGCCGCGACCATCGCGCGCGACTGCTCCGCGAGGTCGTCGGCCGCCGCGCCCGACAGCGCGATCAACAACAGGCGCGAACCCGGCCCGTCGCCCAGCTCGTCGACCAGCAGCTTCTGCGCCGGCGTGCGCGGTTCGGGCATGAAGCGGCGCAGGTCGCCGCTGAGTTCGAGTCGCTGTCCGATCAGCCAGCCCGCGACCAGCAGCGCCGCCAGCCAGAGCAGCGCGAAGGCGGTACGACGTGCAGGACTCATCGCGCCGCGGCGCCGGGCTCGCGGCACAGGACCTCGTCGTTGGCCGCGTCACCGGCGGCGACCGCCGAGCGCGCCGCGCCCGCCAGCAGGGTGCGCTGCAGTTCGCCCTCGACCGGCCGGGTCTCGATGCAGCGCAGTTCCGCGCCGCGGCCGCGCAGGGTGATGTCGCGGACGCTGGCGGCAAGCGCGGCCTCGCGCGGTGCCAGCACCAGGATCCAGTCCTGGCGGCTGCCGCGGGCGGAGATCCGGTAGTCGCGCGCAAGCGCATCCGCATCGCCGGCCAGCAGCGCGCCGAAGCTGGCCTGCAGCCCCGCCAGCTCCGGCGCGCGCGACAGCGCGAAGCTGCGCGGCCTGCGGCCGTCGCGGGCGATGGTCGCCTCGCCCTGGCGGATGGTGGTCGTCTCGGCGTAGGGCGCGCGCACCCGGCGCACCAGGGTCTGTTCGTCGGGCCGCGCGTACTCGCCGTGGATGCGCAGCGGCGCCTTCAGCATGGCCGAACCGCGCAGCTCGACGAAGGGCGTGCTCACCGGCGCCGGCCGCGCCAGCCGCTCCAGGATCCAGGCGGGATCGACCGCGCCCTCAACCGCCGCCGGCTGCGCGACGCACGGCAGCATCGCCGTCGCCGCCAGCAGCGCGGCCAGCAGCCAGGCCGGCTGGCGACGCGGGCACCGGCCCGGGCGCGGCAGCGGGCGGCGTCGGGTCATGCTGGCTTCGGCTGTGTTCACGGTCGCCCCAGAAGTCATAGAAGTTGAACCAGTTGTACGGCGCATCGCGCACGTGATGTTCGAGGCGCGCGGCATAACGCGCGATGAGCGCGGGTACCGCGGCGGCGCGCTCGCGGCGCGGGATGGCGAGGCCGTCGCTGAACGGTTCGAACCCGAGATCGTAGCGGTTGCCCCCGCGGTAGAGGCCGAAGGCCAGCTGCACCGGCACCTGCAGCACCGAGGCCAGCAGCCAGGGCGCCACCGGGAAGTGCGCCGCATCGCCGAGGAACGGCACCGCGAGCGACGGCTCGCCGGGCTGCGTGCGGTCGACCAGCAACGCCACCAGCGCGCCTTCCGACGCCGCCTTCTGGATCTCGAACATGATCGCCGGGCCGTCCTGCGAGGCGTCGATCACCGAGTTCGCGATCTCGGGGTTGAGCGCGTCCAGCAGCTCGGTCACCGCGGGGCTGTGGGCCTTGTCGAGGACCACGCGGATCTGCTGGTCGGGGCGCTGGCGCCCGAGCACGCGCAGCACCTCGAAGCTGCCGAGGTGCGAGCCGAAGACCAGCACGCCGCGGCCCTGGTCGAGCGCGTCGTGCAGCGAGTCGAGGCCGCTGACGCGGATGTCGAAGCGGCGCATGTCGCCGCCGAGCAGGAAGACGCGGTCGAGGATCGTCGCGGCGAAGGTATGGATGTGGCGCGCGACCTCGGACAGCCGCGCGGGGCGGCCCAGCACGCGCGACAGGTAGGCGCGCGAATCGCGCCGCTCTTCGCCGCGGCGCGCCATGAAATAGCCGGTGATCGGATACAGCAGCAGCCGCGCCAGCCGACGCCCGCCGCGCAGGCTCACCGCACTCAGCAGCCGCAGCGCGAAGGGTCGCCCGCCTTCCCGGCGCTGCTTCCAGTCGCCGGTCATGCGAGCACGACCTCGCCGGAAGCGACGACCACGCCGTCACGAATCACGCGGAAGCGCCAGCGCGGCGCCGCGCCGTCAAGCTCGACGCGCGCGCGCTGGCCCGGCAGCAGCGGGCTGGAGAACTTCACCTGCGGCAGGCGCAGGGCCCCGAGTGGCCCATGCGCGCGTTCGATCGCCGCCAGCACGTGGTCGAGGACGACCACGCCGGGCACCAGCGGGCGACCGGGAAAATGCCCGGGGAGGCAGGGATGGCAGTGCTCGACCACGAACTCCATGGCGCCGTGCGCGAGCCTCAGGCGGACCGGCGCAGCAGCGCCAGTACCGATGCGTGGGCGGCGTCGGCCAGGGCCTGGCGGCCGGCGGCACCCGACGCACCGGCGGTGGCCAGCGGCGCGCCGAAGCGCACCGTGATCACGCCCGCGCGAACCCGGAAGCCCTCGGGTGGCAGCACGTCGCCGGCTCCGTCGATCGCGACCGGCAGCACGTCCACCCCGGCGTCGACCGCGGACTGGAACGAGCCGCCCTTGAACGGCGCGACCGCGCCGCTGCGGCTGCGCGTCCCTTCGGGGAACAGGCACAGGGTGTGGCCATCGCGCATCAGCGCCGCGGCCTCCCGGCGCAGGCGCGGCCCCGCGCGCGGATTGTCGCGCTCGATGAACAGCATCCCGCAGGCGCGGGCATACCAGCCCACGAACGGCACCTTCGTCATCTCCTGCTTGAGCAGGAAGTGCAGCGGCACCGGCACCGCGCGGAACAACGCGCAGATGTCGATCACCGACTGGTGGTTGGCGACCAGCAGGTACGGGCGCGACCAGTCGATGGCCTCTGCACCCTCGACCACCAGCCGCGCCGGGGCGCCGGCCAGCAGCACCGGTGCCCATCCGCGCGCGGCCATGCGCAGCGCGACGTCACGGCGGCGCGTCGCCAGCAGCACCAGGAGCGCCAGGCTGATGCAGCCGGCGGTCCAGAGGAGCATGAACACGAAGCCGACGGCGTTGTGCACGCCCCAGGCCAGCCGTCGCGCGGCCGATTCGGCCACATCCATGTTGTCGACGCGTTGCTGCATCCGGAAAGCATACCCAATGGACGCCGGCGGCTTCCCGTTCAGCGGAGGAAATCGCGCCAGAACGCCGGGCCGAGGCCCGCCATCTGGCGCAGGAACCCGGCGAAACTGCTGTAGCGGCCCGGGAACCGGCGCTTGCGGTAGGCGAATTCCACCAGGAAGAAGCCGCCGACGATGCCGTAGTTGAGGATGTTGGCGAACAGCGACCACTGCTCGCGGGTGATCGTCAGCGGCGGCTGCAGGCCCAGGCCCGCCAGCAGGCCGCCGGGCGAGGCCACCATCGCCAGCGCCAGGTTGGCCAGGCCCAGCACCGCCAGCGCGAGCGCCCACGCCGCGGTGAGGCCGCGACTGTAGGCCAGCAGATCGGGAGCCAGGGTGGCCGGCGTGCCGCCTTCCATCGCCGCGACGATGCGCGAGATCAGCGCGCCGCGCGGTGCCCACAGGCTGCGCGCGAACACCCAGGCGATGGCGGCCACGAAGGCCACCGGCACCAGCAGCAGCGGCAGCTGCGCCAGTCCCGCGCGGTACAGCAGATGGCAGGCGACGAGCGACAGCGGCAGCGCCACCCAGGCCCAGCCGCGGCGCGCCACCAGGCCGGCGGCGAGCATCATCGCCACCAGCGACAGCAGGGCGGCGTAGGCGTAGCGGTCGTCGTGCGTGGCGCTGGCGAGATGCGCCAGCACCGCGTAGGCCACCGCCATGGCGACGGTGAGGGCCAGGCCCATGGCCGGCTCCGCGCCGGACGTCAGGCGCGGTTGGCTTCGACGTGCGCCGACAGCGCGCGCAGCGAGGCGAAGATGCGGCGGTTCTCGTCGTTGTCCGAACGCAGCTGGAAGCCGTAGCGCTTGCCCACCGCCAGCGCCAGCTCGAGTGCGTCGATCGAGTCGAGGCCGAGGCCGGCGTTGAAGAGCGGCGCTTCGGGATCGATGCTGGCGGGATCGACGTCGTCGAGGTTCAGGGCCTCGACGAGGAGTTCGGCGAGTTCACGTTCGGCTGCGGACTGGGTGGACATGCGGCGGCTTCCATTGCGGCTGTGGGGCGGTGACGGCGACTGGCCGGCCGCCGGCCGGGTGCGCGCTATCATTCGCGTCCCAGATGATCGCATGGCCGCCGCACGCCGCGAAATGCAGAGCCCCGCCGAAGACAGCACCACCCACGCTCCGACCCGGGACTGCGACGTCCTCGTGATCGGCGGCGGCCCGGCCGGGAGCACGGCCTCGACCTTCCTGGCGCGCCGCGGCTGGCGGGTGGCGATGCTTGAAAAGGACGCCCACCCGCGCTTCCACATCGGCGAATCGCTGCTGCCGATGAACCTCCCGATCCTCGAGCGCATGGGCGCACTGGACAAGGTCGCGGCGATCGGCGTACGCAAGTCCGGGGCCGATTTCCCCGCGGATGGCGGCGGCTACAACGTGTTCCGCTTCGAGCGCGCGCTCGACGCGCGCTGCGACCACGCCTTCCAGGTGCGCCGTTCCGATTTCGACCGGGTGCTGTTCGAGCACGCCGCCGGAGAAGGCGTCGATGCGCGCCAGCAGCTGCGGGTGGTGTCCGTCGAGCCCCTGCCCGGCGGTGGCAGCCTGGTCGGCGCGCTGGGTCCGGACGGGCCCTGCAGCTGGCGCGCCCGCTATGTGGTCGACGCCAGCGGGCGCGACGCCTTCCTCGGCGGCAAGCGCCGGATCAAGCGCCGCAACACGCGCCACCAGTCGGCCGCACTGTTCAGCCACTTCGAGGGCGTCGAGCGCCGCGAAGGCGTGGACGCCGGCAACGTCAGCATCTACCGCCACGCGCACGGCTGGATCTGGATGATCCCGCTGCCCGATGGCGTCACCAGCGTCGGCGCGGTCTGCTATCCCGACTACATGAAGACCCGCCGCGGCGACAGCGAGGGCTTCCTGATGCGCACCCTGCGCACGGTGCCCGAGGTGGCGCAGCGCATGGCCGCGGCGACCCGCTGCGCGGACGTGCATGCCACCGGCAATTACGCCTACGAGTGCAGCGAGATGGCCGGCAAGGGCTGGGTGCTGGTGGGCGACGCCTACTGCTTCGTCGATCCGATGTTTTCCTCCGGCGTGTTCCTGGCCATGCACGGCGCGGAACAGGCCGCCGGGATGGTCGACGCCGCGCTGCGCGAACCCGCGCGCGAGGCCGCGCTGCAGCAGGCGCTGCGCCGGCACATCGACGCCGGTACCGACGAGTTCAAGTGGTTCATCTACCGCTTCACCTCGCCGGCGATGCGCCACCTGTTCGCCAATCCCAGGAACGTGCTGCAGGTGGAGGACGCCGTGGTCGCGATGCTGGCCGGCGACGTCTTCGACAATCCGCGCGTGCGCCGCCGGCTGCGCGTGTTCCGCGCGCTGTACGCCGTGACCTCGCTGGCGATGCTGCCGCGCGCGCTGCGCAACGGCCTGCGGCGCCGGCGCCAGTCGCGCGTCGACTTCAGCGGCGAGACGCTGCAGGCGGAGGAATCATGAGCCGCCCGATGCACGACGCCGCGCGCGGCGGCCAGGCCCGGCTTGCCGTGGACTATGTCGCGACCGACGCCCCGCTCGGGCTGCTGCGTGGCGACGACGTGCTGGCGGTGTTCGGCTTCGGCCACGCGGCGCCCGCGGCCCTGGGCGACCCGCGCTACCTGCGCGTGCCGCTCGAGCCACACGGTGCGGCGCCGTTCGAGGTCTGGCGCGCGAACGCGCCGGTGATGCGCGGCTGCGACGACGGCGTGCGCTGGGCCAGCGACGGCGAGCTGATGTTCGGCGTGATCGAGGTCCCCGAACAGGACGGCGACGTGCAGGCCGCCGCCTGCATCGCCTATGCACGGATGGCGGCCTTCACCGCCGGCAGCCGCACGCCGCACCTGCTGCGGATCTGGAACTACGTCGACGCGATCACCTTCGGCGAGGGCGACGACGAGCGCTACCGCGCGTTCTGCGTCGGGCGCGCGCGCGGCCTGGGCGATTTCGACGTGCGCAGCCTGCCCGCGGCGACCGCGATCGGCCGCTGCGACGGCGAGCGCGTGGTGCAGGTGTACTGGCTGTCCTCGGCCGCGCCCGGCACGCCGGTGGAGAACCCGCGGCAGATGAGCGCGTACCGCTACCCGCGCCAGTACGGCCCGCAGTCGCCGAGCTTCGCGCGCGCGATGCTGCCGCCGGCCGGCAGCGCGATGCCGCTGCTGCTGTCGGGCACCGCGGCGATCGTCGGCCATGCCTCGATGCACCACGGCGAACTGCTGGCCCAGCTCGACGAGACCTTCCACAACTTCGATGCCCTGGTCGGCGCGGCGCGCGGCCACGACCTGTCGCTGCCGCCGCGCTTCGGTGCCGGAACCCGGCTCAAGGTCTACGTGCGCGACCGCGACGACCTGCAGCCGGTCGCCGACGCCCTGCAGCGCCGCTTCGGCGATGCGGTGCCCTGCCTGCTGCTGCACGCGGCCATCTGCCGCCGCGAACTGGCGGTCGAGATCGATGGCGTCCACGGACATCCGCCGGGCTGAATTGCGGCCCGGAACATGCGGCGGCGTACTGCTGCAGCGCACGATTGAGCGGAGCCCCGGAATCGTTGCAGACTCGGGACGGACCACGGTGACGCGGTCCAGAAGCAACACCTACCTTTCGCATTGATCTTGGAGGCACCGTCCGGGGGGGCGCGGCTGCGGCCACGACGTCTCCGGGTGTCTCGTTTTCGAGGAACCACCCGATGAAATGCACCACCTTGCTGTTGCTTGCCGGCCTTGGCGCCGGCTTCGCCGCACACGCGGCCGAGCCCGTCACCGAAGAGGCCGGCGCCACCGGCTCCTACGCCGGCGTCACCGTCGCCATCGATCCCGCCACCGGCCGCCTGCGCGCGCCGACCGCGGCCGAACAGGCCAAGCTGCGCACCGCCGTGTCCTCGCGCGTGCGCACCGCCGACTCGATGTCCATCGCCAAGCCGGGTCCGAAGACCCGGGCCGAGGCGCAGCGGACCTTCCGTCGCCATCCGGACGGCCAGATGTCCATGCTCGTGTCCGAAGACATGATGTCGAACGTCATCGCCACCCAGCTCGAGGACGGCTCGATCGTCATCAGCCACGGCGACGCCGACGGCCACGCTGCACCGGCCACCACCGTGGAGGCCGTCAAGTGAACAAGACCCTTCTCGCCTGCGCGCTTGCCGCCGCCTCGACCTTCGCGATCGGCGCCGTCTCGGCCGCGAACATCATCCCCGTCAACATGAACCTCCCGGGCGTCGGACTCAACGACACCACGCCGGCCACCCCGGTGGGCGGCAACCCCGGCACCACGGTCGGCGAACAGCGCCGCATCGCCTACCAGTTCGCCGCCGACCTCTGGGGCGCCGTGCTGGAGAGCGACGTGGACATCCACGTCCGTGCCCAGTTCACGCCCCTGGCCTGCGAGGCCACCAGCGGCGTTCTCGGCTCGGCCGGCACCCGCAGCCTCCACGGCAACTTCCCCAACGCCGCCGTGCAGGAAACCTGGTACGGCGCGGCGCTGGCCAACGCCCTCGCCGGCGAGGACCTGACCCCTGAGGCGGGCGGCGAAGAGATCAACAGCAACTTCAACGCCAACCTCGGTACGACCGGCTGCCTGGAGACCTCGGGCTGGTACTACGGCCTGGACGGCAACACGCCGGCGGGCAGGATCAACTTCCTCGACGTGGTCATGCACGAGATCGGCCACGGCCTGAACTTCCAGGGCTTCTACAACCTGGCCACCGGCGCGCCCAACGGCGGCTATCCGGACATCTATTCCAGCAACATCCGCGACAACATCACCGGCCTCGACTGGATCGCGATGACCAACGCCCAGCGCATGGCCGCGGCGACCGGCGGCGGACTGGTGTGGACCGGCGCCCAGGTCACCGACGAGGTTCCCATGGCGCTGGCGCCGAAGATCGAGCTCACCGCGGGCGGCGGCGTCAGCGGCACGTTCCTCTACGGCACCGCGGCGTTCGGCCCGGCGCCCACGCCGGCCAACTTCAGCGGCGCGCTGGTGCTGGTCAATGACGGCAGCGCCACGCCGAACCAGGGCTGCGCGGCCTCGCCGGCCAACGCCTACGCCGGCAAGATCGCCATCGTCGACCGCGGCACCTGCGCCTTCGAGATCAAGGCCAGGCTGGCGCAGGACGCCGGCGCGGTCGCCGTGGTCGTCGCCAACAACACGGCCGGCGTGATCCAGATGGCCGACGACGCGACGGTGGCCGCCACGGTGCCGACCATCAGCGTCTCGCAGGCCGATGGCGCCACCCTCAAGGCCGGCATCCCCGGCGTGACGGTCGCGCTGACGGAAGTCGAAGGCGCCTTCGCCGGCACCGACGACGCGGGCCGCGCGCTGATGTACGCACCGGCCACGCTGGCGCAGGGCTCCACGTTCTCGCACTTCGACATCAGCCACACGCCCAACGCGCTGATGGAGCCGTCGATCAACCAGGACCTGGACAGCAACTTCCGCCTCGACCTGACCCCGGCCCTGTACCAGGACCTGGGCTGGACGGTGAACGCGGGCAACGCGACCACCAACGGCGGCACCTGCAACACCGGCGTGCCGGCCGTGGAAGGCGTGGGCCTGATCGGCGGCGCCAACCTGCAGGCGGCCGACTCGCTGTGCCGCGACACGCACGGTGGTGGCACCGCCGCGTACCGCAGCTGCATCGCGCCGTTCGTCAACCGCCTGCGTGAGCTCGGCTTCGTGCCGAGGTCCAAGGCGAGCGCCGTGACGTTCTGCACCAAGCGCTGATCGTTCCATCGTGAGCCAGGCCGGCGCCCTCGTGGCGCCGGCTTTTTCATGCCCGGGCGGCGGCCGTGCCCCGGGGCCCGAGCCACGGGACGGGCGTAGAATGTCGCCCATGACCTATCCAGACCTCCGCTTCCGGCGCATGCGCCGCGACGCGTTTTCGCGCCGCCTGATGCGCGAACACACGCTGACCGTCGACGACCTCATCTATCCGGTGTTCGTGCATGAGCCCGACGGGCGCGTGGCGGTGCCATCGATGCCGGGCATCGAGCGCATGTCGATCGACGAACTGCTGCGCGAGGCCGAGCAGGCGTGCGAACTGGGCGTGCCGGCGCTGGCGCTGTTCCCGGTCACCGCGCCCGAGGCCAAGTCGCTCGACGCCACCGCCGCGTGGGACGACGCGGGCCTGTGCCAGCGCGCGGTGCGCGCGCTGAAGGCGCGCTTCCCGGAGCTGGGCGTGATCACCGACGTGGCGCTGGACCCCTACACCAGCCATGGCCAGGACGGCATCGTCGACGACACCGGCTACGTGCAGAACGATGTCACCGTCGAGGCGCTGGTGAAGCAGGCGCTGTCACACGCGCGCGCCGGCGCCGACGTGGTGGCGCCCAGCGACATGATGGATGGCCGCATCGGCGCGATCCGCATGGCGCTGGAGGAGGACGGCCACGTCCACACCCGCATCCTCGCCTATGCCGCCAAGTACGCGTCGAGTTTCTATGGCCCGTTCCGCGACGCGGTGGGCAGCGCCTCGGCGCTGGGCAAGGCCGACAAGCGCACCTACCAGATGGATCCCGGCAACATCGACGAGGCGCTGCGCGAGGTGGCGGCCGACCTCGACGAGGGCGCCGACATGGTGATGGTGAAGCCGGGCATGCCCTACCTGGACGTGGTGCGCCGGGTGAAGGACAGCTTCGGCGTGCCGACCTTCGCCTACCAGGTGAGCGGCGAGTACGCGATGCTCAAGGCCGCCGAAGCCAACGGCTGGCTGGACGGCCGCGCCTGCACGATGGAAGCCCTGCTCGGTTTCAAGCGCGCCGGCGCCGACGGCGTGCTGACCTACTTCGCGCTCGACGCGGCACGCTGGCTGCGCGAGCGCTGACCACCGCTCCAATCGGAGCGGGCTGCAGCGCCAGCCTGCGGGACCGACCACAGCGGGCGTAGACTGGCGGAGGGTGTGGTGCATCGCGCGCCGCACGCTTGCGGGAGGCCGTCATGAAGCACTACGCCGTGTTCGGACATCCGGTCGCGCACTCGCTGTCGCCGCGCATCCACGCCGCCTTCGGCCGGGAGACCGGCATCGCCATCGATTACCGCGCGATCGACGCCGACATCGGCGAGTTCCGCGAGCGCCTGGCAGCATTCGCCGCGCATGGTGGCGCCGGTGCCAACGTCACCCTGCCGCTGAAACAGGAGGCGCTGGCGCTCTGCGACGACGTCACCGAACGCGCCCGGCGCGCCGGCGCGGTCAATACGCTGGTGCGCAACGGCGACCAGTGGCACGGCGACAACACCGACGGCGACGGCCTGGTGCGCGACCTCACCGGCCGCCACGCGCTCGACCTGCGCGCGCGCCGCACCCTCCTGGTGGGGGCCGGCGGCGCCGCGCGCGGGGTGGCCCCGGCGCTGCTCGATGCCGGCATCGGCGACCTCTACATCGTCAACCGCACCTCCAGCCGCGCCGATGCGCTCGCCGACCTGCTCGGCCAACCGGGACGCGTGCATCCGCGGCATCTGTCCGACATCGGCTCGCTCGGCGAGTTCGAGCTGGTGGTCAACGCCACCTCGGCCGCACGCGGCGACGGGCTGCCGCAGCTGCCGCGCTCGCTGGTCGGCCGGCGGATGGCGGCGGTCGACCTGAACTACGGCGAGGCGGCCGTGCCGTTCCTCGCCTGGGGTCGGGCCAGCCGGGCCTATGCCGTGGTCGACGGCCTCGGGATGCTGGTGGAGCAGGCCGCGCTGTCGTTCGCCCGCTGGCACGGCGTCCGGCCGGAGACCGACGAGATCTACGGCGAGCTGCGCGCCGAGCACGCGCACCTCGTGACCGCGGACTGATCCGCCACCGCTTGCTCCCTGCAGGAGCCGCTATAGCCGCGATGGCTGCCGATCGCCGCTGTAGGAGCGGCTATGGCTATAGCCGCGATGGCTGCCGATCGCCGCTGCAGGAGCGGCTATAGCCGCGATGGCGGCCGATCGCGGCTGTAGCCGCTCCTACAGTCAAGCTGTTTCCATGCTGGAAGGCACCCGTTCCTCAGCCGGCGGCGAGGTACTCGTCCTTCAGCCGCACGTAGTGCGCGGCGCTGTAGAGCAGGCCCTCGACTGCCGCGTCGTCGAGCACCCGCACCATCCTGGCCGGGTTGCCGAGCCAGAGTTCGCGGCTGCGCACCACCTTGCCCGGCGGCACCAGCGCACCGGCCCCGACGTAGCCATGGTCCTCGACCACCACCCCGTCCATCACCGTGGCGCCCATTCCGATCAGCGCGCCGTTGCCGATGCTGCAGGCATGCACGATCGCGCCGTGCCCGATCGTGACGTCGTCGCCGATCAGGGTCGGGTAGCCGTCCATGCGCGAATGCGGGCCGCGGTGGCTCACGTGCACGATGGTGCCGTCCTGCAGGTTGCAGCGCGCGCCGATGCGCACGAAATTGACGTCGCCGCGCACTACGGTCCCCGGCCAGATCGAGCTGTCCTCGCCGACCGCCACGTCGCCGATGAGCGTGGCCGCAGGGTCGACGTAGACGCGCGCGCCGAGCGTGGGCAGGGTGCCGCGGAAGGTACGGATGTTGTTGGCCATGTGCGGATTCTAGCCCCGCTATAGTCGCGCGCATGGATGACCAGACTCCGGTGGACGCACTGCGGCCCACGCTCGACCGCCTGCGCGGCGCATGGGAAGCCGGGCGTCCCGAC
The DNA here is from genome assembly GCF_016615955.1 of Luteimonas sp. MC1750. Taxonomy (NCBI): domain Bacteria; kingdom Pseudomonadati; phylum Pseudomonadota; class Gammaproteobacteria; order Lysobacterales; family Lysobacteraceae; genus Luteimonas; species Luteimonas sp. MC1750. The sequence goes on from NZ_CP067113.1 coordinate 2,846,144, forward strand.
GCGCGCCAGCGCCGCGCCGACCTCGATCGCCTGGCCGGGGCGTTGCGCGAAGGGCGCGCCGCGATGGTGGATGCCATCGACGCCGATTTCGGCCATCGCTCCACGCACGAGACGCTCCTGGCCGAAGGCATGGGCGTGGTGTCGGAAGTGCTGCGCCTGCGGCGTTCGCTGGGCCGCTGGATGCGTCCGGAGCGCGGCGGGACCGGCTGGCGACTATGGCCGGCGCGCGCGGAGGTCAGGCGCGAGCCGCTGGGCGTGGTCGGCGTGATGTCGCCGTGGAACTATCCGGTGATCCTCGCGCTGGCGCCGCTGGCCACCGCGATCGCGGCCGGCAACCACGTCTACCTCAAGCCGTCCGAGCGGGCGCCGCGCACCTCGGCCTGGCTGCGCGAGCTGCTGGCCTCGGTGTTTCCGGACGACCGCGTGGCGGTGGCGCTGGGTGGCCCGGAGCTGGCGACGGCCTTCTCCGCGTTGCCCTTCGACCACCTGGTGTTCACCGGCTCGACCGCGGTCGGACGCCGGGTGATGGCGGCCGCTGCGCAGAACCTGACCCCGCTGACACTGGAACTGGGCGGCAAGTCGCCGGCGATCGTCGCCGCGGACTTCCCGCCGGCGAAGGCCGCCGCGCGGCTGGCGACCGGCAAGTGGTTCAACGCCGGGCAGACCTGCATCGCGCCGGACTACGTGCTGGTGGCGCGCGGCTCCCGCGACGCCCTGGTCGAGGCGCTGCGCGCCGAGGTCCGCGCGCGCTACCCCGACCTCGCGGCCTCGTCGGACTACACCTGGATCATCAACGGCGATCACCATCGCCGGCTGCGCGCGCTGGTGGACGATGCCCGCGCCCGCGGGCTCGAGGTGATCGAACTCGCGGACGTGCACCCCGCGGTGGCCCTGCGCCACCGGATCGTCCCGCCGACCCTGGTCCTGGATCCGGACGACGACGCCCTGCTGATGCAGGAGGAGATCTTCGGCCCGGTGCTACCGGTGATCGCCTACGACCGTCTGGAAGACGCGATCACCTTCGTGCGCCGGCGCGAGCGGCCGCTGGCGCTGTATCCCTTCAGCCACGACCGCGCGACGGTCGAGGCCATCCTGGGCCAGGTCGTCGCCGGCGGGGTCACCGTCAACGACACCCTGCTGCACTTCGCCGCGCATGGCCTGCCGTTCGGCGGCGTGGGCGCGAGCGGCATGGGCGCCTACCACGGACGCGCCGGCTTCGATGCCATGACCAAGGCGATGCCGGTGCTGTGGCAGCGCCGCCTCGCCGCCAGCGACCTGCTGCGTCCGCCCTGGCGTGGCCTGCCGGACCGACTGGTGCGGCTCCTGGCGCGCTGACGCGTTTGCCCTGGGCGGGGCCGACGGACGATCATCTCCGCATGAAAATCGCCAGCTGGAACGTCAATTCACTCAATGTCCGCCTGCCCCACCTGCAGCAGTGGCTGACCGCGTTCGCGCCCGACGTCGTCGGCCTGCAGGAGACCAAGCTGGAGGACCTGCGCTTTCCCGACGACGCGCTGGCCGCGCTGGGCTACCGCAGCGTGTTCTGCGGCCAGAAGACCTACAACGGCGTTGCCATCCTCGCGCGCGAACGCGCCATCGACGAGGTGCAGTACGGCATCCCCGGCTTCGAGGACGAGCAGCAGCGGGCGATCGCGGCGACCGTCGGCGGGGTGCGCATCGTCAACCTCTACGTGGTCAACGGCCAGGCGGTGGGCAGCGAGAAATACGCCTACAAGCTGCGCTGGCTGGCGGCGGTGCGCGACTGGCTGGCCGGCGAGCTGCAGCGGCATCCGCGGATGGTGGTGCTGGGCGACTTCAACATCGCGCCCGACGCGCGCGACGTGCACGATCCTGAACTGTGGAACGAAGGCCACATCCTGACGTCCGCCGCGGAGCGTGACGCGCTGCGTGGGCTGCTGGACCTGGGTCTGCACGACGCCTTCCGCCTGCACAGCGCCGAAGCCGGCGTGTTCAGCTGGTGGGACTACCGCCAGGCGGCGTTCCGGCGCGACATGGGCCTGCGCATCGACCTCACCCTGGTCTCCGACGCGCTGCGGGCGGAAGCCATGGCCTCGGGCATCGACCGCGAACCACGCACCTGGGAGCGCCCCAGCGACCACGCCCCGGCCTGGGTGGAACTGGGCTGAGGCCCGAAACGGCGAAGGCCCGGCACATGGCCGGGCCTTCGCCTGGTTCGCCTGCGCGATGGCTCAGCGCACGCTGCCCCGCTTGAACAGGTTCACGATCGCCAGAAGGATGATCGCGCCCAGCAGCGAGACGATGAAGCTCATGACGCTGATGCCGTCGTTGATCGACCCGGCACCCAGCAGCGGGCCGATGAGCCAGCCGCCGATGAACGCACCGACGATGCCGACGATGATGTTGAGCAGGATGCCCTGCTGACCGTCGCGCTTCATGACGATGCTGGCCAGCCAGCCCACGATGCCGCCGATGATCAACCAGATGATGATGTTCATGTTGTCTCCCTGTCATTCGCCCCAGCGGCGCGGCGCCAGTCTGGGGAGAAGGCCGTGATGGCCGCGTAGGGGCGCGCCGTCCGCATTCAGAGCGCGGACAGCAGCTCCAGCAGGGCCTTGCGCGGCAGCTTGCCGGTCTCGTTGCGCGGCAGAGAGCCGACCACGCGCAGCGGGCGCGGCAGGAAGACGGGGTCCACCGCCTGGCGCAGGGCCTCTCGGACCGCGGACTCGCTCATGCCCGGTGCCACCACCGCGGCGGCCAACCGGCGCACGCCGCAGGCATCGGGCTCGAGCTGCACCAGGGCCGCGTCGCGCACGCCGGGGATCGCCAGCAGGCGGTGGGTCAGGTCGCCGAGCGAGGCGCGCTTGCCGGCGATCTCGAGCAGGTCCGACTGGCGGCCGCGCAGCCGGAAGCGGCCCCCGCCCACCAGCTCGACGATGTCGGCCAGCGCCACCGCCTCGGCCAGGTGGGCGGCGCGCACCAGGGTGCCGTCGGGCTGTGGCTGCAGCTCGACGCCGGGCAGCAGGGTCCAGGCGTCGTCGAGCGCGCTGCGCCGGCGGGCCAGGATGCAGGTCTCGGTGGAGCCGAACAGCTCGCGCACCTCGCAGCCGAACGCGGCTTCGGCTGCGGCGGCGAGCGCCGGCGGCAGCGGCGCGGTGGAAGCGACGATGCCGGCCAGCGGCGGCAGCGCGACGCCCGACTCCACCAGGGCCCGCAGGTGGACCGGCGTGGTCACCAGCAGCGGCGGAAGCGGCGCGGCCGCGAGTGCGGCGGCGATGTCGACCGGGAAGAACGGGCGCGCCTCGTGCACGGCCACGCCGCCCACCAGCGGCAGCAGGACCGACATCTCCATCCCGTACATGTGCTGCGGCGGCACGGTGGCGACCACGTGGGCGGTGCCGCCATCGCCAGGCAGCAGGCCGTCCAGCGCGGCGATGTTCTGCGCGGTGCTGGCGGCGAAGCTGCCCCAGGTCTTCAGGTTGGCCTTGGGCGCGCCGGTGCTGCCCGAGGTGTAGCCGATGGCGACCACGGCATCGTCGGCCACGTCCGGGACGCCGCCTTCGCCGCGCGGCAGCAGGTCGGGCAGCCGCAGGTAGTGCGGCAACGGCGCGATGTCCTCGCAGCCGCAGGCATCGGCGTCGCCCAGGCAATAGCTGTCGGGATGGTGGGCGCGGACCTCGTCGATCGCCGCGCGCGTGCGCGAGGGCGGCAACAGGGTGACCTGGCCGCGCACGGCGGCCGCGGCGAAGGCGACCAGGAAGCGGTAGCGGTCCTCGCACAGGTTCACCGCGAACGGACGGTCCGGCAGCAGCGCGGCCACGCCGCGCACGTCGGCAAGGAAATCCTGCAGCGCGACGCCGCCGGCGGCGCCAAAGGCCAGCGGCCGGTCCGGCGACCCGCTCACCAGCGGCGAGCGCGTGCCGCCGGCGTCCTGCCGCCCGTTGATGCTGATCACTGCCGACATGCGCTCGATTCTCCCGGACGCGCCTGCGCCCCCCGTGACTCCCGCCGGAACGCCTGGCCGCCGGGGCGGTTACTTTACGCTGGGCGCCCGCCCCGCTCCAAAGGACCCGCGTCGATGCCGCTTGCGCCAGGCCAACTCCAGCTGGGGCCCGTCCGCTGCGCGTGGCGGCCCTACCGCCACGGGCAGGCTGCCGAGCCGCTGGTGCGGGACTGGCTGTCGGAGCAGCTCGGCACGGCCGCCGAGGCCCTGGTCATCCGCCGCACCGCGCAGGGCCGGCCCTGCCTGGACCCGGTCCACGGCGGGTGGGACGCGAGCTGGAGCCACAGCGGCGAAGGCCTGCTGATGGCGCTGGCGCACGACCTGCGGGTCGGCATCGACCTGGAAGTGCGGCGGCCGCGGCCCAAGGCCCAGGTGCTGGCCAACCGCTTCTTCGCCCCCGCCGAGGCGGCGGCGCTGGCAGCGATGCCCCAGGACCGGCGCGAAACCGCCTTCGTGCGCCTGTGGTGCGCCAAGGAGGCGGTGCTGAAGGCCCACGGGCAGGGCCTGTCCTTCGGCCTGCACCTGCTGGCCTTTGCGCCCGAAGGCGATGACTGGCGGCTGGTCGACTGCGACCCGGCGCTGGGCGCGCCGGCGGACTGGTCGCTGCGGACCTTCCGCCCCGCGCCCGCCTACCTCGCTACCGTCGCCTGGCGCGCACGCTGGGGCTGAGCCGGGCGGGCTTGCCAGGCCTGCCCTGCCGGGCCTGCACCTACAATGCCGCATGCCTGACGATCCCCACGCAACGCTCGATGCCGGCCTGGCCACGCTGGGCCTGGATCCCGCGCTGGCCCTGCCGCTGCGCCGCTACCTCGACCTGCTCGCGCGCTGGAACCGGACCTACAACCTCACCGCGATCCGTGATCCGGGCGAGATGGTCACCCTGCACCTGCTCGATTCGCTGTCGATGCACGCGCACATGGACGGCGTCGCCCGGCTGGCCGACCTCGGCACCGGCGCCGGCCTGCCGGGTATTCCGCTGGCGATCGCGCGCCCCGGGCTCGCCGTCACCCTGGTCGAGTCCAACGGCAAGAAGGCGCGCTTCCTGCGCGAGGCCGTGCGCAGCATGGGACTGGCCAATGCACGGGTCGCCGAGTCGCGCGCCGAGGCGGTGGACATGCCGGCCGCCTTCGACGCGATCACCGCGCGCGCGATGGCCACCCTGGGCGACATCATCGCCGCCGGTGGCCACCTGCTGGCACCGGGCGGCCGGCTCCTGGCGATGAAGGGCGTGCGGCCGGACGCCGAGATCGCCGCGCTGCCCGCGGGCTGGCAGGTCGAGGCGATCCATCCGCTGGCCGTGCCGGGACTGGCGGCCGAGCGGCATCTGGTGGTGGTGGGCCGGGTGCCTCCGGGCGGGGCATAATCATCGGCCCGGCCGGGGATTCCGGGTCGGGGATTCCCGCGGCATCCCGCATCGAGGCAGACGAGCCCATGGCCCGAATCATCGCCATCGCCAACCAGAAGGGCGGCGTCGGAAAGACGACCACGGCGGTGAACCTTGCCTCCGCGCTGGCGCAGACGCCCAGGCGCGTGCTGCTGGTCGACCTGGACGCGCAGGGCAACGCGACCATGGGCAGCGGCGTCGACAAGCGCGAGCTGTCGGCCTCGACCTGCGACGTGCTGCTGGAGGACGTCAAGGCCGCCGACGCGGTGGTCCGCACGCCCGAGGGCTTCGACCTGATGCCCGGCAACACCGACCTGACCGCGGCCGAGATCGAGCTGATGGATCTCGAAGGGCGCGAGCAGCGGCTCAAGCGCGCGCTCGACCCGCTGCGCCCCGGGTACGACTACATCATCATCGACTGCCCGCCGGCGCTGTCGCTGCTCACGCTCAACGCGCTCACCGCCGCCGACAGCGTGCTGGTGCCGATGCAGTGCGAGTACTACGCGCTGGAAGGCCTGACCTCGCTGCTGCAGACGATCGATGCGCTGAAGCAGAAGCTCAATCCCGCACTGGAGATCGAGGGCGTGCTGCGCACCATGTTCGACGTGCGCAACAACCTGGCCAACGCCGTCTCGGCGGAGCTGGTCGAGCACTTCGGCGACAAGGTCTTCCGCACCATCGTGCCGCGCAACGTGCGCCTGGCCGAGGCGCCGAGCCATGGCCAGAGCATCGTCGGCTACGACCGCGCATCGCGCGGCGCGATCGCCTACCTTGGACTGGCCGGCGAGATGATCCGCCGCCAGCGCGAGCGCGAACAGAAGGAGAAGGCGGCATGACCGCAGGCAGGAAGCCGGCACCGGCGAAGAAGCGCGGGCTCGGCCGTGGACTCGAGGCGCTGCTGGGACCCAAGGCCGCGGAAGAGGCGCCGGCGCTGGAAGCGCGCCCCGGCGACACCCTGCGCACCCTGCCGGTCGACGCGCTGGGTCCGGGCAAGTACCAGCCGCGCCGCCACATGGACCCGGCCAAGCTGACCGAACTCGCCGAGTCGATCCGCGCCCAGGGCGTGATCCAGCCGATCGTGGTGCGCCAGCTCCCGGACCGTACCTACGAGATCATCGCCGGCGAGCGCCGCTGGCGCGCCTCGCGCGAGGCCGGCCTGGCGGAAATCCCGGTCGTGGTGCGCGAGGTCGACGACCGCACGGTCGTGGCCATGGCGCTGATCGAGAACATCCAGCGCGAGGACCTCAATCCACTGGAGGAGGCCCAGGCGCTGCAGCGCCTGATCGACGAGTTCGACCTGACCCATGCCGCGGCCGCCGAGGCCGTGGGCCGTTCGCGCGCGGCGGTGTCCAACCTGCTGCGCCTGCTCGAGCTGCCGCCGGCGATCCGCGCGCTGGTGGAAGCCCGGCGGCTGGAGATGGGCCATGCTCGCGCCCTGCTCACCCTGTCCCCTGATCTGGCCAGCCGGCTGGCGTCCGACGCCGCCGAACACGGCTGGTCGGTGCGCGAGGTCGAACACCGCGCCCAGCAGTTCGCAGCCGGCCGCGTACCGGCCACGGCCAAGAAGAAGGCCGGAGGCAGCAAGGCGCGCCCCCAGGCCGACATCCTGGCGCTGGAGAACGAGCTGTCGGAGGCGCTGGCGGCCAAGGTCAGCATCGCCCACGGCCGCGGCAACCGCGGCAAGCTGGTGATCCACTACAGCGACCTCGACACCCTGGACGGCGTGCTGGAGCGCCTGCGCGGCCAGCGCTGAGCGTGGCCTGGCGGCCTGCGCCGCGCCATCCCGACCCCGTCCTGTAGGAGCGGCTACAGCCGCGATTGGGTTGCCCCATCACCTCGCCATCGCGGCTGTAGCCGCTCCTACAGGGCGCGGCCTTGCTTGCACGGCTGGGCGTGGGCCCGCATAATGCTTGGCTCGCTGCGTCCGGCTGCCCCTCGCGGGTGGCCCCGGCGGCCCGGAGTGCGATCCGGCGCCACGCCCGGCAGCGGCCTTGACCCGTTTCGCACGGCATGCCCACTGGGCTTGCCGGGGCCGCCGTCCCCCAGGCCATGGGGAACATCCAAGACACCATCGAGGTGCGTTATGTCCAGAGTTTGCCAGGTCACCGGCAAGGGCGTGCAGACGGGTAACAACGTCTCCCACGCCAACAACAAGACCCGTCGCCGCTTCCTCCCGAACCTGCACGAGCGCCGGTTCTGGGTCGCCAGCGAAAACCGCTGGGTGAAGCTGCGCGTGTCGGCCAATGCCATGCGCACCATCGACAAGAATGGCATCGACTCGGTCCTGGCCGAGCTGCGTGCCCGCGGCGAGAAGATCTGAGGACCCGACCATGCCCAGCAAGCGCGACAAGATCCGACTGATCTCCTCGGCCAACACCGGCCATTTCTACACCACCGACAAGAACAAGAAGAACACGCCCGCGAAGATGGAGATCAAGAAGTACGATCCCGTCGTCCGGAAGCACGTGATCTACAAGGAAGGCAAGATCAAGTAAGGCCACGGCCTTGCAGGATCGAGGAAGAGCCCGCCGCAAGGCGGGCTTTTTCGTTGTGGGAGCGGCCATGCCGCGATGGGGGGAGCGGCCATGGCCGCGATGGCACGCGGTATCCTCACCCGGTGACGTGTAGGAGCGGCTACAGCCGCGATCGGCGTGCGCGACCGTCAATCGCGGCTGTAGCCGCTCCTACAGTATTCGGGGTGGGCCTTCTGTCCTCGGGGAGGGGAACGCGCATGCTGCCGGGCTGGATCCTGCTGCTGGTGTCGCTGGGCTACGCGGCCCTGCTGTTCCTCGTCGCCTGGTGGGGCGACCGGAACCCCGTGCACATGCGCGCCGGAGGCACCTGGCTGCGCCCGCTGGTCTACAGCCTGTCGCTGGCCGTCTATTGCTCGTCGTGGACCTTCTACGGGGCCGTCGGGTCCGCTGCCCGCAACGGCATCGGCTACTTCGCGATCTACCTCGGCCCGCTGCTGATGCTGCTGTTCGGCTGGCGCATCCTCGAGCGCCTGGCCCTGGTGGCACAGACCCAGGCCACGGTGTCGATCGCCGATTTCATCGCCGCCCGCTACGGTCGGGCGCAGCGGCTGGCCGCCCTGGTGACCCTGATCGCGCTCATCGCGGCGGTGCCTTACCTGGCGCTTCAGTACAAGGCGGTGACGCTCAGCCTGCAGGTGCTCGGGGGACGCGATCCGCTGCTCGCCAGCGTCGGCGACCCGGCGCTCTACGTCGCCGCGATGATGGCCCTGTTCGCGATCCTCTACGGCACGCGCCAGGTCGATGCCACGGAGCACCGGCCGGGCATGATGCTGGCGATCGCGCTGGAGTCGATGGTCAAGCTGCTGGCCCTGGTCTTCGTCGGCGTGTTCGCGCTGGCGTGGCTACCGGGGCGTGGACTGGACGTGGCCGGGGCCACGAGCGCCCTCGTGTCGCAGGCGACGCCGGTCGGGTTCATCGGCCAGACCCTGCTCGCGTTCACCGCGATCATCTGCCTGCCCCGCCAGTTCCACGTCGCGGTGGTCGAGTGCACCGACGTCGCCGACATCCGGCGCGCGCGCTGGATGTTCGGCGGCTACCTGTCGCTGGTGTCGCTGGCGGTGCTGCCGATCGCGGCGGCCGGGCTGGCGATGTCGGGCACCAGCCCCGGCGCCGGCGCCGGTGCCTCGGCCGATACCCTGGTGCTGGCACTGCCGCTGGCCGAGGGGCGCGACATGCTGGCGCTGTTCGCCTACGTCGGCGGGTTCTCCGCGGCCACCGGCATGGTGATCGTGTCGAGCGTGGCGCTGGCGACGATGGTCTCCAACGACCTGATCATGCCGCCGCTGATCGCCCGCGGCTGGGCGCAGCGCCATGGCGGCAACGTCGCCTCCACGGTGCTGTGGATCCGCCGGGTGGCCATCATCTGCTTCGCCGCGCTGGCCTGGGGCTACTACCGGGTCAGCGGCAGCGACGCGACGCTCGCGTCCTACGGCCTCATGTCCTTCGCCGCGGTGGCGCAGTTCGCGCCGGCGCTGATCGGCGGGCTGTACTGGCGCGGCGCCAGCCGCCAGGGCGTGGAGGTGGGGCTGCTGCTCGGCTTCGCGATGTGGATCTACACCATGCTGCTGCCGACGCTGACCGAAGCCGGCTGGTTCGACGACGCGTGGCTGGCCACCGGCCCGTTCGGCATCGACTGGCTGCGCCCGCACCAGCTGTTCGGGCTGGCCGGCTGGGACCCGTTGACCCACGGCACGTTCTGGTCGCTGCTGGTCAACGTCGGCGCGCTGTTCCTGGTCTCGGCGCGCTGGCGGCCGAGCTTCGAGGAGCGGCTGCGCACCGCCCCGTTCCTGGATCCCTATGCCGCCTCCCAGCGCACGATCGGGAGCGGCGCCTCGCACTCCGCGGTGCAGCTCGGGGACCTCATGACCCTGGCCGGCCGGATCGTCGGCATCTCCACCGCGCGCCGCGCCTTCTCCGACCACGCGGCGGCCAGCCAACGCCCGCTCGATCCCGCCCAGCCCACGGACCGCAGCTGGGCGCAATTCACCGAGCGCCTGCTGGCGGCGGCCATTGGCGCCTCGTCGGCCCGACTGGTGATGACCAGCGCGCTCAAGGGCTCCGGCATGGACGTGGCCGAGGTGGTGGCGGTGCTTGACGAGGCCGGACCGGACCTGCGTTTCGATCGCGCCATCCTGTCGTCGACGCTGGACAACCTCGACCAGGGCGTGAGCGTGGTGGACCGGGACATGCGCCTGGTGTCCTGGAACCGCCGCTACGAGGAGATGTACGACTATCCGGACGGCCTGCTGTACGTCGGTCGCCCGGTAGCGGACCTGATCCGCTACAACGCCCTGCGCGGCGAGCTGGGCGGCGGACATCCGGACGTCGAAGCGGAAATCGCCAAGCGCATCGACTACATGCGCGCCGGCTCGCCGCACGTGTTCGAGCGCGTCCGTTCGACCGGGCAAGTGGTCGAGATCCGCGGCCAGCCGCTGCCGGGAGGCGGCTACGTCACCAGCTACAGCGACGTGACCGAGTACAAGCGCGTCGAGCGCGAGCTGCGCGAAGTCAACGAGACACTGGAGCAGCGCGTCGCCGTCCGCACGCGCGAGGCCGAGGCCGCGCAGGCCTCGCGCACGCGCTTCCTCGCCGCCGTCAGCCACGACGTGCTGCAGCCGCTCAATGCCGCGCGGCTGTTCGCATCGGCACTGCGCGAGAGCGACACTGCCGCCGAGCAGCGCCACCTCGCCGAACGCGTCGACACCTCGCTGCGCGCCGCCGAGGAGCTGCTGGAAGGACTGCTCGACGTGTCGCGCCTGGACGCCGGCGCGCTGCAGCCCCAGCTGTCGGACTTCGACGCCGCCGAACTCCTGGCCGACCTCGCCGCGCAATACGCGCCGCTCGCTGCCGCGCGGGGCATCGACCTGCGCGTGCATGGTCGCCAGCTGCCGGTGCGCAGCGACCGCCGCCTGCTGCGTCGCGTGCTGCAGAACTTCCTCGCCAATGCGCTTCGCTACACGCGCGAAGGCCGCATCGTGCTGGCCGCCCGCCGGCGCGACGGCCACGTGGAGCTCCAGGTCTGGGATACCGGCCCGGGCATCCCGGAATACCACCTTCAGCAGATCTTCGACGAGTTTTTCCGGCTCGAACATCCGGGCAGCTGGGACGCGCAGGGCCTGGGCCTGGGCCTGTCGATCTGCCAGCGCATCTCCAACGTGCTCGGCCACCCGCTGGACGTCCGGTCGCGCAGCGGACACGGGAGCATGTTCTCGATCCGCGCGCCGCGCTCGGCGCACGCCGTCCTGCCGGTCGCGCCGCTGCCGGAGGCACGCCTGCCCGATTCGCTCGACGGCATGCGCGTGCTCTGCGTGGACAACGATGCCGACATCCTCGCCGGCATGGCGGTGCTGCTCGGGCGCTGGAAGATCGAGGTGCTGCGCGCCAGCACCGTGGACGAGGCGCTGCAGAAGATGGCGGAGGCGCCGGACGTGCTGCTGGTCGACTACCACCTGCACGACCGCCTGGACGGCCTGGATACGCTCGACGCGCTGCGCGAACTGGGCCCGCGCGTGCCGGGTGCCCTGGTCACCGCGGACGGCAGCGACCAGGTGAAGCGGGACGCGCGCGCGCGCGGTTACCGGGTGCTGACCAAGCCGATCAAGCCGGCGTCGCTGCGGGCGTTCCTGGCCGCGCAGAGGAGCGCGCACGTGGCCGGCCATACGCCCTGATGCCGGCGGGCGTCCAGGGCTGAGCGGCCCGACCGGCTCAGTCGCCCTCGTCGGGCTGGGGCGTGATCGCGCCCGGCTCGAGGGCAAGCTTGCCCGCGATCAGCACCGCCTGCGTCCGGTTGCTCGCCCCGAGCTTGCGCAGGATCGCGGTCATGTGGGCCTTGATCGTCGCCTCGGACACGCCGAGCTGGAAGGCGATCTGCTTGTTCAGCAGGCCCGCGCCCAGCATCTGCAGCACGCGGAACTGCTGCGGCGTGAGGCCGGCCACGCGCTGCGCCGCATCGTGCTCGTCGGCGTCCGCGGCGGGCGCCGCCAGCGCGGCCGGCGGCGCCCAGCGGTCGCCCTGCAGCACCTGCGCCAGCGCGCGGCCCAAGGTGCCGGAATCGGCTGACTTGGGGATGAAGCCCATCGCGCCATGGTCCAGCGCGCGCCGCATCACCGCAGGCTCCTCGCGCGCCGAGACCACCACCACCGGCAGCTCGGGGTGCTGCGCGCGCAGGTGCACGAGGGCGCTGAAGCCCTGGGCGCCGGGCATGTTGAGGTCCAGCAGCAGCAGGTCCGCGTCGGGCTCGGATTCGACGAGCGCGTAGAGCTTCTCCACGCTGTCGGCTTCCTTCAGCGTGGCCTCTGGCAGCACGCGCGCGACCGCCCCCCGCAGCGCCTCGCGGAACAGGGGGTGGTCGTCGGCGATCAGCAGGGTGGCCACGTGCGTCTATGCACCCCGCCGGTTGCCCAGCAGCGCGTCGACCACGGACGGGTCGGCCAGCGTGCTGGTGTCGCCGAGCTGGTCGGGCGCGTTCTCGGCGATCTTGCGCAGGATGCGGCGCATGATCTTGCCCGAGCGCGTCTTCGGCAGCGCCGGCGCCCACTGCAGGAAGTCGGGCGAGGCGATCGGGCCGATCTCCTTGCGCACGTGCGCCACCAGCTCCTTGAGCAGCGCGTCGCTCTCGACCTCGCCGGCCACGAGCGTCACGTAGGCGTAGATGCCCTGGCCCTTGACGTCGTGCGGGAAGCCCACGACCGCGGCCTCGGCGACCTTCGGGTGCAGCACCAGGGCGCTTTCGACTTCCGCGGTGCCGATGCGGTGGCCGCTGACGTTGATCACGTCGTCGACGCGGCCGGTGATCCAGTAGTAGCCGTCGGCGTCGCGGCGGCAGCCGTCGCCGGTGAAGTACATGCCCGGATAGGCGGCGAAGTAGGTGTCGAAGAAGCGCTGGTCGTCGCCGTAGACGGTGCGCATCTGGCCCGGCCAGGAATCGAGGATGACGAGGTTGCCCTCGCACTCGCCCTCGAGGATGTTCCCGGCCGGATCGACGATCGCCGGCTGCACGCCGAAGAACGGCAGCGTGGCCGAGCCCGGCTTGGCGTCGATCGCGCCTGGCAGCGGCGAGATGAGGATGCCGCCGGTCTCGGTCTGCCACCAGGTGTCGACGATCGGACAGCGGCCTTCGCCGACGACGTCGTTGTACCAGCGCCAGGCCTCGGGGTTGATCGGCTCGCCGACGCTTCCGAGCAGGCGCAGCGACCTGCGCGAGGTCTTCTTCACAGGCGCGTCGCCGTCGCGCATCAGCGCGCGGATCGCCGTGGGCGCCGTGTAGAAGATGGTGACCTGGTGGCGATCGATGACCTGCCAGAAGCGCGAGCTGTCGGGATGGCTGGGCACGCCCTCGAACACCAGCGAGGTGGCGCCGTTGGCGAGCGGCCCGTACACGATGTAGCTGTGGCCGGTGACCCAGCCGACGTCGGCGGTGCACCAGTAGACATCGTCGTCCTTCAGGTCGAAGACGCATTCGTGGGTGTAGGCCGCGAACAGCAGGTAGCCGGCGGTGGTGTGCAGCACGCCCTTCGGCTTGCCGGTGGAGCCGGACGTGTAGAGGATGAACAGCGGATCTTCCGCGTTCATGCGCTCGGGCTCGCAGCTGTCGGGTTGCCCGTCGGTGACGGCGTCGTACCAGCGGTCGCGCGGCATCTGCATGTCGACGGGGCCGCCGGTGTGGCGCACAACCACGACCGTTTCCACGGTGGTGGTGCCGGGGAGCTTCAGCGCGGCGTCGACGTTGGCCTTCAGCGGCACGCGCTTGCCACCGCGCAGGCCCTCGTCGGCGGTGATGATGAGCTTCGAGCCGCTGTCGCGGACACGGTCGGCGATGGAGTTGGCGGAGAAACCGCCGAAGACCACCGTATGGATCGCGCCGATGCGGGCGCAGGCCAGCATCGCCACCGCGGCCTCGACGATCATCGGCAGGTAGATGGTGACGCGATCGCCCTTGCCCACGCCCAGGTTGCGCAGCGCGTTCGCCAGGCGGCAGACGCGGGCGTGCAGGTCGCGGTAGGTGACGTGCTGCGGGTCGGCACCCGGGTCGTCGGGCTCGAAGATCAGCGCGGTCTTGTCACCGCGCGCGGCGAGGTGGCGGTCCAGGCAGTTGACGCTGACGTTGAGCTCGCCGTCGGCGAACCAGCGGATCTGGAAATTCTGGCGGTCGTAGCTGACGTCGCGGATGCGCGTCGGCGGCGTCATCCAGTCCAGGCGACCGGCGATGCGGCCCCAGAACGCGTCGGGATCGCGGATGGACTCGGCATAGTCCCGGGCGTAGTCGGCCCGGGTGACGTTGGCCTGCGCGGCGAACGCGGCGGGCACGGGATAGAGATCGGACATGGCGGCGCACCCCAGTGCAAACGTGGCGCGTCCAGTTTGCCGGATTGCAACCGCACGCGGTTTAGACCTTCGTCTACTCACGCGTTTGCGCGATCGCCGCACAATGCAGCCATGGATCCCGTCCCCGGCCTGGACCTCAGCCTGCCGCCGTTCGACCTGCTCGACGACGCCGGGCGGCGGCGGCTGCAGTCCAGCGTCGACATGGGCTTCCATCCCGGCGGCACCACGCTGATCGAAGCCGGCAAGGACTCGCCGCACGTCGTCGTCATCCTCAAGGGCCTGGTCCACGCCTTCCAGGTCGACGAGCGCGGCCGCGAGGAGCGCTTCGCCGACTACGGGCCGGGCGACGTGATCGGCGCCTGGGCGGTCATGGCCGGGCGCGCGCGCCTGAGCTACCGCTGCGAGGGCGATTGCCTGAGCCACCTGATCCCGGCCGCCACGTTCCGCCAGCTGCTGGCCGACAACCCGCGCGTGGCCGCGTACTTCAACGAAGGCCTGGCCACCAAGGGCCGGCTCTCCAGCAGCAGCGAACGGCGCGATGCCGGCGAGCTGATGGTGATCCGGGTCGGCGAGGCGGACCTGGCGCCGCCCGAGCGCGTCGATGGCACGACCACCATCGCCGCGGCCAGCGCGCGCCTGCGCGAGCGACGCGTGGACTGCCTGCTGGTCTACGACCGCGCCCACGACGACCCCGGCATCGTCACCCGCACCGACCTGCTGGATGCCCTGACCCGGGAGCGCCTGCCGCTGGACGCACCGATCGGCCCCTTGGCCACGCGCCCGCTGGCCACCATCGGCACGGGCGAAGTGCTGTTCCAGGCGCTGATCGACATGACCGAGCGCCAGATCGAACGCGTGGTGGTCACCGAGGGCAGCCGGGTGGCGGGCACCCTCGGCATGGCCGAGGTGCTGGCCCACTTCGCCAGCCATTCGCACCTGATCAGCCTGCGCCTGGCGCGCGCCCGGGACGTCGACGCCATCGCCGAGGCCGCCTCCGGCATGACCCGGCTGGTGCGCAGCCTGAGCACCCATGGCGCGCGCATCCCCTACATGAGCGAACTGGTCAGCGCGCTCAACAACCTGGTGATGCGCCGGGTCTTCGATCTGATGGTCCCGGTGGAATTCCGCGACCGCATCTGCCTGCTGGTCATGGGCAGCGAGGGCCGCCGCGAACAGCTGCTCAAGACCGACCAGGACAACGCCCTGGTGCTGGCCGACGACCTCGACTGGCCGGGGCTGGCCGAGGCGATGAACCGCTTCAGCGCCGCACTGGCCAGGATCGGCTACCCGCCCTGCCCGGGCCGGGTGATGGTCGACAATCCGCACTGGAGGATGAGCGCGACGCAGTGGCGCGATCGCATCGGCCGGTGGAAGCGCGTGCACGGCGGCCAGGGCGCGCTGGACCTGTCGATCGCGCTGGACGCGCGGCCGATCGCCGGCAACGCGGCGCTGTTCGCCCCGGTCAAGGGCGCGCTGATGGCGCTGGGCGACGACGCGATCCTGCTCCACCACCTCGCTGCGGCCACGCTCGAGTTCGACACCCCGCTGACCTTCTTCGGCCGGGTGCGCGCTGGTGGCGCCGGTACCGACATCAAGAAGGGCGGCATCTTCCCGGTGGTCCATGGCCTGCGCTGCCTGGCGCTGGCCCGCGGGATCACCGCCACCGGAAGCCGCGAACGCTGCGCCGCGCTGGTCGAGTGCGGCGAGCTGTCGCCGGGCCTGGGCCGCGACCTGCCGCAGGCGCTCAACGTGTTCCAGCACATGCGCCTGGACGCGCAGCTCGCCGCCCTGGACGCCGGCGAAACGCCCGGCAACCACATCGATCCGTCGCGGCTGCGCCGGCTCGACCGCGAGCTGATGCGCGACGCGCTGCACGTGGTGAAGGACTTCCGCGGCCACATCCGCCAAAGCTTCCACCTGCGGGACTAGGACATGCGCGTGGTCCGACGCTGGTGGCTGCGACGCAAGGCCGGCCAGGGCGAGTGGGCCGGGCTGCTGCGGCCCGCCCCCCCTGCGGAATGGGTCAGCCTGGACCTGGAAACCACCGGGCTGGACCCGAGGCAGGACCACATCCTCAGCCTCGCCGCGGTCCCGGTGCGCGGCGGGCGGGTGGTCACCTCCGAACGCTTCGAGCGCCGCATCCGCGCCGACCGCACCTTCGGCATCGAGTCCATCCGCCACCACCGCATCACCCCCGACGAGGCCGCCGGAGGCGTCGCGGTCACGGCCGCGGTGCGCGACTTCCTGCACTGGCTGGAAGGGCGGACCCTGCTCGGCTACCACCTGGCCTTCGACCTGGCGATGCTGTCGCCGCACGTGCGCGGCCTCACCGGATTCGGGTTGCCCAACCCGCGCGTGGACCTGGCAGACGCCTTCGCGGCGCGCGCGCGCCGCGCCGCGCCCAACGCGCCGCCCAACCTCGACTTCGGGCACATCGCCGGCAGCCTGGGCGTCCCGGTGCTCGGCCGCCACAGCGCGCTGGGGGACGCGGTCACCGTGGGCCTGTGCTGGCTCGCGCTGCAATCGCCGCCGGCGCCGCACAGGCACATCGCCGGCCGATAGGGCGCCACGCGACGCCATCCGGACCGCCCGGATATTCGACCAATGGCGAATACCCGGGCGCCAGCCGCGCAGTCAGGCTCGGGACACCGCGCGCTGCGCGGGCATCCTGTGGGAGGGAGCGATGACGACGAAACGACGCAATTCACGGCGACTGCTGGCGATCGCGGTGCTGGTCGCGCTGGCCGCGCCCGGCATGGCCTTCGCGCAGAGCGCGAAGGAACAGGAGCTGGAGGCACGCGTCGCCCAGCTCGAAGCGCAGATCCAGACCCTGCTGCAGGGGCAACAGCAGCAGCAGGAAAGCATCACCCAGACGCAGAGCCGGCTCGATCAGGTCCAGGTGGCGCAGCCGGCGGTCAAGCCGGTGCAGTCCAAGCCGATCCTGGCCAACCCGGAGGCGGTGTTCACCTACGGTGGCTTCATCAAGTTCGACGCCATGGTCACCGACACCAGCGACGGCGCGATCGCCGAGGGCTCCGCAGGCCGCCTGTTCTACGTGCCGAGCACGATCCCGGTCACCGCCAACGGCGCGGAGCCCGACAGCGACGCGTACACCGATGTCCACGCGGCGTTCTCGCGCTTCTGGTTCGCCGCCGACCACACCACCGAGGGTGGCGACAAGTTCCGCGCCTACATCGAGGCCGACATGTACGGCGGCGGCAGCGCGAACCTCGGCAACGAGGTCAACACCAACACCCACGGCATCACCCTGCGCCAGGCCTTCGTGAGCTGGAACAACTGGCTGGCCGGCCAGACCTGGTCCAACTTCCAGGACGTGGCCGCGCTGCCGGAAGCCGTGGACTTCGTGGGCGTCACCGAAGGCACCACCTTCGTGCGCCAGGCGCAGCTCCGCTACACCAGCGGCCCGTTCTCGGTGGCGCTGGAGAACCCCCACACCACGGTCAGCAGCATCACCAGCGCCGCGCGCAACAACACCGGTGGCAGCGACACCCTGCCCGACCTGACCGCGCGCTACGTGGCCAAGGGCGACTGGGGTCATTTCAGCGCCGCCGGCCTCGTGCGCCAGCTCAAGTCCGGGGACGAGACCGCCACCGGCGCCGCGATCAGCCTGTCCGGCCGGTTCAACATGGGCGCCAATGACGACATCCGCTGGATGGCCAACTACGGCAGCGGCATCGGCCGTTACCTGGGCTTCGGCCTGGGCGCCGACTCGGTGGTCGATGCCAACGGCAACCTGCACGCGCAGGACGGTGCCGGCGGCTTCGTCGCCTGGCGGCATGCGTTCAATGGCCAGCTGCGCAGCAACCTGATGTATTCGGTGGCGGAGTTCGACAACGACCGCAGCCTCACGGGCTGGGGCCCGGGCAGTTTCGCCGCCACCGAACGTGCGCAGTCCTTCCACGCCAACCTGATCTATTCGCCGTTTCCCAAGCTCGACATCGGCGCGGAGATCGGCTGGGGCCAGCGCGAGCTCGAGGACAGCCGCAAGGGTGACCTCAAGCGCATCCAGACCACCGTCAAATACACCTTCTGACCACCGCATAGGGGGCTGAGAAAAACATGTCCGAGAAATCACCACAGAACTACTGGAAGGCAAACCTGCGGATCATCTTCATCTGCATGGGGATCTGGGCGCTGGTGTCGTACGGGTTCGCCATCATCCTGCGCCCGCTGCTCGCGGGCATCCGCATCGGCGGCACCGACCTGGGCTTCTGGTTCGCGCAGCAGGGCTCGATCCTGACCTTCATCGCGCTGATCGCCTACTACACCTGGTACATGAACCGGCTCGATCGCGAGTACGACGTGCACGAAGAAGACTAAGGGACCCATTCCATGGATCAGTTCACTCTCAACCTCATCTTCGTCGGCGGCTCGTTCCTGCTCTACATCATCATCGCGATCTGGGCACGCGCCGGCTCCACGTCAGAGTTCTACGCCGCCGGCCGCAGCGTGCACCCGGTCACCAACGGCATGGCGATCGCCGCGGACTGGATGTCGGCTGCTTCGTTCATCTCGATGGCGGGCCTGATCGCCTTCGTCGGCTATGGCAACTCCGCCTACCTGATGGGCTGGACCGGCGGCTACGTTCTGCTGGCGATGCTGCTGGCACCGTACCTGCGCAAGTTCGGCCGGTTCACCGTGCCCGACTTCATCGGCGACCGCTATTACAGCCGCACCGCGCGACTGGTGGCGGTGGCGGCGCTGCTGATGATCTCGATCACCTACGTGATCGGGCAGATGACCGGCGCCGGCGTGGCGTTCTCGCGCTTCCTCGAGGTCGACACCAATACCGGCCTGCTGATCGCGTCCGCCGTGGTGTTCGTCTACGCGGTGCTGGGCGGCATGAAGGGCATCACCTACACCCAGGTGGCGCAGTACATCGTGCTGATCATCGCCTACACCATCCCGGCGGTGTTCATCTCGCTGCAGCTCACCGACAACCCGATCCCGCAGCTGGGCCTGTTCTCGACCCACACCGACTCGGGCATGCCGCTGTTGGCCAGGCTCGACCAGATTCTGGTGGACCTGGGCTTCAACGACTACACCGGGCTGCACGATTCCACCCTCAACATGACGCTGTTCACGCTGTCGCTGATGGTCGGCACCGCGGGCCTGCCGCACGTGATCATCCGCTTCTTCACCGTGCCCAAGGTGTCCGACGCCCGCAAGTCGGCGGGCTGGGCGCTGGTGTTCATCGCCCTGCTCTACACCGTCGCCCCGGCGGTGGGCGCGATGGCACGCCTGAACATCCTCACCACGATCTACCCGGAGGGCACGCGTGCCACCGAGTCGCTCACCTATGAAGCGCGCCCGGACTGGATGCACAACTGGGAGCAGACCGGCCTGCTGAAGTTCGAGGACAAGAACGGCGACGGCATGATCCAGTCCTACAACGAGGCCAGCACCGAGTTCGCCGCGGTCGCGGCCGAGCGCGGCTGGCAGGGCAACGAGATGGTCACCTTCAACCAGGACATCCTGGTGCTGGCCAACCCGGAGATCGCGGGCCTGCCAGGGTGGGTGATCGCCCTGATCGCGGCCGGTGGCCTGGCGGCGGCGCTGTCGACGGCGGCAGGCCTGCTGCTGGCGATCTCGTCGGCGGTGAGCCATGACCTGATCAAGCGCACGTTCAAGCCCGACATCACCGAGAAGGGGGAACTGCTTGCGGCACGCGTGTCGATGGCGGCGGCGATCGTGGTCGCCACGTGGCTGGGCATGAACCCACCCGGCTTCGCGGCACAGACGGTGGCCTTCGCGTTCGGCCTGGCGGCAAGCTCGCTGTTCCCGGCGATCATGATGGGCATCTTCTCGACGAAGATGAACTCCACCGGTGCGGTCGCGGGCATGTTGGCCGGCCTGGTCTCCACCAGCGTGTACCTGTTCACCTACAAGGGCTGGTTCTTCGTCGCAGGCACCAACATGCTGGCCGATACCCCCGAGAACTGGCTGTTCGGCATCTCGCCGCTGGCCTTCGGCGCGATCGGCGCGCTGATCAACTTCATCGTTGCCTACGTCGTGATGAAGATGACCGCCCCGGTGCCGGAGCACATCCAGCACCTGGTCGAGGACATCCGCGTCCCACGCGGGGCGGGCGAGGCCATCGCGCACTGAGTCCGATGCAGTCGTGACAACGCGGCCCGCTCCCGGCGACGGGGGCGGGCCGCTCTGCTTGGCGGGACACGCGGTGCGCCCGGCCCTGACTACAATCGACCTTCTTCCAAACGCCAACGCATCGGGGAGCGTCCATGCTGCTGGAGTTCATCGCCATCATCGCCGCGGGCTTCGGCCTGGCCGGCATCGCGCTTTCCGTCAACATCGCCACGCGCAGGCGCCTGCCGCAGTGGATCGTTCCTGCAGCAGCGGGAGCCGGCATGCTGCTGATGGCGATCTGGCTGGAGTACTCGTGGCTCGAGCGCACCACCGGCACCTTCCCTGAGAGCGTGCAGGTGGCCTCGACCAACCAGGTTCGCTCGTGGTACCGGCCCTGGACCTACGTGGTGCCCCTGACCAATCGCCTGATCGCGGTCGACCACCGCTTCGACCGCCACCATGCGGATGCCCCTGGACAGGTGCTGACGCGCGTCATCCTTGCCGGGCGCTGGGAGCCGATGCGGCAGTACGGCGTGGTGTTCGACTGCACGGCGCATCGCCGCGCGGACCTGCTCGACCAGGTCGAGCTCGGTACCGACGGCAGCCTGGAAAATGCCAACTGGCTGCAACTCTCAGCCGACGACCCGGTGCTGCGCAACGCCTGCGGCAACTGACGGCCCGACGCTCTGCCGCCAGCACAGCGCCACGGTCGGAATACGCGAAGGTGGCAGGATGGCCGGGTTCAAGCGCTAGAGCCAGCGCAGCGCCACGATCGCGACCAGCGTCGGGGGCAGCGCCGCGAGCAGCAGTCCGAGCGGATGCACGGTCTGCTCCTTGAAATGCCGGCGCACGATCGACATGCCGGCCGGGTTGGGCGCGTTCGCGATCACCGTCAAGCCGCCACCCGCCACCGCCCCGGCCACCAGCATGTACTTGAATTCATCGCTCAGGCCTTCCACCAGCGACCCGAGGTAGGTCAGCGCGGCGTTGTCGGTGATGGCGGTGAGGGCCGTCGCCCCGAAGAACACCGCGTCCGTGCTCATGTCCATCAGCAGCGGCTGCAGCCACCAGCGCTGCTGGCCACCCAGCACCACCAGGCCGGCGAGGAAGAACGCCACCAGCAGGCCTTCGCGCAGGATCAGGCGGTCCTGGAAGCGCTTGTAGGCCGTGGCCACGCCCATGAACAGCAGGAAGATCCCCATGAACATCGCCGGGTGGTGCGCGAACACCACCAGGCCCACGAGGAAGACCACGTGCAGCGCCACGACCCAGGGCGGCATCGCGTCCGGCCGCGTGCCGGCTTCCCCGGTCTTCAGGGTCCCGAGTTCCTTCCGGAACACGAACACCACCAGGGCCGCGTTCACCACCACCGCCAGCGCGGCCTTCCAGCCGAAGTGGGTCAGCATGAAGGCGAGGTCCCAGTTCCACTTGCCGGCCACCATCAACACCGGCGGTGCCGCGAACGGCGTCAGCACGCCGCCGATCGAGATGTTGACGAACAGCGTCCCCAGCAGCGCGTAGCGCGCACGCGTCGAGATGTCCGCCACGTAGACGCGACGGGACAGCAGCATCGCCGCCAGCGTCATCGCCGCCGGCTCGGTGATGAACGAACCCAGCAGGGGCACCAGCGCGAGCACGCTGAAGCAGAACTCCAGGCCGTTGCGCCAGGGCAGCAGCCTGGCCAGGCCGTCCACCAGGTGGGTGGCGAGCCAGAGGATCGGCCGCGTGCCCGCGATCACCATGATCGCGAACACGAACATCGGCTCGGTGAAGTTGCGCGACTCCACGTAGGCGGTGGCCTGCGACGGCCCCACGAGCGCCATCATCACCACGATGAAGAGCATGGCCCAGGCGCCGAATACGACCTCCACCTCGGCCAGCAGGTGCCAGATGCCGGAATGCGCGGGCTGGCGATCGGCCAGGCGCTGGAAATACTTGGTGCTGAAGGTGTGGGCCACGGCGAGTGCGAACAGCACGGTGGCCACGAGTTCGATCGGCGTCGCGTTCACGGTCCGTCAGCTCCCCTGGGACGTTCCGACATCCTAGCCATCCCGGCCACCCCGTGCCCCGGCCTGCGACCAAGGTCGCGACCCGTGTGGCGCTAGCGCGGAGGTGCGGCGAGTTCCCTGGCGTCGAGCCAGCCGTCTCCGTTCGCGTCCTGCCTGCCGAACCGTTCGGCAAGGCGGGCGAGGTGGACCGCGCGCGGCAGCGGGGGCCCCTTGCCGCCGGGTTGCTCATGCGCCGCCAGGACGCCATCGCCATCGCGGTCCATGCCGTCGAAGGCATAGCTCATCCACGCCTGGTACTCGCCCAGTGAAACGCGACCGTCTCCGTCGCCGTCCATGCGCGCGAGGTAGTCGGCGGTGGCCATCACCTGGGCCGGCGAAGGCAGCGGCAGTGCCGCCACGAGCACGATGCAGCCGGCGAGCACCCGCGCGCGCATGCCTCAGCCGCGCGCGGGCTGCAGCGAGTAACCCTTCAGCCGCGCGGCATAGTCCTGCAGCGCGCGGATGCCGCTGGCCTCGGCCTCGCGGCACCAGGCCTGCAGGTTGGCCAGCGATTCGGCCGCGTCGTGGCTGCGGGTTTCGAGCACGGCCGCCAGGCGCGCGCGGTACTCGACCACGGTGCGGATGCGCGGGCGCTGCTCGACCCAGTCGCGCAGCTGTTCGCGGGCGTCGGGATTGAGCCAGCGGCCGTCGTCGACCAGGCCGCGGCGGAGCTTGCGCGGCAGCAGGGCGCGCAGCCGCGCGCCGGCCGCCGCCGCCTCTTCGCGCAGGGCGGGCTTGAGCACGCGCCGCTGGTAATCGGTCATCGCCTGGAAGCGCAGCGCCAGCAGTGCCTTCAGCGTGTCGCCGTCGGGCACGTGGATGTTCGGACGGACGTCGAGCGACGGCGCCACGCGCAGCACCTTGGCCAGGCCCACGGCCTGCAGGCCCTTGATCACCGCCCAGCCAATGTCGAACTCCCAGCGGCGCAGGGCGAACTTGGCCGAGCTCGGGAAGGCGTGGTGGTTGTTGTGCAGCTCTTCGCCGCCGATCCACACCGCCCAGGGGCTGAGGTTGGTGGCGGTGTCGGTGGTCTCGAAGTTGCGGTAGCCCCACCAGTGGCCCAGGCCATTGACCACGCCCGCGGCCCAGAACGGGATCCACAGCATCTGGATGGCCCAGATCGCCACGCCCGCGGCGCCGAACAGGCTGAAGTTGATCGCCAGCATCAGCACCGGGCCGAGGTTGGCATGCGGGGTGTAGAGCGTGCGCTCGATCCAGTCGTCGGGCGTGCCGCGGCCGTACTGCTCCATGTCGGCGCGGTTGGCGCGGGCTTCGCGGTACAGCTCCGCGCCCTTCCAGAAGACCTCCTTGATGCCCTTGTGCATGGGGCTGTGCGGGTCTTCCTCGGTCTCGCAGCGCGCGTGGTGCTTGCGGTGGATGGCCACCCATTCCTTGGTGATCATCGACGTGGTGAGCCAGCACCAGAAGCGGAAGAAGTGGGACACCACCGGGTGGAAGTCGACGCCGCGATGGGTCTGGCTGCGGTGCAGGTACAGCGTCACGGTGAAGATGGTGAGCTGCGTGACCACCAGCAAATAGGCCAACAGGCCCCAGAAACCGGACTGGACGAGGCCGCCGGCAAGGAAGTCGAGCAGGGAAGCGAGCATGGCGTGGACAGTTGTGCGGGAATTCGACCGTCATCATGGAATGCGCCTGCGTCGATTGCCACCCCGCGCCCGCACATCGCGCGCGGTCGTTCACGAAGGTGTGCGGCTTGCGACCGCGGGCGGCCGCCCCCACGCTCGGCACATGCCCGAACTGCCCGAAGTCGAGACCACCCGCCGCGGCCTGGCGCCCCACCTCGAGGGCGCCCGCGTGGAGCGGGTGCTGCTGCGCCGCCCCGACCTGCGCTGGCCGATCCCGCCCGAGGTCGTCGACCGGCTCCCGGGGCAGCGCATCGACGCCGTGCGCCGCCGCGCCAAGTACCTGCTGCTGGACACCGACGCCGGCAGCGCCCTGCTGCACCTGGGGATGTCGGGCAGCCTGCGCGTGCTGCCGGCCGACGCCCCGCCGCGGCTCCATGACCACGTGGACATCGCGCTGGCGGCCCGCGATGGCGTGGAACGCGTGCTCCGCCTCAACGACCCGAGACGCTTCGGCTGCCTGCTCTGGCAGCCTCCCGGCGAGGACCATCCGCTCCTTGCCGGACTGGGACCCGAGCCGCTGGGCGACACCTTCGACGGCGACCACCTGTTCAGGCTGAGCCGCGGCCGCCGTGGGCCGGTCAAGGCCTTCCTCATGGACCAGCGGGTGGTGGTGGGCGTGGGCAACATCTATGTCGCCGAAGCGCTGTTCGCCGCCGGCGTCTCGCCGCTGCGCGCCGCGGGCAAGGTCTCGCGCGAGCGCTACGCGCGCATCGCCGACGAGATCCGCGCCGTGCTGGCGCGCGCGATCACCCGCGGCGGGACCACCCTGCGCGACTTCCTCGCGCCGGACGGCGCCCCCGGCTACTTCGAACAGGAGCTCTCGGCCTATGGCCGGGGCGGCGAGCCCTGCCCGCGCTGCGGGCGGCCGATGCGCCAGGCGATGGTGGCCCAGCGGGCCACGGTCTGGTGCGGAACCTGCCAGCGCTGAGCGCAGGCGCTATGATCGGCCCTCGAGGGGAGTGCCATGGCCGGAACCGCTGAGATCACCCTGTTGCTGGATGCCGCCCGCGGCGGGGACCGCGGCGCGCTCGACAGCGTGCTGGCCACGCTCTACCAGGAACTGCACAGCATGGCGCGGCGCCAGCTGGCGGGGCAGTACGGCCAGACGCTGGATGCCACCGCGCTGGTGCACGAGGCCTATCTCAAGCTGATCGGCCGGCGCGAGGCCCAGTTCGACGACCGCGCGCACTTCTTCGCCTATGCCGCCTCGGCCATGCGCAGCGTCGTGGTCGACTACGCGCGCCAGCGCATGGCGCAGAAGCGCGGCGGCGACCTGCATCGCGTCACCGACCTGCCCGAGGACATCGAGGGCGGCCTGCGCCTGGACGAGGACATGCTGGCGCTGGACGTCGCGCTCACGCGGCTGGCCGCCGTCGACCAGCGGCTCGCCCGCGTGGTCGAGCTGCGCTACTTCGCCGGCCTGTCCGAGGTCGAGATCGCCGAGCTGCTCGACCGCTCGGAGCGCAGCATCCGCCGTGACTGGCAGAAGGCGCGGCTGTACCTGCTCGCGTCGCTGAAGTCGGACTGACGGGCCGCCGGCCAGCGCGCGGCCATGGATCCGGACCGCTGGCAACGCCTGTCCCCGCTGCTCGACGCCCTGCTCGAGCTCGAGCCCGGCCCGCGCACGCAGCGCCTGGCCGCGCTGAGGAGCGAAGACCCGACGCTCGCCGGTGAGCTGGAAAGCCTGCTCGAACTCGAGGAGGGCCAGGAGGACTTCCTGTCCGAGCCGGTGGTCTCGCAGCTGCCGCTGGCGCGCGCCCACGCGGTCATCGGGCCCTACCGGCTGGAGCGCCTGATCGGCGAGGGCGGCATGGGCCAGGTCTGGCTGGCCAGCCGCGCCGACGGCCTGTACGAGCGCCGGGTGGCGCTGAAGCTGCTGCGCCCGGGCCTGGCCGATCCGAACCTGCGGCTGCGCTTCACCCGCGAGCGGCAGATCCTGGCGCGGCTCGAACACGCCCACATCGCCCGCCTGCTCGATGCCGGCATCAGCAGCGACCAGCAGCCCTACCTGGCGCTGGACTACGTCGACGGCGAGCCGATCACCGACTGGTGCCGCCTGCGCGAGCCGACCGTGGAGGCCCGGCTGCGCCTGTTCCTGCAGGTCTGCGAGGCGGTCAGCCACGCGCACGCCAACCTGATCGTGCACCGCGACCTCAAGCCCTCGAACATCCTGGTGACCCCGCTCGACGAGGTGCGCCTGCTCGACTTCGGCATCGCCAAGCTGCTGGACACGCCCGACGTCGGCAGCGAGGGCACCCGCACCGACGTGCGCGCCTTCACCCTGCACTACGCCGCGCCCGAGCAGGTGCGCGGCGAGCCGGTCACCACGATGACCGACATCTATTCGCTGGGCGTGGTGCTGTACGAGATGCTGGCCGGCTGCAAGCCCTACCGGCCGCGCCGCCGCAGCGACGCCGAGTGGGAGGAGGCGATCCTCAGCGCCGAACCGATGCGGCCCTCGCTGGCGCTGCAGCGCGGCGACGCGGCGACCGACGAGGCCGGCAGCGGGGCCGCCCCGACGCGGCCCGCGGCGCAGCTGCGGCGCGAGGCCCGCCGGATCGCCGGGGACCTCGACAACATCGTGCTCAAGGCGATGTCCAAGGCCCCCGAGCTGCGCTATTCGTCGGTCGAGGCGCTGTCGCAGGACATCCGCCGCCACCTCGACGGCAAGCCGGTGCGCGCGCGGCCCCAGGCGCTGTCCTACCGCGTGCGCAAGTACGTCGCGCGCCACCGCTGGGCGCTCGGCACCGGGGCGGCGATCGTCGTGGTCCTGGTGGCCGCCCTGGCGATGGTGCTGTGGCAGGCGCAGCAGGCGGTCCAGCAGGCCGCGCGCGCCCGCGCGCTGCAGAACTTCATGGTCGGCCTGTTCGAGAACGCGGGCAGCACGCCCGGCGGCGCGCCGCTCGACATCCGCCGCCTGCTCGAGGAAGGCGTGCGCCGCGGCGAACTGGAACTCGCCCAGCAGCCGGTGGCGCTGGCCGAACTGCTGGGCGTGATCGCGCGCCTGCGCGCCGGGCTCGGCGACTACGCCCAGGCCCTGGCCCTGCAGCAGCGCCAGGGCACGGTGATCGCCGGCATCGAATCGCCGCCGCCCGGGCTGCGCCTGCAGGCGGCGACCGACATCGGCCGCACCCGCCGCCTGCTCGGACAGGCCGGGGCCTGCAGCGCGGCAATGCAGCCGCTGCTGCCGCTGGCGCTGCGCGAACAGGAGCGCCTTCCGGCGGTGGTCGCGGACTTCCATGGGCAGCTGGCCCGCTGCCAGCGCGACGAGGGCGGGTTCGATGCCGCGCGCGCGGGTTTCCAGCGTGCGCTGGCGATCCGCCGCTCGATCCCCCAGCACGAGGCCGACGTGGTCGAAAGCCTGGTCGACCTGGCCGTGCTGCGCGCGGCCACCGGCGACAGCGTGCTCGCCCTGCGCGAGCAGCACGTCGCCCTGGGCCTGCTGCGCCGGAACGTCGGCGCGCGGCACCCGCTGGCGATCGACATCCTGCGCGCCACCTGCTCGCTGCACCGCGAGCTCGGCGACCTGCGCGCCGCCGAGGCCGACTGCCGCGAAGCGCTCGACCTCGCGCTCGAGATCCGCGGCGCCCAGCACCACGCCACCGTCGACGTGCGCCGCCAGCTGGCCGCGCTGCTGGTCGACGACGGACGCCTGGGCGAAGCCGAGGTGGTGTTCCGCGACGCCCACGCCTGGCTGCTGGCCCGCCTGGGCAGCCGGCACAGCGACGTCGCCCGCAACGCCAACAGCCTGGCGATCGTGGCCTGGGAGCGCGGTGATTTCGACGGCGCGCTCTCGGGCCTGCGCGAGGCCAATGCGATCTGGCGCGAGCGCGGCGCCGCCACCCTGCTCGCCGCCGGGCTGTTCAACGAGGCCATGGTCCTGCACGAGCTCGGCGACCAGGCGCGCGCCGCCACGCTGCTGCAGGAATCGCTGCGCCTGCGCGCCGAACATTTCGGACGCGACCACGGCCTGGTCGGCGCGACCTTGCGCCTGCTGGGCGAGGTCGAAGCCGCGCGCGGGCGCGACGACGCGGCCCTGGCCGCGCTGCGCCGGGCGGTGGCGCTGACCAGCGCGTCCTACGGCGCGACCCACCCGGTGAGCCGGCGGGCGGAACTCGCGCTGGCCCAGCTGGAAGCGCGGCTCGGCACCGAGGGCGCGCTGGCCCGCCTGGACCAGCTCGCCGGCCTGGGCGAAGCCGATGCCGAACTGCGCAAGGTGGCCTGGCTGGCGCGCGCCAGCGCCGCCGCGCTGCGCTGCGACGGCCCGCGGCGCGCGGAGTCAATGGCCATCTTCACCGGCCTCGGCCAGCAGGTGCGGATGGCGCGGCCCGAAGGCGGCTCGGTCGTGCGCGAGGTGGAGCGGTGGCAGCGACGCTGCGACGCGCCTCTGTAGGAGCGGCTTCAGCCCAGCGGCAGTTGCTGCTGCGCGGGGTCGATCCGGCCCTCGCCGCGCACGATGCGCTTGAACTCGGCGCGGCTCACCGAGACATAGCGCTCGTTGCCGCCGATCTCCACCTGCGGCCCGTCCTGGACCGCGTGGCCCTGGTCATCGACGCGCACGGTCATGATCGCCTTGCTGCCGCTGTGGCAGATGGTCTTGATCTCCTGGATCTCGTCGGCCCAGGCCAGCAGGTAGCGGCTGCCCTCGAACAGCTCGCCGCGGAAGTCGGTGCGCAGCCCGTAGCAGAGCGCCGGCACGCCGAACGCGTCCACCACCTCGGACAGCTGCCAGACCTGCGGGCGCGACAGGAACTGCGCCTCGTCGACGAGCACGCAGTGCAGGCGGCCACGGGCGTCGATGTCCTCGCGCACCATCGCCTGCAGGTCGTCGCCCGGCCCGAAGGTGCGGGCCTCGGCCTGCAGCCCGATCCGCGAGGCGACCGTCCCGCGGCCAGCGCGATCGTCCAGGGCCGGCGCCAGGATCAGCACGCGCATCCCGCGCTCGCGGTAGTTGTGCGCGGACTGCAGCAGGGTGGTGGTCTTCCCCGCATTCATCGCCGAGTAGTAGAAGTAGAGCTTGGCCATGGGCGAAGTTTAAGACCGGCGCGGGTGGGACGGGACCCCGGCCCGGGGCCGCCGCGGCCGATAGAATGGCCGGCCTGCGATTCCCTCCGGCACGATGTCCCTCAATCCCCAGCAACAGGCCGCGGTCGCGCACTGCGAAGGTCCCCTGCTCGTCCTCGCCGGCGCCGGCAGCGGCAAGACCCGCGTGATCGTCGAGAAGATGGCGCACCTGATCGGCTCCGGGCGCTACCCGGCCAAGCGGATCGCCGCGATCACCTTCACCAACAAGTCGGCGAAGGAAATGCGCGAGCGTGTCGCCAAGCGCATCCGAGGCGACGCCGCCGAAGGCCTGACCGTCTCGACCTTCCACGCGCTCGGCCTGCGCATGCTGCAGATCGAGCACGAGCGCGCGGGCCTGCGGCGCGGCTTCTCGATCTTCGATTCCGACGATTCGATGGCCCAGTTCAAGGACCTGATGCCCGGTGCCAAGCCTGACGCCGTGCAGGCGATGCAGGGCCTGGTGTCGCGGGCGAAGAACCAGGGGCTGTCGCCGGAGCAGGCGCGCGCGCTGGCGCGCTCCACGCCCGAGCACGAGGCGGCAATGGTGTACGAGCTCTACCAGGCCCGCCTGGCCGCGTTCAACGCGGTGGATTTCGACGACCTGATCCGGCTGCCGGTGGAGCTGCTGGAAACCCACGAGGACTGCGCGCTGGGCTGGCGCGAGCGCATCGGCTACCTGCTGGTCGACGAGTGCCAGGACACCAATGACGCCCAGTACCGGCTGCTCAAGGCCCTGGCCGGCGACAAGGGCAACTTCACCTGCGTGGGCGACGACGACCAGTCGATCTATGCCTGGCGCGGCGCCAATCCCGAGAACCTGTCGCAGATGGCGCGCGACTATCCGGCGCTGCGGGTGGTGAAGCTCGAGCAGAACTACCGCTGCTCCAACCGCGTGCTGCGCGCGGCCAACACGCTGATCGCCAACAACCCGCACGAGCACCTGAAGACCCTGTGGAGCGCGCAGGCCGACGGCGAGCGCATCCGCATCTGGGAGTGCCGCGACGCGGCGCACGAGGCCGAGCGGGTGGCCGCCGAGATCCAGTTCGTCAACGCCGCGCGCAAGGTCGAGTGGAGCGAGTTCTGCATCCTGTTCCGCAGCAACTACCAGTCGCGCGCGCTGGAGAAGGCGCTGCAGATGCTGCGCGTGCCCTATCACCTGTCCGGCGGCACCGCCTTCCTCGACCGCGGCGAGGTCAAGGATGCGCTGGCCTGGCTGCGCATGCTGGCCAACCCGGACGACGACGCGGCCTTCCTGCGCGCGGTGCAGGCGCCCGGCCGCGGCGTGGGCCAGACCACGCTGGCGAAGCTGGCCGAGCTCTCGCGCAACGCCGGCATGCCGATGTCGCGGGCGATCGAGTCGGTCGGGCTGCTCAAGCAGCTCGCCCCGCGCGCCGCGTCGTCGCTCTCGGCCTTCGCCGACCTGGTCCGCGGACTGCGCGCGGAGGCGTCGCGCCAATCGCCGGCGGAGCTGGTCCGGGTGCTCAACGAACGCTCCGGCCTGCTCGCCGCGCTGCGCGCGCAGTGCAAGACCGAGGAGATGTTCCGCATCCGCCGCGGCAACCTCGACGAGCTGGCCGACTGGTTCGACGGCGCGCGCGGCGGCGCCGGGCCGGGCGAGCTGGCGGCCTCGCTGGCGCTGCTGAGCCACGCCGACAAGGGCGAGCCGGGCAACCAGGTGCGGCTGATGAGCCTGCACGCGGCCAAGGGCCTGGAATTCCGCTACGTCTTCATCATCGGCGTGGACGACGACACCCTGCCGCACGAGGCCAGCGTCGAGGAGGGCCGCATCGACGAGGAGCGCCGCCTGCTCTACGTGGGCATTACCCGCGCCAAGGAGCAGCTGTGGCTGTCCTACCCGCGCGAGTCGCAGCGCTGGGGCGAGCGGCTGAAGCTGGTGCCGAGCCGCTTCCTGGCCGAACTGCCCGCCGCCGAACTGCAGCGCGACGGCGCCGACCCGGTGGCCGATGCCGCGCGTAAGAAGGAGCGCGCCGACGTCGGCTTCGCCGCGATCCGGGCGATGCTCGAGGGCTGACCGCCGCGCCCGCCGCTGCCCTCCGCGCCCCTGTAGGAGCAGCTATAGCTGCGATGCGATTTCCTGCGAGCGATCGCGCGGGTCTTGGCACCACGATCGCAGCTATAGCTGCTCCTACAGGGGCGCTGGCAGCCGGGGCGGTGGCGGCCAGGGGCGGTGGCGGGCCGGGACTCCTGGGCGCTCGGATAGACTTGGGACCGTTTCCGCACACGGTGTCCGCCATGCGCCTGCAGTCGTCCCCGAACTCCCTCCGTGCCGCCACGCTGCTGGCCGCGGCCCTGGCGCTGGCCGGCTGCCGCAGCCTGCCGGTCGACGGCACCACCCCCGCGCCCCACGCCGGGGCAGCGTCCTCCGCCGCCGTCCCGGCCGACGACAACCTCAACGCGGTGCTCTGGGTGCAGCGCTCGGTGGAATACCGCGCGCTTTCGGAGTCGGTGTTCCGCGCCGCCACCGAGCGCCTCGACGCGGCACTGGCCGACCGCTCCTGGGACGCCCTGGTCGCCGCCGAGCGCAGCGCCGCCGGTGACGCCTCGAACCTGCCGCCGGCGGTGATCCTCGACATCGACGAGACCGTGCTCGACAACTCCGCCTACCAGGCGCGCCTGGTCGTCGACGGCCAGGAGTTCTCGGATCCCGCGTGGGATGCCTGGGTCGAGGAGCGCAAGGCGATCCCGGTTCCCGGCGCCCTCGACTTCACCCGCGCGGCGGCGGCCAAGGGCATCACGGTGTTCTACATCTCCAACCGCAGCACGGCGCTGAGCGGAGCGACGCTGGACAACCTGCGCAGCCAGGGGCTGCCGGTCCAGCATGGAGAGGTGTTCCTCGGCCTGGGCCTGGACGTGCCCGGCTGCGAGCAGGCGGGATCTGGCAAGACCTGTCGCCGGCAGCTGGTGGGGCGCACGCACCGCGTGCTCATGCAGTTCGGCGACCAGCTGGGCGACTTCGTCCAGGCGGGCGCGAACACGCCGGCGCAGCACGCCGCCCTGCATGCCGACCATCGCGACTGGTTCGGGGCGCGCTGGTGGGTGCTGCCGAACCCGACCTACGGCAGCTGGGAATCCGCGGCGTTCGACAATGCGCGGTCGCTTCCCCGGGACTCCCGGCGCGCGCGGAAGCGTGGAGCCCTGCGCACTGATCGCTAGTCAATTCAATCAGATAGACGCGTACTCCTCAGGTATTGCATAAGGATTCGCCCGGCGGTAGGCTGGGCGCGCCACAACATAGTCCTCCGGCTTCGGCCGGTTTTCACGGGAGGCCCCTCGGCCTCCCGTTTTTTATGCCCGAAGCCCGGCCGACCTCGGGTTGACCCGAGGCTGCAGTCCGGGACGACAGCGCCTACCGTGTGTTGGGAACAACGGGGGGTTGCCGCCCACGCAGCTGCGAGGCACCGATGTCCATCATCGACAGGGTCATCAGCAATCTGCCCGGCCCCTTGGGCAAGGGGCCCGCGGGCCTGCCTGCGCCGCACAACATGTCCTGGGGCAGCCCGCACGAGCAGGCACACCGGGGCGAAGGCCACAGGGGCTTCCCGGGTCGTCCCGAACCCGGCGCGCGCGGCCAGGGCCCCGATGGCCTCGGCCCGCCCGGACTGCTGCGCCAGGGCGGGCCAATACCGGGCCCGCCGCCAGGACTCGCACCCGCGCCTCCCGGCATGCCGCCGGGCGTCGAGCGACCGGCTGGCACCGGCTGGGGTCCCGGCCCGGAACGCCCGCAGGGGCCCGGCAACCCGGCGCCCGGCGCGGAGCGCCCCAACGGCAGCGGCTGGGATGCCGGAAGGCCCGGTCCCGGTGCGCCCGCGCCTGCGCCCGGCCAGGGCGGCGAACGCCCGCTGCCGCTGGCACCGGGACAGGTGATCCGCGACGTGCTGGGCGGCCCCCGTCAGGTGCCCGTGCACCAGCCGGTGGTACCGCAAGGCCCGCAGGTCCCGGGCTCGCCACAAGCCGGCGCCCCCGGACAGGGCGGCCTGGCGAATGGCCTGCTGGCGGGCGCGGCGACTCCGATGTCGGCGCAGCAGCTGGCCCAGCCGGCGCAGGTGCCACTGCCCGCTACCCCGCGCGCGGATGCCGGCGCTCCCCAGGCCACAGCCCAGCGCGCGGACGTGTCGGCCCAGGGCGCCCAGGTCGCACCGGGCATGCGCGCGGACGCGGCCCAGCTGGCGGCGCGGCCGGCCGATGTCGGACTGGTCCCGCGCACGCAGGACCCCGGCCTGGCCAACCTGCAGCGGTCTGCCACAGCACCCGCGGCGGCAGCGACCACCGCCGCTGCAGCGACGGGGCACGGCGCCACCCAGGCTTCGGCGACCACCGCGGCCACCCTGGCCAGTGCGGCGGCAGCCGCCACCATCGCCGGCAGCACCATGGCCAGCGCACTGCCCGCGGCCGCGCAGGCGGCGGAGGCCCGCGCTGCCGCCAACCCGCTGGCGGTGAACGACCGTGGCCTGCCGGTCCGGCCCGATGCCGCCGGCTACACCGGCGAAGGCCCGCAGCGACGCGGCCTCGACCGGCGTCCACGCGTGCTCGAGGGCGGACTGTCGTCGCTGCTCGTGGCCCTCGGTGCCCAGGGGCACACGGGTGCATCCGGTCGTGACCCCGCCGCGGTCGAGCGCGAACTGCGCGAGGCGACGATGCAGTGGCTGTTCTGGCTGCTGGCGATCATCGCCTACGGCTGCCTCGGCTTCGCGATCGTCGCGTTGCTCCCGGTGGGCGGGCAGGTGCTCGGCGACTCGGCGCGCACCTGGACCGGCGGCTCCGCGCTGGTCGGCCTGCTGACCGCCGCGGTCGCCTGGCTGCTGGCGAAGAGGCTGGGCGCGCGGCGCCCTTGAGTGCCCGCGTTGCGCCATATGCCGTTGCACCACGTCGCGCGCCCGGTTCCCCGGACGAGATGACCATGCCCGCAGTGAAGTTCCGCATGCTCCCGCTTGCCCTCGCCCTGGTGCTGGGTGCCTGCCACGGGAGCGATGCCAGTCCCCGGTTCCCGTCGACCGCCTACGAAGGCCGCGTCGACGTGGTGGTCGACCCGCCCGGCGGCCGCGCCTACGACGAGCGTGGCCGCGGCACGGCGCGCTTCGTCCCCGGCAGCGGCGGGGCCATGAAGCTCAGCGTGATCGGCGCGATCTCAGACCCGCAAGGCGATGCCGGCCTCGAACTCGACGGAAAGCTGACCCCGGCGGGGGGCTGGAGCGGCCGGATGGGGGACGTCCGGGTGGACATCGACCGCCAAGGCCGGATCCGCGGCGGCGGCGATGCGCATCCACTGGCGTACACCGTGACCGGCGAGGTGTCGGACGCGGCCTTCGACATGGTCGTCGTGGTCGAGCTGCTCGAACCCAACGCCGGGGGCCTGCCGCGCGGAACCCGGCTGCGCTTCACCTACGATCTCCAACAACCAGGCCGCAGGGCGACAGAGCCCCGCAAGCGCGCACGCCGCGCCGACCTGGAGAACTGCCGGAACGTGGCCTACGAGGTCCGGCCGGTTCCCGATCCCGCCGGCGGCACGCTGGTGATGCGCCGGATGCCGGTCTGCCGGGACTAGAGACGCGTCGCCTGGTTGGCAAACGCCGTGCGGCGGGACGTTTGGCGGGACGTTTTGCCGGGCGTTTTGCCGGGCGTTTGGGGGGCGCTTGGAGGGGCGCTTGGCGGGCTGCTTCGCGGTGCTGCGGTGCGATGCCTGCTGCCGCTCATGTCCCCCGGCTTCGGCCTGCGGCCGAAGCCTCCTCCTTGACTTCCCGTCAGCAGGCATCGCACCGCAGTCCGGATCGGTTCGGCCGCTGGACGCTGCGCGCAGGCGCAGGGCGCAGCACGAATGATCGCCACGGCGCCCGGCTTGATTCTTGTGCGGTGCACGCGCAGCCCTGCAGCGCTTTGGCTCTCCTGCGGAATTCCCCGCGGCCCTGCATTGCTTTGGCTCTTGCGCGGCGCACCCGGAGCCCTGCATCGCTTTGGCGCGTGGCCTGCTGACGGGAAGTCAAGGAGGAGAGGCCGGCCCGGCGGGCCGGCATCGGGGGACATGAGCGGCAGCAGGCCATGCGTCAAAGCGCCGCGGCGTTGCAACGAGCGCTGCCCCTGGCGCTGCACCCGGCGTTGCCTCCATCTACGAAAAACAGGCCAAAAAAAACGCCCTGCCGAAGCAGGGCGTTTTCTGTCCGGGGCCGCTTACTGCTTGCGGGCCACCGAGGCGTTGCCTTCACCGATGGTCTTGATCACGGTGCTCACGGTTTCCATGAACATCTTGAAGACCTGGCTCATCGCGGTCAGCTCGGCGTTGAGCTCGTTGATGTTGTCGGCTTCGGGACCGGCGGTATCGATCTCCTTGGCCTTGGCGACGATTTCCTCGCCCATCTTGTCGGCGATCTTGCCGAGGACCTGGGCCAGGGCGATCAGCCAGCCGCCGCCGCGGGCGGACGCCAGCTGGGCCTCGGCCTCGCGCATGGTGGTGGCGTTTGCAACGAAAGAGGTGATGTCGACAGCCATGATGTTTCTCCGATTCGAGTTGGTGTGTGCGTTGGATCAGGGGTGGGTCAGCTCCAGCCCTGGCCCGGTGGCCCGCGCAACCGCCTCGACCTCGAATTCACCGTATCGGCGCGCAGCGGCGACTCTGTCGTCCTGTCCGGTGCCGCGGCACCGGGGACACGTGCCGCCGCCGGTTCCTGCCCGGCTTTGCTGGCCTGGCGGAACCACTCCAGCGCCTTCTCCTGGCCTTCGGCCTCGACGCGGCGACTGAACTCCATCGCAAGCCGCGACTCACGCCGCTGCAGTGGAGCCAGTGCCTCGTTGAGCGAACGGATCAGGTGGTCGGCTTCGCCCTGTTCGACGAATCCGCCCTGGAGCAGCATCTCGACCGTCTCGCGCCAGGTCGACGCGTCGAAGGCGTCGGACGCCGCCGCCGAGGGCGACGAGGCCGAATCCTGCAGCGCCTGTTCGAAGACCCGCGCCAGTTCCTCGCGGTCGTCATGGCCGAGGCTGCCTTCCTGCTGCAGCAACTCCTGGAACTGGCCGAGCAGCGCCTGCCCCGCCGTCTCCGCGGAAGCGCCGGCCTCGACCTGCGCCCGCTCGCCACCACGCTGCTGGCTCCTGGCCATCAGCTCGCCTGGCGTGAGCGCGCGGCGGGACGGCTTCATCGGGGGCGGTTGGCCTTGCATGTCGTGGCGGGATCCTGCGTTGAAGGGGCGTTGGATCGTGTGGCTTGCAGCTTCGCGTGGGCCGGGCCGGTGGACAACTGGGGCCGACCCTAGGACCGGCGCGCAATCGCTGCCGGGATCAGCCGGTGACCACGCGCAGCTGGTCGGTGATTGCGCGGGTGGCCTCGCCATGGCGGCGACCGAGCTCGGCGGCGGCCTCGCGCAGCCAGGCATTCGCCTGGTCGAGCCCGTCGTCACGCACGCGCCGCTTGTACTCCGGCTCGAGCGTGGCTTTCTGCTCGTTGACGTCGCGCAGCATGGAATCGAACTGCGACAGCAGGCGCTCTTCCTCGTGCGAATCGAGGACGCCCTGCTGGCGCAGGTCCGCGAGGCGCTCGACGAGCTCCTCGCGGGTCTTCGGCGGTGCGGCTTCGATGGACATCCGTCAGCTGCCGCCGAAACCGAGGTCGAAACCGCCGGAATAGGCGCCGCCGAAGATGGTGTCGAAGTTGAAGCCCACGGCGTCGGTCATGCCCTCGCCGACGATGCCGCCGAGCCAGGAGCCCAGCTGCTGGCCGATGGCCTGTCCGAGCGGACCGCCGAAGTAGGTGCCGACCAGGCTGCCGACCATGGAACCGATTTGACTGCCCATATCCTTGTCCTCGCTGGAAGTGGATGGAAACCCGGTGGACTCCGGGCACAGCTCGCAGTTTCCGCAGGCACGCCACGGTTCCTAGCTGGTGCGTACCCCATCTAGGGTCGCCCCGGGGGCCGTGCCGCGCCCCGCGCGGCATACTCCGGCCATGGCGAACGGCCCCGACGTCGACGTCTTCCTCAGGACCCGGCGCATGACGCTGCGCCGGCTGCGGCCTTCCGATGTCTTCGACCTGCAGCACCTCGGGCGCGACGCGCGCGTGGCGCGGGCCCTGCTGGACGCGCCGGTGGACGACATCGCCTCCGCGGCGGCGCTCGTCGAGACCTCCGCGCGCGTGCATCGCGAACGCCCCGGCCTCGGCGTCTGGCGCGCCGATGACGCACGCGGCTTCCTCGGCTTCTTCTCGCTGATGGCCGAGTTCGATCCCGCCGAGACCGAGATCGGCACCCGCCTGCTGCCGCGCGCCTGGGGCCGCGGCTATGCGCTCGAGGGCGGCGAGGCGCTGTGCAGACATGCCTTCGACACGCTCGGCCTGCCGCGGCTGGTCGGCCTGTGCGACCCGGCCAACCGCTCGGTGCCGCCGCTGCTGGCGCGCCTGGGCTTCCAGCCTGACGGGACCACCTGCCAGTTCGGCCGGCCCGCCCTGCGGATGCGCCTGCGGCGGGAGGACTGGCACGGCGTGCGTCGGCGCGGTCAGTCCTCGGCAGGGTCCACGGACGTATAGGCGCCGGCGGCATAGCGCAGCGTCAGATCGCCCTGTTTCGCCTGCAGCTGCAGGTCGCGGAAGCCGCCATGGCGCTCAGGCAGCATTTCGACCGCCTGGGCACGTCCCGCCGCTGCCACCAGCCGCGCGGACCCGGTGTCACCCGAGTACACCCACCAGTCCGCACCATCGGTGCCGGTCAGGCAGCGATGACGACCTTCGACCAGCCAGTCGTCGCGCCCGTCTGCGTCCAGATCCACAGGGTGCCCGACGACCCAGGTTCCTTCGAAGGCGGAGCGCCCCGCGACCACACCGCCTCCGCAGTCGAGCACGCGCGCGTCGGTCGAAAGTCCGCGGAGGATGTCATCCGGAAGGGTGGCCCCTGAAGTCTCCGCCCCGGCCACGAACCGGCGTCGCGCGCTGCTGTCCGCTGTCGTGCCGATCGCCGCCGACGCCGGAAGCCGTTGCCCATCGGCGGACGTGGCGGAGCCCGCATGGCCCGGGGCGCGGTCGCAGCCAACCAGCCCGACGCTGGCGGCGCACAGCGCCGCCAGCCACGCGCCGCGCCGCCGCGCTACTGGCGGCGACCGTCGAAGCGGCCGTCGAGGAGGTCGTGGACCCATCGGTCGATGGTCGCAGTCGGGGCTTCGATATGCACGTGCGGGCCGGTGGAGTTGCCGGTGGAGCCCTGGTTGCCGAGGTCATGGCCATAGCCCACGCGCTGCCCCGGTCGCACGTCGATGCTCGACATGTGGAAGATGTAGACCAGCTCGCCCTGCTCGCCGCGCAGGATCACCGCGTTGCCGGCATTGCCCATCGGACCCGCGGATACCACGGTCCCGGCGACGGGCGAGGGAATCGCCTGGTTGGTCTGCGACTGGCCGGGGCGGTGCAGCACGATGTCACGCACCTCCAGCCGCTGCCCCTCGCGCACCTGGGTCTGGTAGTCGTGGTGCGGCTGCATCTGGTCGGGATGCGAGACCGCGATCGCCGGCTGGTGCCCCGTGCTGTAGACGGTATAGGGCGCATAGGTCGGCGCATCCGACGGAGCCGGGGACGGCGCGGGCGAAGGTGCGGGCGCGGGTCCCGGAGATGGCGATGGCGCGCTGCCACCGCCGGGCACATGCACCACCTGTCCGGGGTAGACCAGGTCAGGATTGCGGATCTGCGGGTTGGCCGCGATCAGCGCCGGCAGCGACACGTCGTTGCGCGCCGCGATCCCCGACAGGGTGTCGCCGCTGCGCACGGTCACGTCCTGCGTGGCCGCGGCGCCGCGCGGGAGCCTCACCACCTGCCCCGGATGGATCAGGTCGGGGTTGCCGATGCCCGGGTTGGCCGACAGCAGCGCGCCCAGGGTGACGCCGTTGCGGGCGGCGATGCCGGAGAGCGTATCGCCGCTGCGCACGGTGACCTCGGCGCCACCACCGCCACCGCCACCGCCAGGCAGGTGGACGGTCTGCCCGGGGTAGATCAGGTCCGGATTGCGGATCTGCGGATTGGCCGAGAGCAGGTCGGAAACCGACACGTTGTTGCGTGCCGCGATCCCGGAGAGCGTGTCGCCGCTGCGCACCGTGACCGAACCGGCGGGGTCCGGTGCCGGCGCCGGACCCGGGGCGTCATTGCCGCCGGGGCCCGGCGCAGGCGCCGGGCGCGGCGGCGGCGCGTCGCCATCGATCCGGTCGCGCACGAAGGAGGTCGCCTCGCCGGCGGTGATGCGCCCGTCGCGATTGAGGTCGAGTGGCGCGTTCATCCGGTAGGCCGCAGTGCCTTGGCTGAACAGCGTGGAGCCCGGATCCGGCCGCGGACTGCCGTACAGGACCGTGGTGTAGACGCCTTCCAGCGTGCCCAGTTCAGCCGGATCGGACCGGTTGTTGAAGTAGCGCTCGACGTAGTCGAGCTGGTCGACGGCGCTCATGCGGGCCAGCGCGTCGGTGGTGGTGCCCAGTTCGCTCGCGGTGCCCGGCATGAACTGGATCAGGCCGGTCGCCCCGCTGCCGGCCTGGTTGCGGATGCTCGGGCTGAAGCCGCTCTCGAAGCTCATGACCGCCAGCAGGTATTCCGGCTGCGTGCCGAGCCGCTCGGCCATGGCCTCGACCTTGGCGATGAACGCAGGCGTGACATGGGGGCTCGCCTGCAGGCCCTGGATCCGGTTGTAGTCGAAGCCCGACGGGCTGAGGTTGTCGCCGGCGAGGTTCTGGACCTGCGCGCCGCCGTTGCTGTTGACCTGACCGACCATGGGGATGCCCCGCTGCCATGCGGCACACGCCGCGTACGGGGCCATTACAGGCGGGCGCGCCGCCGGTCACCAGCTAGGTCGGACCCTAAGTGGGGACGACCCGATGCGCCGGCGATCGAATCCCGCCGCCAGCGACCTCAGCCGTGGAAGTGGGCCTCCACCCACAGCTCGCCCAGGTTGCGCTCGGCGAAGCGCCGGGTCAGGCCGGGCGCGGCGTCGCGGATCGCGTCGTAGCTGTCGCGCGAACGCACGTCGGCACGCAGCACCCAGCCGTCGCCCTCGCGGCTCAGCAGCAGGTCCGTCCCGGGCAGGGTGGCGTCGGACATGCGCAGCAGCACCCGCCCATCGCCGTCGGCCCCGGTGGCGCTGCCGCCCGCCGCCAGCCTGCGCACGTGGCGTTCGATCAGCTCGGCGACCGCATGGCTGGCCCCCGTCGGAGCGGGCATGGCCGGCGTGGCTTCGCCGCCGCCGCGCAGCGCATGCTGCGCCTGCCAGAGCAGGGCGGGATCGAGCAGTTTCGCCTCGCCGTCGCTTCCGTCCTGGCCATGGCCGCCGCCGTCACGGTCCCCGTCGCGCGCGGCGTGCACGGCATCGCGGGTCACCGTCTGCTGCTGGCCGGGCTCCTCCGTCGCCCCCTCGCCGGCGGTGGCCTGGGCCTGCTGGGGCTGCGACTGCACGCCCTGCCGCGCGCCATCCAGCGCATCGCGGAAGCGGTCGGCCTGTTCGCGGCCCGCCGGTGCGCGCTCGCGCGCTTCGGCGGTGCCTTCGCGGGCGCGGGCGGCCTCGGAGGCCGATGACTGCGTGCGTTCGATGGACATCGTGGTCTCCCTCGTCAGCGCGCGGCGAGATGCCGCGCCTGGAGCAGGTCTTCGGCCGCGCCTTCTTCCTGGCGTGCCTCGAGCATGGACTGTTCGCCGTTCCAGACCTCGCGCCGCTTCTGCAGTGCGTCCAGCCGCGCCTTGGCGCGGAAGAACTCCGCGCGCGCCTCGGCGACGGCGGCCTCGGCGGCACGCAGGGTTTCCTGCGCCTTGAACAGCCGCTGGCGTGCCGCATCGGCCTGCTCGCCCAGCAGCCCGATGTGCGCCTCGCGCTGGCTGAGCGCGTTGGGCCAGGGCACGCCCGGCGGCGGCGGGTCGAGCAGGCGCGCGCGCTGCTGCTTCTGCTCGAAGTCCAGGGCGATGATCTCGCCCTCGACCTTCAGGCAGGCGTCGCGGCAGTCCTGGGCTTCGCGCTGGCGTTCGAGCACGCGCTGGCGCGCGGCCTCGGTGCGGTGCTCGCGGAGCCGGACCAGCGTGTGCAGCGGATAGCGCTTCACGGAAACAGCGCCTTCAGCGCCGCGGCCGACTGCTCGAACGGCACCAGTTCCTGCGCGGACTGCTGCAGCAGCCGGCGGATGGCGCCGATCTTCTCGATCGCGGCGTCGGCATCGGGGTCGGTCCCGCGCTTGTATTCGCCGAGCTGGATCAGGAGCTCGATGTCCTGGTACTTGGCGAGCAGCTTGCGCAGCTGCCCGGCTGCGCGCACGTGCGGGTGGTCGACGACGCGCGGCATGGTGCGGCTGAGGCTGACCAGCACGTCGATCGCCGGGTAGTGGTAGGCCGCGGCCAGCTTGCGCGAGAGCACGATGTGGCCGTCGAGGATCGAGCGCACTTCTTCGACGATCGGGTCGCCGCCGTCCTCGTCCTCGGCCAGCACGGTGTAGAACGCGGTGATCGAGCCCTTGTCGTTGTTGCCCGCGCGCTCGAACAGCCGCGGCAGCGCGCTGAACACCGACGGCGGGAAGCCGCGTCGCGCCGGCGGCTCGCCGACGGCGAGGCCGACGTCGCGCAGGGCGCGGGCGAAGCGGGTGACCGAGTCGACCAGCAGCAGCACGCGCCTGCCCTGGTCGCGGAAGTGCTCGGCGATCGCGGTGCCGACCCAGGCGGCGCGGCTGCGCTCGAGCGCCGGGCGGTCCGACGTGGCGACCACGATCACCGACCGCGCCAGGCCTTCGGGGCCCAGGTTGTCGTGGATGAATTCGTTGACTTCGCGCCCGCGCTCGCCGACCAGCACGATCACGTTGACGTCGGCGTCGCCGCCGCGCGCCAGCATCCCCAGCAGGGTGCTCTTGCCGCCGCCAGCGACGGCGAAGATGCCGATGCGCTGGCCTTCGCCCGCGGTCATCGTGGTGTCGATCGCGCGTACCCCGGTGGAGAAGGGACGTTCGATCAGGTTGCGCGCCAGCGGGTTGGGCGAGGCGGCATAGATCGGCGCGTCGACCGTCGGTCCGACCGGGCCGAGGTCGTCGATGGGTTCGCCATGGGCATCGAGGATGCGGCCCAGCAGCCCGGGTCCGACGCGCACCGCGGCCTGGCGGCCGCTGGCATAGACCTCGGTGGTCGCGGAGACGCCGTCGAGCGCGCCCAGCGGGGTCAGCAGCGTGAGCTGCTTTGACACGCCCACCACCTCGGCGGCGAGGCGGAAGCTCGGGTCGCCCTCGCCGCGCGGATTGCGCAGCTCGCAGAGCTCGCCGATCGCGGCCTTGAGGCCGGTGGCGCGGATCAGGGTGCCATAGGCTTCGGCGACGCGGCCGACGCGCTCGATCGACTGCACCCGCGCAAGCGCGTGCAGCAGCGGATCCGGGCTGCCCGCCGCTTCGCTGAACGCTGCAGGGGCCGTGGCCTTCATGCCTGGCGCCCCGCGTGGCCGGCGCTGCCCGCAAGGGCGGTGCGGATCGCCTCGATCTGCTGCGCGACGCCGGCGCGGACTTCGCCCGCCTCCGACACCACGACGCAGCTGGTCGGCTCGAGGCTTGGATCGTCGACCAGCTCGATCACCCCGACCGCGGGGTGGGCCTGGCGCACGGCGCCGAGGCCCGCGCTGACGCTGTCGCGGACGCTCGGGTGGACGCGGATCAGCAGGAACTGCTCGGCCTGCGCGGCCTCCACCGCCTGCATGACCAGCGGCGGGACCACGGTGAGCGCATCGAAGCCGGGGGCGATGCGGTCGACGATCGCACAGGCGAGTTCGGTGATGCGACCCGAGGCCTCGCCCAGCACGCGGGCACGGCGCTCGTTCAGGGCCGCGAGCTGTTCGGTCATCTGCAGCTCGGCCGCGGCGATGCCTTCGGCGAAGCCCTGTGCATGGCCCTGCTCCCGCGCGCGGGCGATGTCGGCCACCGCCTCGTCGTACAGGCCATTGACGCGTTCGAGCAGGGCATCGAGTTCGCCCAGCTTCGCCCAGGCCATCGCCGGGACCACGCTGGCGCCGAGCGAGCGCGAGAAGCGCCGCTGCTCGAACACCGCCACGCCTCCCGACGGAGCCGCCGCGGGCCGGGCGCTGAAGGGGCTGCTGTCTGCTTCCGCGTTCATCGAGGATCCGTCGGCGCGCTCATGCCGCGCGTGTTTCATGGTGCGTGTAGACCCTGAGCACCGGCTTCTCCGGCAGGCGCGCGGTGGCCCCGGCGGTCGCGTCGGGCGGGTAGAGCAGCCGGCACCAGTCGGCCAGCGCCGGGTCCCGGCGGCCCGCCCACGCCTGCAGTTCCGCGCGGCCCTGCTGGTCGAAGGCCGCGTACAGGGGCGTGGGGTCATCGCCGGACATGGCCGCATCCAGCGCGGCCCTGAAGCCGGAGCCGGCCTGCTGCAGCCCGTCGGGCGCGAGCCTGCCATCCCAGACCGACTGGTCGAGGGCCAGCAGGTAGCTGTTGCCGAGCGCCGCCTTCAGCCGGCGGACCGGCTCGCGGCGCACTTCGGCGCGGATCGGCGGCGCATGCGCGAGGATGCCGAGGTCGCGGCACAGCGCGTCGATGCGCGGACGCCGCCAGCGGCTGCGGACCGCGTCGGGATCGCGCGACGGGTCCGGTGCCAGCAGCGCCATGGCCGGGCCATTGGCCAGCCAGGACGCCAGCAGCCGCCGGCCCAGCGCACTGTCGCGGGCCCGTGCGGCCAGCGCGGGATCGAGCGGGACGCCG
The DNA here is from genome assembly GCF_016615955.1 of Luteimonas sp. MC1750. Classification (NCBI taxonomy): domain Bacteria; kingdom Pseudomonadati; phylum Pseudomonadota; class Gammaproteobacteria; order Lysobacterales; family Lysobacteraceae; genus Luteimonas; species Luteimonas sp. MC1750. Next base: position 2,889,925 of record NZ_CP067113.1, read on the forward strand.
GCATCCTCCAGCCATCCCGCATCGACATCCGCCAGCAGCGCCCGCAGCGACATGCCTCAGCCGTTCCAGACCTGGCCGGGCGCCTGCTTGTCCTGCGCGCCATTGCGCAGCCGGCCGCGGAATGCCACCAGCAGTCCCAGCAGGATCACCACGCCGGCCGCGATCGCCAGCGCCACCGGGCTGATCGCCGACAGCGCCGGGCCCTGCGGCCTGCGTGCCGGCATGGCCGGCGCCTCGGCGAACTTGACCGTGACCTTGTTCAGGTCGACCAGGCCCTTCACCGAATCCTTCATCAGCAGTTTGATGTCGGTTTCGCGGTCGCGCATGCTCGTGCCCGGCGCCTCGAAGATCGCCACCGCGACCGAGGAATCCTGGCTGGTCCCGCCAAGCGGATCACGCTCGGCCAGGGTCACGTGCACGCGCGCATCCACCACCCCGGGGAACCGGGTCAGCGTGTCGGCGAGTTCCTGCTGCAGCGCGCACTGTTCGCGCCCGCGCTCCTCGGTGGAAGAGGACGCGAAGCCTTCCTTCTTGAACACGTCGCAGCCGTTGGCGAACTGGGCGCGCGGCAGTCCCTGGGCGGCCAGCACCTGCATGGCATAGGGGAAGTCGGACGTCGCCACGCGGATTTCCCAGCCCGTCTTCGACGGCGACGGGTTCTTGTCCGCGTCCACGCCGGCGGCGATGAGTGCACCCATCACCTGGTTGGCCTGGACCTCGTCGAGCTGGCTGTAGAGCGGCTTGCCGCCGCATGCGGCGAGCAGCGCGGCCGCCACGAGCGCCAGGAGCAGCGCGCGCGGCGTCCGCGACCACGGGAGGAACTTCATGGACGGACCCCCGCGGTCAGGACTGCTGCCGGAACAGCTGCTGGATGCCGTCCGAAGTCCGGTTGGCAACGTTCGACGTCAGCTCCGCCTGGAACAGGAACTGATGGCACTTCATCGTCATCTCCATCATCTGCCCGGGCGTGAGCTCGGCGATGTTGCCGCTCATGCTCCGCGACAGCGCGTTGATGTTGTCGGCGCCGGTGTTGAGGTTGTTGATGGCCTCGATCAGCGCCCGCGTGCCCTCGGAGGGCTGTGCCGGCGAGATGTCGGCGACCTGCGGCGTGCCGCCCACCTGCTGCGGGCCCGTGGTCCCGCCGCTGCGCTCGAGCGCCGCGGCGAAATCACGGACGTCGTAGGGCGTGGCGTGCGACAGCCCCCCTGTCCCCTGCGGGCCGGCCTGGCCGGCCATCGCCGGGTCCATGGCCGCCACCTGGATGGCTTCGATCATGTCGATCTCCTGTTGCGGCGCTTAGCCGCGCTTGCCCAGCGTCTCCAGCGCCTGGCCCACGCTGTTCTGCGAGGTCGAGGCGTTGTTGGACATGAACTGCATCTTCAGGCTGGCCGCGGTCAGCTGCACCATCGACGAGGGCTGGTCGTCGCCGGCACCGATGTTGGCCGACATGTCGGTGATCACCGCCGCCTGCGAATCCAGGGTCTGGCCCCAGGCCCGCGACATGGCCTCGTACCAGCTGCCACGGTCGCCGGCCGACGAGCCGCCACGGATGCCGCCGGCGCCGCCGGTGGCCGCCGCGCCCGCGATCATCTGGCCGATGCCAGGGGTTCCCGCTGCGATATTGGTCATGGTCCTCTCCTTCCCTTGCTGTCTTGTCTTCAGTGGTCCTGCCAGGTGCCGCGCCCCTCGGCGCGGCGCGTACTACATCCGCAGCGGCATCACGTCGCTGCGTACGTTCGAGAAATCCTGCGGTTCCGCCTGATCTTCGCCGGCCGCCGGCGCCGGCTCGGGCTTCAGGCGCTCGAGGCTGCCGTCGGGCCGCAGCGCGTGCGCCGCACCCTCGGTGATCGACACCAGGGTGCCGATGCCCGGCAGCTCGGCGCCGACCTCGTAGCGGTCGCCCTTGCCGGACACCACGTGCGGGTTGTCGCCGCGCACGATCGAGGCGACCCGGATGCGCACCGGCTTGGGCGGCGCCGCCGGCGCCTGGCGCCGCGCGACGGCCGAGCGCGACACGTCGACCGGGATCACGCGCACCACGCCCTTGACCTCGCGCATCGCCCGCGAGAAGGACGCGGCGCGCAGCGCGGCCTCGTCCTCGAAGGCGCCGGTGACTTCGACATCGCCATTGCCCAGGTAGCGCGTGCGCGCCGTGATCCCCTGGCCGCGCAGGATCTCGGCGACGTCGCCGGCGATGTCGTCGCCGGTGCGCAGCTCGAGGCGCGCATCGATCTGCTCGTCGGCGATCCGCCGCGCGATGCGCTCGCGGGTGGCGGTGTCGATGACCGTACCGGTCAGCACCAGCCGGCCCTGCGGATCCAGCGACGCCTGCCCGTCGTCGATGCCGTACTCGGGCACCAGGCGCTGCAGCTGCTCGCGTCCGTCGGGCGTCTCCGCGGTCTGCGGCATCAGCACCGCGAAAAGCCCCAGCGCCCCCAGCGACAGCACGGCCACCGCGGCAATCGCCGGCAGGCGCCGGGTGAAAGGACGCGCCGTGCGCTCGGGCGCGGGCCGCGGGCCCAGCCCGCCGGGCACATGGCGCTCCCAGCCGGCATCGTCGGCGGCGCCGAAGGCGATCGCGGCCTCGCCGATGCCAACGCGCTGCACGCGGTCGAGTTCGACCGGGTCGCCCGGATGGATCATCGCGGTGCCGACGTGCAGCGGCGCGTCCAGCGCGCGCAGCGAAAAGCGGCCGTCGAGGAAGCTCAGCAGCGCGTGGTGCGAGGCGACGCCGGCATCGGCCAGCACCATGTCGCAGTCCTCGCCGCTGCCGATCAGGATCATCTCGCCGCCGGCCAGCTCGCGCTCGGCGCCGGAATGCAGGCCCGATACGACGCGCAGCACGACGCCGCGATCGATCCGTGCCTCCCCGTCCTGTCGGTCCTTGCCCATGCCACCTCCGTTGAACGAATCCTGCGACTGCCTCGTTACCCTCTGGTGAATCACCTGTTCAGGCGTTCACCTGCCCGGCCTGCACGATGCGCAGGTCGGGCGCGAGCTCCTGGTACGACAGCACCGGCAGCTCGAAGAAATCGACTTCCATCAGCTTGCGCAGGTGCCGGCGCACATCGAGCGAACACAGCAGCACCGGGCGCACGCCCGCCGCCTGCCGCGCAAGGTGGGCGCGCACCTCGCCACCGAGCCGCGCGGCCAGCTCCGGCGAGATCGCCAGCTGGCTGGCACCGCCCGCCACGCGCACCGATTGGCGCAGCTTGTCTTCCAGCTCCGGATGGATCAGCAGCACGTGCAGCGTGCGTTCGGCGTCCGCGTGGCGTTCGGCGATCTCGCGCTTCAGCGCCACGCGCACGTACTCGGTCAGCAGCACGACGTCCTTCTCGCGCCCGCCGACGTCGGTGATCGCCTCGAACACGTCGCGCAGGTTGCGGATCGGCACGCCTTCCTCGGCCAGCCGGCGCAGCACGTCGGCCACGCGCTGGGGCGCGACCACGCGCAGCATCTCCTTCACCAGGTCGGGATAGTCGCGCTGCATGCGCGCGAACAGGTTCGCGGTTTCCTGGATGCCGATGAAGCCGCCGAGCCGGCGCTGCAGTGCGGCGCGCGCATGCACGTCGAGCAGGTCCTCGGGGGCCAGCGCATCCGGCGAGCCGCTGGCCACCCACTCTCCCGACAGCGCAGGGAAGAAACCGGCCTGCCGGTTGTCACCCGCCACGACCGGAGCACGGCGGAATGCCGCGTCGGTCCGCAGCTGGCCGGACGCCAGTCGCGCGCCGAACGCGCTCAGGCGATATCCGCCCTCGCCAAGCCCCTCGACCAGGCGCAGCTTTGGCGCCGGCACCGGCACACCGAATTCGTCGCGCATGCCCTGGGCGACCGCCGACACGCGCGCCAGCAGCGCGTCCTGCATCGGCGCCAGCGACGGCGACAGGTCGAGCTGCAGCGGCGCCGGCGGGGCGAGGTCGTCCACCTGCTCGGCGATCTCCGACTCGGCCAGCTCGCCCTCGGGAACGCGGAACGCGCGGCGCAGCATCTGGAAGCCATGGCGGTAGCGCCAGGCACTCATGCCCAGCAGGGTGAGGCCGAGCGCCAGGAACACCAGCTTAGGGAACCCGGGCACCAGGGTCATCAGCAGCGCGAGCAGGCCGGTGATCAGCATCACCCGCGGCTGGCCGCTGACCTGGCGGCCGATGGCCGCGCCGAGATGCTTGTCGTCGACCTCGCTGGTGGTCCGCGTGACCACCAGGCCCGCGGCGATGGTGGCGAGGATGGCCGGGATCTGCGAGACCAGGCCATCGCCGATGGTCAGGATGCTGTAGGTGCGGGTGGCGTCGGCCAGCGCCATGTCGCGCTGCAGGACGCCGATCGCCAGGCCACCAAGCAGGTTGATGATGATGATGACGATGCCGGCGATGGCGTCGCCCTTGACGAACTTCATCGCGCCGTCGAGCGCGCCGTGCAGCTGGCTTTCGGTTTCGAGGTGGCGGCGCTTGCGCTTGGCTTCGTCCTTGTCGATCAGGCCCGAGCGCAGGTCGGAGTCGATCGACAGCTGCTTGCCGGGCATCGCGTCCAGGGTGAAGCGCGCCGACACCTCGGCCACGCGCTCCGCACCTTTCGCGATGACGATGAACTGCACCACGGTGATGATCATGAAGACCACCAGGCCGACCACCAGGTTGCCGCCGGCGACCAGGTTGCCGAAGGTCTCGACGATGTGGCCCCCTTCGGCATCGAGCAGGATCGAGCGCGTGATCGCGATCGACAGCGCGAGTCGGAACAGCGTGGTCAGCAGCAGCACGCTCGGGAAGCTGGAGAACGCCACGGGCGATGGAATGTAGATCGCCAGCAGCAGCAGGCCGAAGCCGATCGAGATGTTGACCGCGACCAGCGCGTCGATCACCACCAGCGGCAGCGGCAGGATCATCACGCTGATGATCAGCACCGCGGCGATGGCCAGCACGATGTCGCTGTAGCCCAGCCCTGCGCGCTTGCGGTTGGCCGGCGCCGCGAAGAGGTTTTCGATCAGCGCGCGCATGCGTTCGTCGCTGCTACGCGGCGCGCCGGAAGGACGGCGTGGCCGGTCCTTTCCGCGTGCCCTGCAATGTCATTCGCCTGCCGCATCGATCGCTGACCCCATGCGTCACTTTGTGGCAAATTACGATAGTCTCGCTGCAAGGGCAATCGCGGGAAATTTTTATCCTTCGTGCGCTGGCTCGTGATCGATCAGTGGAGGCAAGCGCCTGTAACGGCAGGGAAATTTTGCGGTAACAGATAAACGTGACGGCGTTCGCGCTTATTCGACCGCGACCTCGGGTTTACCCGAGGAGACGAGGTCGGCGGCGTCGAGGTCGGTGATGAAATTGACGCTCTGGGCACCGACGCCAATGGTGAATACGCGCCCCGAGCGCGACTTCACCAACACGAGGCGTTCACGCGGCCCCAGCGGCAGGATCTGCAGGATCGACAGCGGCGCATCGGCGCCGGTCAGCTTGTAGCGCCGCCGCACCAGGCGCAGGACGACCAGCAGCCCGGCGATGATGAACGCCAGGGGCAGCAGGATCGCCAGCAGCTCCCCGGCGACCGATGACGTCGCGGGGGCTTCGGAGACGGCTTCGGCCGACATGGCAGTGCCACTTGCGAGGGACAGGATGGCGGTGATGGCAGTCAGGATTCGCTTCGACATGTGGGGACGTTCCGGCCTCGGGGATCGCGCGGAGGGCGCGCGCGCAGCCTACCGCAGCCGTCTGCGCGGACGTCGCCCGCCGGAGCCCGCTGCGTGACCCCTGCCAGGGGCACGGCGCGCCGCGTGCCGACCGCTGCCGATGACGGCCTGGTGGCGGCGATGCTCGAGGCGATCCCCTTCCCCTGCGCCGCGTTCGCACGCACGGACGGGACGCTGGTGGCGGCAAACGGCAGCTACCGCGACGCGTTCGGCGGCCTGGAGGGACACGACGACCGCGCCCGCCTGCTGGCCTCGCTGAGCGCGGTCGACGCCGAGGCCGGTGACGGCTCCGCTGCGCCGCTGGAGGTCAATGCGCCGCACAGCAACCGCTGGTACGCCCTGCACTGGGGCAGCGCCGAAGTGGCCGGCGCGGGGCTCGACATGCTGACCGCGGTCGACATCAGCGCACGCATCGAAGCGCTCGACTCGCACAAGAGCCGCCAGGAGAAGCTGCTCTTCACCTCGCGCCTGATGTCGGTGGGCGAGATGGCGGCGACCCTGGCACACGAGCTGAACCAGCCGCTGGCGGCGATCGTCAACTACCTCAACGGCAGCCTGCGCCTGGTCGACCAGGCGGGCGGGCCGGTGCAGGTGGAGCGCGCGCTGCTGGCCGCGCGCACCCAGGCCGAGCACGCCGCCGCGGTGATCTCGCGGGTGCGCGAGTTCGTGCGCGCCCGCGAGCCGCGGCGCGACGCCCACGACATGGCGCAGATCACCGGCACCGTGGTCGAGCTGCTGCGGCTGGAGGCCGAGCGCCTGCAGCTGCGGATCGAACTCGCGCTGGCCGCCGACCTGCCGCGGGTCCATGCCGACCGGGTGATGGTGGAGCAGGTGCTGCTCAACCTGGTGAAGAACGCGATCGAGGCCATGCGCGAGGTGCCGGCGGCGCAGCGCGGGCTGCGCATCGAAGGCCGGGTGAACCTGGACGGCGAAGTCGAGGTGCGTGTCTGCGACCGCGGCGAGGGCCTGAGCGAAGAGCAGGGGCGGCAGCTGTTCTCGCCCTTCTTCACCACCAAGAGCGACGGCCTCGGCATCGGCCTGGCGATCTGCCGCTCGATCATCGAATACCACGAGGGTCGGCTGTTCTTCGAGCCGCGCGAGGGGGGCGGAAGCGTGTTCGGCTTCACCCTGCCCACGGCGGACGGGAGGGGATAGGGCATGCCGGAGATCCGCGTCTACCTGGTCGACGACAACGATGGATTCCGCGACTCGACCGCGTGGCTGCTCGAAACCAGCGGCTTCGAGGTCGAGAGCTTCGCGTCCGGGGCGGCCTTCCTTGCGGCCTATGCCGGCCACCGCCATGGCGATGCCAGCGAATGCCTGGTGTCGGACATCCGCATGCCGGAGATGAGTGGCCTGCAGCTGCAGGACGAGCTGGGCCGGCGCGGCATCCAGCTGCCGATCGTGTTCGTCACCGCGCACGGCGACGTGCCGCTGGCGGTGGAGGCGATGCGCAAGGGCGCGTCGAACTTCCTCGAGAAGCCCTTCTCCGAGCAGGCGCTGGTCGACGCGTTACGCACCGCGCTGGCGCATTCGCGCAACCGCGGCGCCGGCGGCGGCATGGCCAACGAGCTGCTGGCGAAGCTGAGTCCGCGCGAGCGCCAGGTACTCGATCTGGTGGTCGCGAGCAAGCCGAACAAGATCATCGCCGACATCCTCGGCATCAGCATCAAGACCGTCGAACTGCACAGGGCCAACATGATGAGCAAGCTGGGCGTGCGCTCCCTTCCGGAGCTGATGAAGGTGGCGCTTGGCCATGGCTGAGCGCGGCGCGCGCGCGGCCCGGCCACGGCGCCCGCGGCCCGCGGCCACGCCGCCTGCCGATGCGCCGCCGGTGCGCGCGCTGCGTGGCCTGCTGCGCGGGATCGACGCGGCGGGCTGCGAGGCCCTGCGCGGCTTCTTCTCCGCGCCACGCTGGTGGCTGCTGGGCGATGGCGCCGCGGTCCGCGCACGGAGCGGCACGGCGCCCCCGGCGGCGTTCGCGATCGATGCCGAAGGCGCGCGGCTGCGGCTGCAGGTGGACGGACCCGCGACCGCCGGCCACGACGCCGCGCGCCTGCGCTGGAGCGACCATGCCGGACGCTCGCGCGTGCTCGCCTGGAGCCTGGCCCACGAGACCACGCTGCGTCGCCTGAGCGAATGGCTGGGCGTGTCCCTGCTGCCGTCGCTGGAGGGCGATGCCGGCGAGGACCCCGCGCAGGATGCCGCGACGTTCTGGCTCGAAGTCCGTGTCGACGATCCGCCGCCGGTCGACGACGACGAGGCCGACCAGCCGCCACCGCACGTGATCGCGCGCCTGCGCCTGCCGCTGGCCTGGCTGCCCGGGATCGCGGCGCGTGCCGAACCAGCCCACGAGGACGACCCGGCCCCGGGCGCCGGCCGCTGGCGTGCGCTGCAGTCCACGGTGCACGTGCTGTTCCCGGTCACCCTGGCGATGCGCGACTGGCGCGCGCTGCGCCAGGGCGACGTGATCGTCGCCGGCCACCGATCGCAGCCACCTGCCTGCGTGGCGCGCGCCGGCGGCCGCGACTGGCCGCTCGCGCCCGCCCCCGGTGGCTGGACCGTCGGCGGCCCGTCCACACCCGCACCCACCTACCACGAGGATTCCCCGATGACCCAGCAGGACCACGACGGCACGCCGTCCGAGGCAAGTGCCGCGCCAGCATCCGATCCGGCCCGCAGCCTGCCGGTCCAGGTGGAATTCGAGCTCGGCCGCACCGAGATGAGCATCGGCGAACTCGCCGACCTGCAGCCGGGCTATGTCTTCCCGCTTGCCACGCCGCTCGAAGGGGCGAGCGTCACCATCCGCGCAAACGGCCGCATCGCCGGCCGCGGCGAGCTGGTGGCTGTGGGCGAGACGCTGGGCGTGCGCCTGCTGTCCTGGAGCTGAGGCATGGACTTCACCACCTTCTCGCCGGCGGTCGTCCTCGTCACCGTCGTCGCCATCGCGCTGGCGCCGTTCGTGGCGGTGATGGTGACCTCGTTCACCAAGATCGTGGTGGTGCTGAGCCTGCTGCGCAACGCGCTCGGCCTGCAGCAGGTGCCGCCGAACGTGGTGATCAACGGCCTTGCGATCGTGCTGTCGGCCTATGTGATGTCGCCGGTGATCCTCGACACCCACGCCGCGGTGAGCGCCTACATGGCCGGACAGCCGCCGCCGGCGGAGATCCAGGCGCAGATCGAGCAGCGCGCCGTCGCGCGCGCCGAGCGCATGGCCGCGCGCCGTGCGCAGGCACCACAGGGCGGTGAGGGCGCGCCGGCGCCCGCCGCCGGCCCCACGGACGCGGAGCCGCCGCCGGCCAGCCCGGCCGCCGCGGATGCGCTGCGCGCGGAGGCCGAGGCCGCGGCGCGCGGCGCAGGCGCGGCACCAGGGCAAGACGCGATCGACGCGGGCGCGAGCACTGTCGACGGCGCAGCTCCCGCGACAGCGACCGGCTTCGTCCGCGCACGGCAGTTCGCCAACGTCGACAACGGCGTCGATCCACCTGCCGGCGCCTCCGACGCTGCCACCGCTGACGGAACCGACGACGGTCCGATCGTGATCACCGCCACCGGGGCGCCGCGTCCGCCGACGCCCACGGCCGGGGCGCCGATGGACGCCGCACGCATGCTCGGCATCTTCGAGGCCAGCAAGGAGCCGCTGCGCAGCTTCCTGATCCGCCATTCCAACGACCAGGAGCGCGCCTTCTTCCTCAAGAGCGCGCAGCGCCTGCTGCCGGTCGACCGGCGCGACGACCTCGACGTCGACGACTTCATCGTCGTCATCCCCGCGTTCACGGTCAGCGAGCTGACCACCGCGTTCCAGATCGGCTTCCTGATCTTCCTGCCGTTCCTGATCATCGACCTGGTGGTGGCCAACATCCTGCTGGCGCTGGGCATGATGATGCTCTCGCCGACGACCATCTCGCTGCCGTTCAAGCTGCTGCTGTTCGTGCTGGTCGACGGCTGGGCGAAGCTGGTCCACGGCCTCGTGCTGACCTACGCGGGCGGCTGACGTGAACGAGGTCCTCGAGCTCACCAAGGAAGCGCTGTACCTGGTCATGCTGCTGTCCGGGCCGCCGATCGGCGCCGCAGCGCTGGTGGGCCTGGTCATCGCCTTCCTGCAGGCCGCCACCCAGCTGCAGGAGCAGACCTTCGCCTACGCCTGCAAGTTCGTCGCCATCGTGCTGATGCTGTTCCTCACCGCGGCCCTGATCGGCGGCTCGCTGTACAGCTATACCGAGCGCATCTTCCGCGACTTCCCGGGCCTGGTGGTCCGGAACTGACCGGTGTTCGAACTCCTCGGCAATCCCCTGCTGGCGCTGGCGCTGGTGCTGCCGCGGGTCATCGGCGCCTTCCTGATGCTGCCGCTGATGACCAAGGAGACGGTGCCGCCGATGGTGCGCAACAGCTTCATGGTGAGCCTGGGGATCATGGTCCTGCCCGCCGCGATCGCGGGCACGCCGATGGACAACCTGGGCACGATCGAATGGCCGATGATCATCCTCAAGGAGGTCTTCATCGGCGTCGCCATCGGCTTCACCTTCGGCATCGTGTTCTGGGCGGTGTCGGCGGTGGGCGGCGTCATCGACACCCAGGTCGGCATGTCCATGGCGCAGATCTTCGATCCCATCCAGGGCCACCAGGTCACCCTGCACGGCGAGTTCCTGTCGCAGCTGGCGACCTGGCTGTTCATGGCCAGCGGCGCCTTCCTGGTGTTCATGGACATCCTGATGTCCAGCTATGCGCTGTGGCCGGTGACGTCCTACTTCCCCGACCTGCCCGCGGTGGGCATGAACCTGTTCGTCGGGCAGTTCAACTACATGATGACCACGGTGCTGGTGCTGGCGGCGCCGGTGATGGTGGTGCTGCTGATCATCGACCTGTCGTTCGGCCTGGTGAACCGCTACGCGCCGCAGCTCAACGTGTTCGCGCTGACCCTGCCGATCAAGGCCTGGCTGGCCACGGCGATGATCCTCATCCTGCTGGGCGTCTACGTCGAGATCCTGCTCGAGCGCCTGGGCAGCAACCGCCACCTGCTCGGCCTGCTGCGCCAGGCGCTGGGCTGATCACTCGCCGCGGCGGATGCCCTCGGCCCAGAACAGCACCTCGGCCACCGCGTCGAAGAACTCGTTGCCGATGTAGTCGTCGACCTCGACCTTCTCGTGCAGCCCGCGCGCCAGCGGGATGTTCTGCAGCACCGGCACGCCGGCCTCCTCGGCCACGCGCTTGATCTCCTCGGCTTCGGCGCCCTCGCCCTTGGCCACGACCACCGGCAGGTCGGTGACGCCGTCCTCGAACTGCAGCGCGACGGCGATGTGCGTTGGATTGGTCACCACGACGTTCGATCCCCTGACGGCATTGAGCATGTTCTGCTGCGACCACTCCTGGTGCAGCTGCTTGCGCCGCTGCTTCACGTAGGGGTCGCCCTCGTTTTCCTTGACCTCCTGCTTGATGTCGCGGCGGCTCATGCGCATCTGCTTCAGGAAGGAGAATTTCTGGTACCAGGCGTCCAGCACCGAGACGAAGAAGAACACGCCGATGGTCCAGATGCCGATCCTGAGCAGCCCGTGCCAGATCGCCGTGCCCATCGCCTCGGGCGGTGCGTGCGGCAGTGCCATCAGGCTGTGGCGCATGCCGTACAGCACCACGCCGCCGATGAAGATCAGCGCGACGCTCTTGAAGAACGCCTTGACCAGCTCGACCAGGTTGTCCATCGAGAACATCTTCTTGACGCCCTCGACCGGATTGAGCTTGGAGGCGTCGGGCACGAGCTTCTTCATGCTCGCCACCGGGCCGACCTGCAGGAACTCCACCACCACGCCGAGGAACAGCGCCAGCAGCAGCAGCGGCACGGTCAGCGCGACCAGGGTGTCGAAGGCCAGCCGGCCGAGGACCGGTGCGGCCTCGGCGAAGGGCAGGTGGATGCTGTCGAAGCTGGCGTCGAAAAGGTGCCTGAGCCGTCCCCACATGAAGTCGAGCAGCATCCAGCCGCCGACCAGCCAGCCGAGCACCAGCACGGTGCTGGTCAGCTCCTTGCTCTTGCTGACGTTGGCGTCCTTGCGCGCGTCGCGGAGCTTCTTGGCTGTCGGCTGCTCGGTCTTGTCGGCGCCCTGGTCCTTCGCCATCGCATCCCTCCGCGTCTAGGCGCTGGGACGCTAGCATGGGCATGCGCGGCGGTCATGGCCACCGGCGGCTGAACGGAGCGCGCGGACTAGGGTCGGCCCGAGGTGGCAGCGCCCGGCCACGGCGATACAGTCGCTCCATCGCCCGCAATCCCCCTGACATCCGCAGCGCATGAGCACCATCGGCCCCGATTCCCACCTCAGCCTCGCCTCCGGCCTCCACCGGATCGACGGGCCGCTCGACGACCTGCGTCGCCAGCAGGGCGGCGATGCGCACGAGGTCCAGGGCACCACGCCGACGGCCGAGGCGGAGGCCGCGCCCCGGGCGCTGGCCGATGCGGGAGAGCGGGTTCTCGCCGCCCCGGCCTGGGATACCGCCGGTGCCCGCATGCTGGCCGGCGACCTCGGCCTGGAAGGCCGGCTGGGTGCGCTGCCGCTGGCCCAGGCCGCCGAGGGCGCGGTCGACGCGGTCCTCGACGCCTTCGCCTGACGCCCATCCGCGTCGTCGAGCCGCGATAATGCCGCGGCCATGAGCGAACCCCTCCCGACCCCGGACGCCCTGCGCACCGCCGCCGACCGGCTGGTCTCGGCGCTGTCCGCGCACGCCGATCCCGAGTACCGCCTGGCGGTACTCAAGCGCCTGGTGCGCCGGCTGGGCGAAGAGCAGTACCCGCTGTTCCTGCGCATCGTCGGCGTGGTGGCCGAGAGCGACGACGAGCGCGCCCAGCGGCTGCTTGCCGACACCTTCGGCACGGCCCTGCGGCGGATGGACCTGCCCGGCGGCGCGCTGAGCTCGTGGGGCGCGACCGGCCTGCCCGACCACGGGGCGCCGCTGGCCGCGAGCGCGCTGTCGGGACACTTCTTCGGCGCGACGCCGCGACGCATGCTGGGACCGGTGGAATACCTGGTGGTCTGGCACCTGCAGCGCACGCAGCGCACGGCGCTCTCCGCCGAAGGCTTCCAGGCGGCCCTGGCGCGGATGATCACCATGCTCAACCGCAGCGAGGATGCCCGCCTGCTCTATCCGCAGAAGCTGGCTGCCGACGCCCAGAACGAGCTCGAGGGCGCCTACACCCGGGCGACCCGCGAGCGGCTCGCCGCGATCGCCGCGGCCTGGGCCGCCGGCGAGTCACCGGAGCGCGTGGCCGCGGCCGCGGCCGATGCGCCGGCCACCACCGCCCACGGCTGGGTCCTCCGCGACCTGTGACCGGGTCGGCTTGCCGCGGGCAGGCGCCCGTGGCCAAGATGCCCCCTGCCTCCCGGGGAGGGGATGCGATGCCGATGCCACCAACCCTGCGGTCGCTGCTGGCCGCCATGGCGCTGGCCGGGCTGCTCGCGGCCTGCCGCCCGGTGACCCCGGTCGATGACGCGCAGGCGGACACCGACCTCAGCCGGCCCGCCCTGGCGGTGCAGGCGCTGACCCGGCACATGCGCAGCGGGGATTTCGCCGCCTTCGCCCGCGATGCCGTGCCACCGGCCCTCCACGGCCGCGTCGACCGCGCCTGGCGCGCGGGTCTCACGCGCTGGCCGCTGGACGAGCTGCCGTTCGCCGACCGGCTGCCCGAGGTGATGTCGGCGCTGGCCGCGCCCGATGCCGCGACGGCGCTGGTGGCCGGTTTCGACCGCCAGTTCGCGAGCGCGCCGCGCGAGATCCGCGCCGCCGCAGCGACGCTCGGCATGTTCGGTGTCCAGTACGTCGAGCACCAGGGCGATTTCAGCGAGGGGGAGCGCGACCACTACGCGCAGCTGGTGACCGCGATGGCGCAATGGGCGGCGCAGGCGCCGCTCGCCGACCGTGCCTTGGCGCACGCCGCGATCCCGCGCCTGGCCGCCGCCGCGCGCGCTGCCGGCCCGGCGACCGCCGAAGGCATCGCGGACGCCGGCATGGAGGCCTCGCTGCGCCGGATCGGCGCCTTCTCGCTCGAAGCGCGGTCGGTGCTGGCCGGCTATGGCCTGGACCTCGACGCCGCCTTCGACAGCGCCCAGGCCTCCCTGCAGGTCCAGCAGGGAGACCGCGCCAGCGTCCGCCTGCGCTACGAGCTGGCCGGCAGCCCGGTCGACACCGTGTTGGACATGGAGCGGATCGACGGACGCTGGTACCTGTCGGACTACCTGCGCCATGCCCGCGAAGCCGCCGGCGACGACGCCGGGCGGCCCACGCCGGCGGACGCCCCCGATCCCGCCGCGCCGCCGCCCCAGGGACCCGCGGCCGCGCCGTGAGCAGGCGCGGCGCCGCGGGCGCGGGCCCCCCGTTGGGCATAATGCCGGGGATGCCCAACCAGCCCTCCCTGTTCGAATCCAGCGCCGCGGGTGCGCCCGGCACTGACCACGCCGACGGCAACGCGTCCGCAGCTGACCTGCAGTCCACGGTGCCCGGCGCTGGCCGTCCGCGCCCGCGGCGCAGCGCGACGCGCCACGCCGCCCCGTGGTGGGCGCGCCTGGTGGGCCGCCTGCTCTCGCCGTGGATCGGCCTGAGCATCGAGCCGCAGGCGCCCGGCCAGGACATCGACGAGCGCCCGGTCTGCTACGTGCTCGAGGACTACGGCCTGTCCAACGCGCTGATCCTCGACCGCGCCTGCCGCGAGGCCGGCCTGCCGTCGCCCCTGGTGCCGCTGGCCAATGACCCGCTCGGCCGCCGACGCGCCTATGTCGCGCTGTCGCGCCGCAACGCCGGCAGCGCGCTGGCGCTCGCCACCCAGATCGCCACCCAACGCCGGCCGGAGAAGAAGAAGAACCACTCCGATTCGCTGGCCAAGCTGCTCCAGGCCCACCGCAGCGATCCGCTGCTGGACGTGCAGCTGGTGCCGGTGTCGATCTTCGTCGGCCGCGCGCCGGACAAGAACAGCGGCTGGTTCTCGGTGCTGTTCTCGGAGAACTGGGCCCTGGTCGGGCGGTTCCGGCGCCTGCTGGCCATCATGCTCAACGGCCGCGACACCCTGGTGCGCTTCGCGCCGCCGGTGGCGGTGCGTGCCATCGTCGCCGAAGGCCTGGAGCCCGAGCGCGAGGTGCGCAAGCTCTCGCGCCTGCTGCGCACCCACTTCAACCGCATCCGCGCCGCGGTCATCGGCCCCGACCTGTCGACGCGCCGCCTGCTGGTGGACAAGGTGCTGTCGTCGGGGCCGGTGCGCGAGGCCATCGCCGACCAGGCCCGGCGCGAGGGCGGCGATCCCGCCAAGGCCCAGGCCGAGGCCTGGAAGAAGGCCCACGGCTACGCCTACGAGATCGCCGCCGACTACGCGCATCCGGTGGTGCGCTCGGCCAGCTTCCTGCTGACCACGGTCTGGAACCGGATCTTCCGCGGCGTGCTGGTACACCATCTCGACCAGCTCAAGGCGGTCGCGCCCGGCAACGAAATCGTCTACGTGCCCTGCCACCGCAGCCACATGGACTACCTGCTGCTGAGCTACCTGCTGTACACGCGCGGCATCGTGCCGCCGCACATCGCCGCCGGCATCAACCTCAACCTGCCGGTGATCGGCACCATCCTGCGCAAGGGCGGCGCGTTCTTCATCCGCCGCAGCTTCCGCGGCAACGCGCTGTATTCGGCGGTGTTCACCGAGTACGTGGCACAGCTGGTCGCCGGCGGCTATTCGATCGAATACTTCATCGAAGGCGGGCGCTCGCGCACCGGCCGCCTGCTGCAGCCCAAGGGCGGCATGGTGGCGATGACGGTGCGCGGCTTCCTGCGCCAGCCGACGCGCCCGGTGCTGTTCCAGCCGGTCTACATCGGCTACGAGAAGCTGATGGAGGGCAACAGCTACCTCGATGAGCTCTCCGGCAAGCCCAAGGAGAAAGAGTCGATCTGGACGCTGCTGTGGGGCATCCCCAAGGTGCTGCGGCAGAACTACGGCCAGGTGGTGGTGAACTTCGGCGAGCCGATCGCGCTGGCCGACATGCTCGCCGAGCACGCCAGCGACTGGGACGGCCGGCCGCTGTCGGACGAGGACAAGCCCGCCTGGCTGTCGACCACCGTCGACGCCACCGCGCAGCGGATCCAGGAGCGGGTCAACAGCGCCGCCGACGTCAACCCGATCAACCTGATCGCGCTGGCCCTGCTGTCCACGCCCAAGCATGCGATGGGCGAGGCCGACCTGGTTGCGCAGATCGTGCTGTCGAAGAAGCTGCTGGCCGAAGTGCCCTACAGCGCGCTGGTCACCATGACCCCGCATTCGCCGGCGCAGATCATCGCCCACGGCGAGGAGATCGGCGTGCTGCACCGCGTGGTGCATCCGCTGGGCGACGTGCTGCGCGTCGACGGCGACACCGCGGTGCTGCTGTCGTACTTCCGCAACAACGTGGTCCACCTGTTCACCGCGTCGGCGTGGATCGCCTGCTGCTTCCTGCACAACCGGCGGATGGCGCGCAACACCCTGCTGCGGATCGGCCGCGCGATGTACCCGTTCCTGCAGGGCGAGCTGTTCCTGCCCTGGGACGAGGACGGCTTCGCCTCGCGGATCGACGCCACCATCGAGCTGTTCATCCGCGAGGGCCTGCTCGAGCAGGTCAGCGGCGACGACGGCGGCATCCTGGCGCGCCACCCCGGGCAGTCGGACGAGGTCTTCCGGCTGCGCGCGATCGGGCATCCGCTGCAGCAGGCCTTCGAGCGCTACTACATCGCGATCTCGGTGCTGGCCAAGAACGGCTCGGGCACGCTCGGCGCCGGCGAGCTGGAGGGCCTGTGCCAGCTGGCGGCGCAGCGGCTGTCGCTGCTGTACGCGCCGGCCGCCCCGGAATTCTTCGACAAGACCCTGTTTCGCGGCTTCATCCAGAAGCTGCGCGAAATGGGCCTGGTGAAGCTGGACCAGAACAGCAAGCTGGCCTTCGACGAGCGCCTGGCCGGCTTCGCGCGCGACGCCAAGATCATCCTGGGCCGCGAGCTGCGGCATACGATCGAGAAGATCAGTCCGGAAGCGGCGCGGCCCGTTTCAGCGCCCGCGGACGCCACCCGGGGCTGAGCGCGGGACCAGGGGCTGGCGCACGGCTGCCGGCGGCGCCTCGGAATCGTAGAAGTTCGCTCGCTGGCTCTGGAGCAGCATGGGAAGGGGGCCGCCCAGGTCGGGGTCGGCCCACAGCTCTTCGTGGACGTAGATGCGGTCACCCGACCGCGACACCGGGATCCAGCGGCGCTCACGCGAGACCTGGGTCCCGGAGAACTGCCTTGCCACCATCACGCCGTTGACGATGTCCCAGCGCAGCGGGGTCGTGGTGGAGCCGGTTTCGGAGATGCTGACGTAGCTGCCCGTGCCAATGGCGTCGAGCACCAGGTAGAAGCCGTAGAACGGCGCGAAGTCGTACGCGGTCTGGCTGACGTCGAACCCCGACCGCCATGGCCCGGTCAGGACCCCCGGAGTGAACGAAAGGCTGCCGTCGCGCGCCGAGGCGAGGCTGTAGGCGACCTTGCTGCGCCCCCCGGGCAGCAGGTATTCGGCAAGGATCCCGACGCCTTTCAGGCCGTCGACGTGAAGCCGCGTCATGTCGACGGTTTCGCCATCGGAATAGCCCAGCGAGAGGCGGCCGTCAGCTCCCAGCGACCAGTTGAACGCCTGGCCGTCGTCGACCGTGCCGGTTCCATCCGCGGAGAAGGTGTGTATGCCGAAGTTCGCTGCGGTCAGAGAGCTTTCGGCTACGCCAGCACCGAAGATTTCCGGCCGGTGGATGGGCAGGGCATGCGCGCCCGGGAACTCAGAAGCAGGAAATGGCAGGCCCGGGAACCCGGGCGCATGGGCCTGCCTCGTCGCGTTCGTGACATAGCTCCGCTCGGTATAGGGCGGATCCGCAAGGATCTCGCGCTGGTGGTAGCGGGCCCCGACGACGTGCCGGCCGCTGCCCCCGTCCACCAGCCGGACAAGGTCGACGCGATCGATCAGGTGGATGAGGCGCACGAAGGTTCCGTCCCGGAACAGTTCGTATTCCTCGCGGCGTGGCGGCAGCAGCGTGGCGCGGGCTTCTCCGTCCACGAACGTCCAGTCGACGGCGGTCAGCGGCGCGGCCGTTGTATCAGCGTACTGCCCGCCACCATCGTCGTGCAGCGACACCCGCTCGGCGTAGACCACGCCGACCCGGATCGTTCCGGAGGCGCTGGACAAAATCATGGTCCAGTCGCCGACGAACGCGTCGCGCCCCGTCGGCGGAAGGACCTCTGGATCAGCCAGGATTTGCGCAACCGCCTCCTGGAGCGCTTGCGGATCGGAGGCCGCGACGTCGGCGACGAACTGCCGGTAGGCGTCGGTGTCGCTGATCAGTTCGAGCGTGTCGGCGATGCCTGGAGGCAGCGGGTATCCATGGCCGGCAACGAGGTCGATCGCGGCGGCCATCTGCAGCAGCACGTCACTGTCGATCGCCGCACGTGCATCGTCGAGCTGCTGTTCCCCGAGGATCGGCGCCCCGTTTCCGGCCAGCTGCAGGAGGTAGGCGAGCGACGTGGCCAGGCGCGTCACCTGCACCTGCGCGTTCTCGTCGCGCGACAGGATGGCGTCGGCCCCGGACTCCCCGCGCAGGCGCCCGAACGACCCGACGATACTGGCCAGCGCGACCTGCCCGCGGCGGCTCTGCAACCTGACCATGTCGTCGTCATAGCCCGCCATGGGCAGCACGTAGTCACCGGCTGCATTCGCCTGCGCCATGAACCGGAGCCGCCCGGAGACCGCGGACACCTGCGCATCCGCTCCTCCTTCCGTGACCCTGCCGGCCAGCGTCAGCTGGGCCGGAGCCACGTCCACCGTCACCGTCGCCAGGCCCACGCGGCGGCCGGTCTTGACCAGGTAGCGCAGCGTGTCGCGGCCGACGAATCCCGCCGTGGGCGTGTAGACGATCTCCCGGCCCTGCACGGTCGCCGTGCCATGGGCGGGCCGGGTCGCGATCCACATGACCGTGCGCGCGCTGACGCCCGGGTCGTTGGCCAGGACGTCGATCGCGACCGGACGGTCCCGCACGGCCCTGGCCGGGTCGGCAATCGCCCCATGGTCCGCGGCCAGGGCTGGTGCGGGGCCGTACAGGCCCAGGATGCAAATGGCAAGGCTGAGGCGAACACCCATGGCGACGGCTCCCGGACATGCGCCGCATGGCGACTGCCGGACATCGCGGCGCGCAGGCCCGGCTCCGTTGCCAACGCGCCGGGGCCACGCCAGCGGCCAGCGCAGGTGACGCCGGCTGGCCGGGGCGGCGGGCGACCGCTTGTGCGGGCCGGCGCTTAGGCCGGTTCGTCGGGAATCATCGCCGACTCCACGCGCTCCATGGCGTCCTTGAGCTGCAGCTTGCGCCGCTTCAGGCGCTTGACCATCAGCTCGTCGGCGCCGGGATCGCGCTGCAGCCGGGCGACCGCGGCGTCGAGGTCGCGGTGTTCGGTCCGGAGCGCCTGCAGCCGCGCGCTCAGGCGCGCCTGCTCCGCTGGGTCGAAGCTGGGCATGCGGCGAGGGTACACGCTGTCGCGGGCGGCTAAAATACGCGCATGAGCATCGTCCTGCCCCTCGCCGAACCCGCGCCCCGCGCGCACCGCGCCTCGCACGAGGCGCAGCGCCTGGGCAAGCGGCTGCGCCACCAGGTCGGCCGGGCCGTCGCCGACTTCGGCATGATCGAGGACGGCGACCGGGTGATGGTCTGCCTGTCCGGCGGCAAGGACAGCTACACCATGCTCGACGTGCTGCTGCAGCTGCAGAAGAAGGCGCCGGTGTCGTTCTCGCTGACCGCGGTGAACCTGGACCAGAAACAGCCGGGCTTCCCGGAGCACGTGCTGCCCGACTACCTGCGCTCGCTCGGCGTCGACTTCCACATCATCGAGCAGGACACCTACTCGGTCGTCTCGCGCGTGGTCCCCGAAGGCAAGACCATGTGCTCGCTGTGCTCGCGCCTGCGCCGCGGCGCGCTGTACACCTGGGCCGCCGAGCACGGCTACACCCGGATCGCGCTGGGCCACCACCGCGACGACATGGTGGCCACGTTCTTCCTCAACCTGTTTTTCCACGCCAAGCTCAGCGCGATGCCGCCGAAGCTGCTGTCCGATGACGGGCGCCACGTGGTCATCCGGCCGCTCGCCTACGTGCGCGAGGACGACATCGCCGCCTATGCCGAGGCCAGGGCGTTCCCGATCATCCCCTGCAACCTCTGCGGCTCGCAGGAGAACCTGCAGCGCAAGCAGGTGCAGAGGATGATGCGCGACTGGGAGCGCGAGACACCCGGGCGCATCGAGCAGATCGCCCGCGCGCTGGGCGACGTCCGGCCCTCGCAGCTCGCGGATCCGAAGCTCTTCGACTTCCTCGGCCTCGGCCATCGCGACGCGGCGGCGGTCGCCGACGCTCACGACTGGCTGGCCGGCGAGCCCCACGACGCGCCGCGCGCCGGCGACGCCGCCTGATGCCCGGCCCGGCAGCACACCCGCCCGCACGCGCGGGACGCCGCTGCGTCCGCGCATCGCGCACATGACCTGATCCGCGCGCCGTCCCACGCGCGCCTCCCATCCCGACCACAAGGCTTCCTCCCCCATGTTCTTCCGCAACCTGACCCTGTTCCGCTTTCCCGTCTCGCTCGACCTCGAAGGCCTCGAGGAGGCCCTGGCCACCCATCCGCTCAAGCCGGTCGGCCCGCTCGAGCTGTCCTCGCGCGGATTCGTGCCCGCGCTGGGCCGCGACTCCGAGGCCTACTCGCACCGCATCGGCGACGCCGCGTGGGTGGCGGTGGGCGGCGAGGACCGCCTGCTGCCGGCCGCGGTGGTCAACGACATGCTCGCGCGCAAGCTCGAGGAGGCCGAGGAGCGCGAAGGGCGCCGCCCCGGCGGCCGCGCGCGCAAGCGGATGAAGGACGAGCTCGTGCACGAGCTCCTGCCGCGCGCCTTCGTCCGTCCCTCGCGCACCGACGCCCTGCTCGACCTCAAGCACGGCCTGTGCATCGTCGACTCCTCCTCGCGCAAGAGCGCCGAGGCGGTGGTGTCGGCGCTGCGCCAAGCGCTGGGCAGCTTCCCCGCGCTGCCGGCCAATGCCGAAGTCGCGCCGCGCAGCGTGCTGACCGGCTGGATCGCCGGCGAGCCGCTGCCCGAAGGCCTGTCGCTTGGCGAGGAGTGCGAGCTCAAGGACGGCAACGACACCGGCGCGATCGTGAAGTGCCAGCGCCAGGACCTCGGCAGCGAGGAGATCACCCACCACCTCGAGGCCGGAAAGCAGGTCACGAAACTCGCGCTGGAGCTCGACGACCACGTGTCCTTCGTGCTCGGCGAAGACCTGGTGGTGCGCAAGCTGAAGTTCCTCGACGGCGCCGTCGACCAGCTCGAAGGCGGCGACCGCGACGACATGCGCGCCGAACTCGACGCGCGCTTCTCGCTGATGTCGGCCGAAGTGCGCAGGCTGTTCGAGATCCTCGAGCCGTCGCTGAAGCTGTCGCGCGTGGATGCCTGATCACTTGCGCGTGGACGGCGCGCTGTAGAATCGCCGCATGTCGTCCCTGCTGCGCCTGCTGCTCACGAAGTCCGAAGCGCCGGGCACCCGCAACATCACGCGCGACACCGTCGCGCTTGCCCTGGACGATGGCAGCGAGGTCGAGGTGGTGCGCGTGCGCGATCCGCGCGCGCGCCGGCTGCGCCTGTCGGTCGACGAACGCGGCGCGCGGCTGACGCTGCCGCCGCGCGCGAGCGCGATCTCCGGCACGCGCTTCCTCGAACAGCACCGCGACTGGCTGGCCGCGCAGCTGCGCGCGCACGCCATCGACGACCTGGTGATGCCGCTCGAGCGCGGCGTGACCCCGGCCCTGCCGCTGCGCGGGGTGATGCAGCCGCTGCGCTGGGAGGCCGGCCGCTTCGCGTGCGTGGCGCGCGACGGCGACCAGCTGGTGTTCCGCCACACCGGCCGCGGTGGCGACGCGGCGCTGCGGCGCGCCCTGCGCGATTTCTACGAGGGCGAGGCGCGCGCCGACATCGGCGCCTGGCTGCCGCGCTACCTGCCGACCCTGCCGCGCGCGCCGGCGCGCATCCGGGTCAAGGCGATGTCGTCGCAGTGGGGCTCGCTCGCGCCCGACGGCACGCTCGCACTGGACCTGTCGCTGGTGCTCGGCCGGCCGTCGGCCTTCGAGTACGTGCTGGTCCACGAGCTCTGCCACCTGCTGCATGCCGACCATTCGCCGGCGTTCTGGGCGCAGGTCGAGGCGCGCTTCCCGCAGTGGCGCGACGAGCGCGACTGGTTCCGGGTCCACGGTCGCCGGCTCAAGGCGATGCTGCGGCAGCTGTCCGGTCCGACAGGTTGAGGGCGTTGTACCGGTCAGGCACCTGCCACCGGGTTCGATCCCTATGCGCCATCCCACGCCTCTCCTGATCCTGGCCGGCTGCGGGCTCCTGGCCGCGTCCGGCTGCCATCGCGCCGCCGACGCCGCAACCGAGGTCGCGATCGAGCGCGCCAGCGGACAGAAGGTGAGCGTGGATCGGGACGGCGAGCGCATGCGCATCGCGACCGCGGGCGGCCACGTCGCCATCGCGACCGGTGACGGCATCGCGCTGCCAGCGGACTTCCCGGACGACCTGTTCCTGCCGCCCAGCTACGGCGTCACCAGCGTGATGGACGTGGGTGGCGCGCGCCTGGTCAGCCTGGAGGCCGACGGCGCGGTGGCGACGATGTTCGAGACCGCGCGCACGGCGATGGCCGGCAAGGGCTGGGCGCAGACGCTGGCGATGCAGCAGGCCGACAGCGCGATGCTCGGCTTCAGCCATGGCCCGCGCGAGGCCACCTACACCTTCACCCGCCACGCCGGCGGACCGCTGCTGGTCGGCATCCAGCTGCGCGACAGCACCCGCCAGTAGCCGCTACACGCCTCGCCCCGCGGGCGTCATCCCTGCGTGCGTCATCCCTGAAGGAACGCGCCGACCACGGCGGCCACCTCGGCCGGCTGCTCCATGTGCAGGTGGTGGCCACCGGCCATCACCACCAGATCGCCCGCCGGCAGCAGCGCGGCGCGCGCGCGGCGCACCGCATCGGGCAGGTAGGGCTGGGCCGGATCGGCGAACAGCACCCTGGCCGGGCAGGTGATGCCAGCCACCAGGTCCTCGACCTGCGCCTCGGTCATGCGGACCATGGTCGGCAGGGTCAGGCGCGGATCGCTGCTCCAGCGCCAGCCGCCCTCGACCGCCTCGGTACCGCGCTCGACCAGCAGCCGGGCAACCGCCTCGTCGAGGCCGTTGGCCTGCATGCGCGCGCGGACCGCCAGCTCGAGGTCCGGGAACACGCGCAGGCGCTTGCCGGGCAGGGCACGGGTGGCCTCGACCGCCTGGCGCAGGCGCTCCACCGTGCGTTCGGGCACCTCGGCCAGCGCGCCCAGGGCCTCGATCGCGACCAGCCGCTGCACGCGCGCCGGGCAGGCCGCGGCGACCAGGCTGGCGATGCCGGCGCCCATCGAGTGACCGAGCAGGGCGAAGTGCTCCCAGCCCAGCGCATCGGCGATATCGAGCACGCCGTGCACCGCGCCGGCGAAGGAATAGTCCATGCCGCGCGGCAGATGGTCGCTGCGGCCATGGCCGGGCAGGTCCGGGACCACCAGGTCGAGACCCGGCAGGAACGGCGCCAGCGGCGCGAAGCTCGCGGCGTTGTCGAGCCAGCCGTGCAGGGCCAGCACCCGCGGCGCGCCCTCGGCGCCGGCGCGCAGCCCGCGCACCGTGCCGCCCGGGAGCGCCAGCTCGAAGCCGCGGGTCAGGCCCA
Organism: Luteimonas sp. MC1750; assembly: GCF_016615955.1. Classification (NCBI taxonomy): domain Bacteria; kingdom Pseudomonadati; phylum Pseudomonadota; class Gammaproteobacteria; order Lysobacterales; family Lysobacteraceae; genus Luteimonas; species Luteimonas sp. MC1750. The sequence goes on from NZ_CP067113.1 coordinate 2,913,372, forward strand.
CGCGGCGAATTCGCGCTGCGCCAGGGCCGCGATCGCGCGCGCATGCGCGGGATCGTCATTGAGGCAGGGGATGTAGGACAGCGTCTCGCCGCCGGCCTCGCGGAAGAATTCCGCGTTCTGCATCGAGATCTCCTCCAGGGTCTCCAGGCAGTCGGCCGAGAACCCCGGGCAGACGACATCGATGCGCCGGATGCCTTCGGCCGGCAGCGCGCGCACCGTGGCATCGGTGGCTGGCGACAGCCACTTGCCGCCGCCGAAGCGCGACTGGAAGGTCAGCTGCCACTCGCCCTCGCCGAGCCCCAGCGCGGCGGCGATCGCCTGCGCGCTGGCATGGCACTGGCGCTCGTAGGGATCGCCCTTGTCGACCAGGCGCTGCGGGATGCCGTGGAAGGAGAACAGCAGCCGCTGGCCGCGTCCGTGCTGGTCCCAGTGGCGGCGGATCGAGCCGGCCACGGCGTCCACCCAGCCCGGATCGACGTGGTAGTCCTCGATCATGCGCGCGGCGGGCAGCTCGCGCCCGATGACGTCCGCCACCGACGCGGTCGTGGTGGTCGAGTACTGCGGGTACACCGGCAGCACCAGGACGCGCGCGCCGCCGGCGCGCAGCTCGCGCAGCCGCCGCGTCAGCGCCGGCTCGCCATAGCGCATCACGTGTTCGACGTGCACGCCGGGCATCAGCGGCTGCACCGCCGCGGCCAGCCGGCGCGTGTGCACCTCGAGCGGCGAGCCGCCGTCCATCCAGATCTCGGCATAGTTGTGCGCGACCCGGCGCGAGCGCAGCGGCAGCACCACCAGCCGCAGCAGCGGCAGCCAGAACAGCCGCGGCAGCTGCACCACGCGGGGATCGGCCAGGAACTCGCCGAGGTAGCGCGAGACCGCCTCCGCGGTCGGCGCCGAGGGTGTGCCGAGGTTGGCGAGCAACAGGACGTCGCGGGAAGCAGGCATGGAGTCGGTCATCGGTCAGCGGGCTGGCGTCGGCGAGCGTTGCCGCAAGTGTACGGAGGCGCGCGCGGCCACGCCCGCGACGACGATGAAACGGTGAGGCTCATGGCCGATTCATCGCGCCGCGCCTAGCCTCAACGCGCCGCACCGCGGTCGACAGCGCGCGCTTCGCGCCGCATCCTCATACGCATCCGTCCGTCCGGAGTCCCACATGACCGCCAAGCGCCACCTGCTCCGCCTGCCCGTCCTGGCCACTGCGCTGTCCCTCGCGCTCGCCGCCGCGCCCGCCGCCGCCGGTCCCCGCGAGGACGCGCGCGCGGTCAACGCGGTGCGCGTGCTCACCGACATCCAGGCGATCCCGGAGTCGGCGATCCCGGAAAAGCTCTTCGACGAGGCGCGCGCGATCGTCGTCGTGCCCGACACCATCAAGGCCGGCCTGGTCATCGGTGGCCGCCGCGGCCACGGCATGATGTCGGTGAAGAACCCCGATGGCACGTGGTCGAACCCGAGCTTCGTCAAGCTCACCGGCGGCAGCATCGGCCTGCAGGCCGGCGTGCAGTCGGCCGACGTGGTGCTGGTGTTCCGCAGCGACCGCGGGCTGGAATCGATCGTCAACGGCAAGTTCACCCTGGGCGCGGATGCCGCGGTCGCCGCCGGCCCGGTCGGCCGCAACGCGTCCACCGCCACCGACGGCGAGCTCAAGGCCGAGATCTGGTCCTGGTCGCGCGCCCGCGGCCTGTTCGCGGGCATCGCGCTCGACGGCGCGGTCCTGTCGATCGACGACGCGGCCAACGAGGCCGCCTACGGCCGCGACACCACGCCGCGGATGATCTTCGAAGGTCGCGCGAACGGGCAGCCCTCCACGCCGGTGGTCGAATTCCGCGACAGCCTGGAGGAAGCCACCGCGCTGGCACGCGCCAACCGCGGCACCGAGGGCACGGCCGCGCGCGCCCGCACCCGCGTGGCGGCGACGCCCGCACCCGCTCCCGCGCAGGGCGCGACGGTGGAAACCTCGCCGATCGGCACCGGCACGACGCCGGCCCAGGGCCCCGGCGCCTTCGAGCCGGTCGACGGAACGCAGGTGACCTCCGAGCCGCTGCCGGCCGACAACCTGCCGGCGCCGCTGCCCGATCCCATCGACTGAGGCACCCGTCGCCCGCGATCCGGTCGCGGGTGACTTGCTATCCTGAGCCCCCGAACACATCCAGGTACCGCGGCAATGGGCAGTTTCAGCATCTGGCATTGGATCATCGTCCTGGTGGTCGTGCTGCTGATCTTCGGCACCAAGCGCCTGCGCGGCGCCGGTCGCGACCTTGGCGAGGCGGTGAAGGGCTTCAAGAAGGGCATGGCGGACGACGACACCCCCGCCGGCCAGCTCGGCGACCAGTCCCGCGAGGGCGAGCGCAAGGCCGAGCGCGACAGCGACTCCGTCGAGCGCTGATCCCGGGCGCGGCGTCCGGGCATGTTCGACCTCGGCTTCGGCGAACTGCTGATGATCGCCCTGGTGGCGCTCGTGGTCCTCGGACCCGAGCGCCTGCCGAAGGCCGCGCGCTTCGCCGGCCTGTGGGTGCGGCGCGCACGCGCGCAGTGGTACTCGGTGCGCTCCGAGCTGGAGCGCGAGCTGGCGGCCGAGGAGCTCAAGCGCAATCTGGATTCGGTGCGCAGCTCCGCCACCGATTTCGAGCGCCAGGCGCGCAGCGCGGTCGACGACCTGGACGCCGGCGTGCGCAAGGCCGACGCTGACGCCCGCAAGGGCTTCAGGGCGCTGCGCGACGATCTCGCCGGCGAGCGGGCGGCGCCGGACGCGCCCACCGCGGGCGAAGGCGCAGGATCCGGCACCGCCGCCGTGCAGGAACCTTCGGGCACGCCCGCCGGCGATTCCACGCCCGCAGCCGACGGAGACGCCGATGGCCGGGGCTGACGGCGAAGGCAACATCTTCGACCACCTGCTCGAGCTGCGCTCGCGCATCCTGCGCGGGCTCGTGGGCCTGGGCGTGGTGCTGGCCGCGCTGCTGCCCTTCGCCAACACCCTCTACACCCGCCTGTCGCAGCCGCTGGTCGACAAGCTGCCCGCGGGCGCGCAGCTGATCGCGGTCGAGGTCGCGTCGCCGTTCTTCGCGCCGCTCAAGCTGGCGTTCTTCGCCGCGCTGGTGCTGAGCATGCCGTGGCTGCTCTACCAGGCCTGGGCCTTCGTCGCGCCGGGACTCTACCGGCGCGAGAAGCGCCTGGCGTTTCCGCTGCTGGCGAGCTCGCTGCTGCTGTTCTACGCCGGCTGCGCCTTCGCCTTCTTCGTGGTGCTGCCCTCGGTGTTCGGCTTCCTCACCATGGTCACGCCCGAAGGCGTGGCGATGATGACCGACATCAACGCCTACCTCGACTTCGTGCTGGTGATCTTCCTCGCGTTCGGCCTGAGCTTCGAGCTGCCGGTGGCGCTGGTGATCCTGGTGCTGATGGGCTGGGTGACGCCGGCGCAGCTGCGCGAGGCGCGCGGCTACGCGATCGTCGGCATCTTCATCCTGGCGGCGATCATCACGCCCCCGGACGTGATCTCGCAGCTGATGCTGGCGATCCCGATGTGCCTGCTGTACGAGGCGGGGATCATCGCCGCGCGGATGCTGTCGCGGCGCGAGCCCGCCGCCGGCACCGCCGGCCCGGACTGATGCGTCCCGCCGGCTTCTGGCGACGCGGCGCAGCGTGGTCGCTGGATGCGCTGCCCGTCGGCCTGGCGACGCTGGCGCTGTGCGTCGGGTCGATGCGCCCGGCGTCGGGCGCCCTGGCCGCGGCGTGGAGCGTGCTGGTGGACGCCTTGGCGCAGCGCATGGCGGGCGTGGTCAGCGGCGCGATGGCGACCGGTGCAGGTGCGGACGCGGCTTCCGGCGCCGGCGCGCTGCTGGCATTGACGCGCGGTGCGCTGCGCGATCCGGCGCTGCTCGCCGCGGCGCGCGACGTGCAGGCGGCGCTGGCCGCGCTCGCGGTCCCGCCGCTCGCGGTGTTCGCGGCGCTGTTCCTCGCCTGGTGCGTGGGCTTCGAAGGCTCGTCGCTGCGCGCGACGCCCGGCAAGCGCGCGCTGGGCCTGCGCGTGGCCACCGTGGCCGGGGGCGATGCCGCGACCGGACGCCTGCTGCTGCGCTTCCTGGCCGGGACGCTGTCATGGCTGAGCCTCAACGTCGGCCACCTGCTGGCCGCCATCCCGCCGGCACATGCGGCACTGCACGACCGCCTCAGTGCGACGCGCGTGGTCCTGGCGGCGGATGCGCCGTCAACGATGCCGCGCTGGGCACGCGCCTGGCTGTGGCTCCTGGCCGCCGCGCTTCTGCTGGCCACCGCCTGGGCGGCGGCGGCCATGGGCGCGGCCATGCAGGCCGCGCTGGATCGCGCGCTCCGGGGCTGAGCCCGGGGCGGCGGTCGGACGAAACGCCCGGCCGCGGGCGTCAGACGGCGACGCGGGTGCCGTCGTCGCGGCCGGCGCTCTCGCCGTCGCCGCAGATGTCGCGCCACATGGCGTACATCACGCCGAAGCTCACCACGATCATCACCAGCACCAGCAGCAGGTAGACCGGGATCCCGACCACCACGGCGATGATCATCGCCGTGGTGCTGCCTCCGGCGAGGCCGCCGAACAGCACCGCCAGCAGGCCGACCACCATGCCGATCACCAGCATCGCCACCAGGCCCAGCAGCATCAGCACCACCAGCGGCAGCACGTTGCGCACCGCGCCGGCGGCACCGTCGCCAAGCGCTCCGCCGATCCCGCGGTTGCGCAGCGCCACCTGGCCGAGCGCGATCGCCTGCGCGGCGTAGGTCAGCACGCCCACCACCATCACCACCGCCAGCATGCGGCCGAAGCCGGGCGGCATCTCGGCCATCTGGTCCGGCGTCACCGCCGTCGCCGAGGCCATGTTTTCGAGGTACCAGCGCCCGGCGTCGGGCGCGGCCAGCATCACGCCGCCCGCGATCAGCAGGTACTGCAGCAGCGCCAGCAGCACCAGGATCACCATCGCCTGCACCCAGGCGCTGCGATCGGAGAAGCCGGAGAAGACCTGGGTGGCGCTCGCGGGACGACCGGCCTCGACCGCGTCGATCAGCCGCAGGTAGCCCACCATCAGCGCGGCCATCAGCGCCAGCAGCGGCAGGGTCACCAGCAGGCTGCCCGCCAGCTGGGCGCCCATCCCCGCGGGCATCAGCATCGCCGCCAGGATGCTCAGGACCATCGCCGCGGCGAACACCACCACCAGCAGCAGGGCCGCGCCGCCGAAGATCGCCTTGGGGTTGCTTCCACCCAGGTTCACAGCGGCCATCAGCCAGCGCCAGCCGGCGGCCGGGCCCATCGTGCGTGTCGTCATCCCGTTCCCCGATTGCATGTGGTGTCAGCGTGGCGGCGCCACGCCGGCCATCGTACCCGATGGTTCAGGCGTGGCGACGCGCCCGGCGCACGAAGCGGCGCAGCACGCGGCGCGCGTCCGGCGCTGCGCGCACCGCGGCGTGGATCGCCGCGGCATCCTGCCCGCCGCGCTCCAGGTTGGCGGCGCGCGCGCGCACGTAGCCGCGCATGTGGTCGGCGCTGAACTCCGGATGGAACTGCACGCCCCAGGCCGACTCGCCCCAGCGGAAAGCATGGCGGTCGTCGAGCGTGGAGCTGGCCAGCACGATCGCGCCCTCCGGCGGGCGGATCACGCTCTGCAGGTGCGTGGCCTGCGCCTGGATGCGCGCGGGCAAGCCGGTGAACAGGGGATCTTCGCCGGCCGCGGGATGCAGTTCGAGGTCGACCGTGCCCATCTCGAGCCCGCGCGGATTGTCGGCGACCTCGCCGCCCAGGGCATGCGCCAGCAGCTGGTGGCCATAGCAGATGCCGAACAGTGGGGCGCCGCCGTGCGCGGCGTCGCGCAGCCAGTCGGCGGTGCGCTCGCTCCACGCTTCGCGGTCGCTGACCATGGCGCCCGAGCCGCTGACGATCACCCCGGCATGCTCGCCGTGTGCCGGCGGCGCATCGCCCGCCTGCACGTTCACCACCTCGACCTCGCCGCGCGCGAGTCCCGCGGCGGTGCGGATCCAGTGCGCGAAGCCGCCGTGGCGACGCATCGAAGGCACTGGCTGGCCGGTCTCGACGACGAGGAAGGGACGCGAGTTTCGGATCATCGACGACACCGGAAAGAAGCGCGCAGCCGCAAGGGCCGGGCGGAGGGCCCCGCTATACTAGCGCGTCCCCAATTCATGGCGCCGGCGTCCCCCTGGCCGGCCCGGAGCACGCATGACCGCACCCACCTTCCAGCAGCTGATCCAGCGGCTCAACGAATACTGGGCCGCGCAGGGCTGCGTGCTGATCCAGCCGCTCGACCTCGAGGTCGGTGCAGGCACCTTCCATCCCGCGACCTTCCTGCGCTCGATCGGGCCGGAGCCGTGGAACGCGGCCTACGTGCAGCCCTGCCGCCGCCCGACCGACGGCCGCTACGGCGAGAACCCCAACCGGCTGCAGCGCTACTACCAGTACCAGGTGGTGATGAAGCCTTCGCCCGACAACATCGTCGAGTTGTATTTCGAGTCGCTGAAGAGCCTGGGCGTCGACCCGCTGGTGCACGACCTGCGCCTGGTCGAGGACAACTGGGAATCCCCGACGCTCGGTGCCTGGGGCCTGGGCTGGGAGGTCTGGTTGAACGGCATGGAGGTGACCCAGTTCACCTGGTTCCAGCAGGCCGGCGGCATCGAGTGCCGCCCGGTGCTCGGCGAGATCACCTACGGCCTCGAGCGCCTGTGCATGTACCTGCAGAACGTCGACGACGTCTTCGACCTGGTCTGGACGCACGGCCCCGACGGCACGCCGGTGACCTATCGCGACGTCTACCACCAGAACGAGGTCGAGCAGAGCACGTACAACTTCGAGCACGCCGACGTCGCCGAACTCTTCCATCGCTTCGACGCCTGCGAGGCCGAGGCGCTGACATTGGTCGAACTCGGCCTGCCGCTGCCCGCCTACGAGCAGGTGATGAAGGCCAGCCACAGCTTCAACATGCTCGACGCGCGCCGCGCGATCAGCGTCACCGAGCGCCAGCGCTACATCCTGCGCGTGCGCAAGCTGTCGCAGGCCGTCGCCGAGGCCTACCACGCGCAGCGCGAAAAGCTCGGCTTCCCCGGCCTGCGCGGCGCGCCGGCCCACGCCGCCTGACCCCGGGGCCCCAAGATGACCGATACCGCACCGCTCCTGATCGAACTGGGCACCGACGAGCTGCCCGTCAACGCGCTGCCCGGCCTGGCCCGCGCCTTCCTCGACGGCGTGCGCGATGCACTGTCGCGCCGCGGCGTGGCCTTCGCCGATGGCGCGCGTCCGCTGTACACCCCGCGCCGGCTCACGGTGCTGCTCGATGGCGTGGCCGTCGCCCAGCCCGAGCAGTCCTCGGAGGTCCTCGGGCCCTACCTCAACATCGCCCTCGACGGCGACGGCCAGCCGACGCGCGCACTGCAGGGCTTCGCGCAGAAGGCCGGCGTCGAGTGGACGTCGCTTGAACGCACCCGCGACCAGAAGGGCGAGCGCTTCGTGCACCGCTCGGTCACGCCGGGCGCGGCCACCCGCGACCTGCTGCAGGCGGTGCTGGACGAAGCGATCGCGGCGATGCCGATCCCCAAGCCGATGCGCTGGGGCGCGCACGCGCACGCCTTCGCCCGGCCGGCGCACTGGCTGGTGGTGCTGCTGGGCGACGAGGTCGTGCCCGCGAGCGCCTTCGGCATCGCGTCCGACCGCATGAGCCGCGGCCACCGCTTCATGCACGACCGGCCGGTCTGGATCGGCACGCCCGCCGACTACGTCGACGGCCTGCGCGCCGCCAGGGTGCTGGTCGATCCCGAGGAGCGGCGCGACGCGATCGTCGAAGGCGTGCAGGCCGCGGCGACCGCCGGCGGCGGCGTGGCGCGCATCGAACCCGGCAACCTCGCCCAGGTGGAATGCCTGGTGGAATGGCCGCATGCCGTCGCCTGCTCGTTCGAGCCCGAGTTCCTCGCGGTCCCGCAGGAGGCGCTGGTGGCGACCATGGAGGCCAACCAGAAGTTCTTCCCGGTGCTCGACGCCGAGGGCCGGCTGTCCGAGCGCTTCATCGGCGTGGCCAACGTCGTGCCGCGCGACGAGACCGAAGTGCGCAAGGGCTACGAGCGCGTGATCCGCCCGCGCTTCGCCGACGCCAGGTTCTTCTTCGTCGAGGACATGAAGCAGGGACTGACGGGGATGAACGCCGGCCTCGCCGGCGTGACCTACCAGGCGAAGCTCGGCAGCGTGGCCGACAAGGCCGCGCGCGTGGCGAAGCTGGCCGAAGCGCTGGCGCCCGCCGTCGGCGTGGCTCCGGCGCTGGCCCGCGAGGCGGCGCTGCTGTCGAAGGCCGACCTGCAGTCGCGCATGGTCAACGAGTTCCCCGAGCTGCAGGGCATCGCCGGCCGCTACTACGCGATCCAGGATCCCGCCCTGGCCGGGCTGGCGCGCGAGGATCGCGAGGCGCTGGCGAACGCGCTCGACGAAGCCTGGCAGCCGCGCGGCGCGGGCGACGCGATCGCGCCGTCGCCGCTGGGCCGGCTGCTCGCGGTGGCCGAGCGCGTCGACACGCTGGCCGGCGGCTTTGCCGCGGGGCTCAGGCCCACCGGCAACAAGGACCCCTTCGCGCTGCGCCGCGCCGCGCTCGGACTTGCGCGGACGATCATCGAAGGCGGGCTCGAGCTCGACCTGCCCGCCACCCTCGCCGCCGCCATCGCCGCGCTGCCCGAGGCCGCGCGCCCGCAGGGTGACGCCGCGCGCACGCTGGCCACCGAGCTCTACGACTTCGTCCTCGACCGCCTGCGCGGGTATTACGCCGACCGCGGCGTGCCGACGCAGCACTTCAGTGCCGTCGCCGCACTGCGTCCGGCGTCGCTGGCGGATTTCGACCAGCGCATCGCGGCAATCGCCAGTTTCGCGAAGCTGCCCGAGGCCGAGGCGCTGGCCGCCGCCGACAAGCGCATTCGCAACATCCTGCGCAAGGCGGACGGCGTGGTGGCCGAGGACGTCGATACCGCGCTGCTGGTCGAGCCCGCCGAACGGGCGCTGTCGACCGCGGTCGAGGCGGCCTGGTCCGAGGCGGGTCCGGCGCTGGATCGCGGCGACTACGTGGCGGCGCTCGCGCGCCTGGCGCGCCTGCGGCCCGAGGTCGATGCCTTCTTCGACGCGGTGATGGTGAATGCCGAAGATCCGGCGCTGCGCAACAACCGCCTCGCCCTGCTCCAGCGGCTGGCGAAGCGCCTCGGCGCAGTGGCGGAACTCGGCCAGCTGTCGGCCTGAAGCCTCCGGATCCCCCGTGCACCACGCCGTGCTCCTGTAGGAGCCGCTATAGCGGCGATCGAATGCTCCGGTAACCCGATCGCCGCTGTAGCGGCTCCTGCAGTTCCGATCAGCGGGGGCGGGTCCAGGGACGACAGGCATTCCAGTGCATCCGAAGGACCCTGCGTTAAGGGTCCGTCGACACCCCACCGGTATCCTCCCCGAATGCCCACGCCCCACCGCGCCGCTGTCGCCGCCGTCCTCTTCGCCATCGCCGGCAGCGCCGTCATCGGCAGCGCCCACGCCGCCAGCGTGTCCTCGGTCGAGATCGTGGGGCTCGACGAGGAGATGGAGGAGAACGTGCGCACCTCGCTGTCGCTGGTCGATGCCATCGGCAGCGACGTCACCTGGCGCCGGCTCGCCTACATGATGCGCGCGGCCGGCGACGAGACCCGCGAGGCACTCGAGCCCTTCGGCTACTACTCCCCGCGGATCGTGGTCGAGCGCGTGCGCGGCGGCGAGCGCCGGGTGGTGCTCGACACCGCGGCACAGGAGGAACAGGAGGCCTCGGACAGCGCCGCAGCCACCGCGCAGGCGGTGCGCGAGGCCGGCGCCAGCCGCGCCGCGGGCGATGCCCAGGCGCCGGTGGCCGTGGTGGTGACGGTCGAACCCGGCGAACCGGTGCGCGTGCGCCGCGCCGACATCGCGATCATCGGCGAGGGCCACGACGACCGCTACCTGCAGGAGGAGCTGGACGACTTCATCCCGCGCGAGGGCTCGATCCTCGACCACCCGTCCTACGAGTCCAGCAAGACCCGGATCAGCCGCCGGCTGGCCGAGCGCGGGTATTTCGACGCCGACTTCAGCGCGCGCCGCGTGGCGGTGACCCGCGCCGAGCAGGCCGCCGACATCGAGCTGGTGTGGACCAGCGGCGAGCGCTACGACATGGGGCCGACCCGCTTCGTTCAGTCGCCCACCGAAGTGGTCGACAACGCCCTGCTCGAGCGCCTGGTCTACTGGGACGAGGGCGAGTACTACCACCAGGGCCGCCTGGATCGCCTGCGCACCTCGCTCAGCCGCCTGGACTACTTCAGCCGCATCGACATCACGCCGCGCCCGGAAGACGCCGTTGACGGCGAGGTGCCGGTGGACGTCAGCCTCACGCCCGCCAAGCGCGACGTCTATACCGCCGGCCTCAGCTACGGCACCGACAGCGGCGCCGGCATCCGGCTCGGGCAGGAGCGCCGCTACGTCAACCGGCGCGGGCACAAGGCGCTGTGGCAGCTGGACTATGCAAGCCGGCGCAAGACGCTGTCGCTGCAGTACCGGATCCCGGCCTTCCGCTGGCTCGACGGCTGGTACACGGTCGGACTGCAGGCCGCCGACGAGCAGACCGACTACATCGATACCCGCCGCGTCGAGTTCGCCGCCAGCCGCAGCGGCCAGTACAACCGCAACCTCAACCTCCTGGCCTCGGTGCACGCGCTGCGCGAGCGCTGGGCCTACGAGTACGAGAACGACGGCGATCCGACCACGCCGCCGGTCTACCGCTATGCGACCTTCACCTATCCGTCGCTGCGCGCGACCTACGTCGACCTCGACGACACCCTGTTCCCGCGCGCCGGCTACAGCGGCAGCCTGCAGCTGCGCGGCGGGGTCGAGGGCGCGGGCTCGGAAGCCACGTTCTTCCAGTTCCACGCGCGCGCGCACTGGTACCTGGGCTTCGGCGAGAGCGACCGGCTGATCCTGCGCGGGGAGTACGGCCGCACCGAAACCGATGCGCTGGTCGACATGCCGCCAAGCCTGCGCTTCTACGCCGGCGGCGACGGCAGCATCCGCGGCTACGAATGGCGCGAGGTCGGCCCGCGCGTGGTCGACGCCGACGACGAGGGCTTCGCGCTGGGCGCGCGCCACGTGGTCACCGCGAGCGCCGAGTACGAGCACTACTTCGGCGGCGGTCCCTGGGGCATGGCCGCCTTCGTCGACACCGGCAGCGCGTTCGGCGGCTCGCCGGAGCTGCGGACCGGCGTTGGCGTCGGCCTGCGCTGGCAGACGCCGGTGGGTCCGCTGCGCCTGGACGTCGCGCGCGGCCTGGACGATCCGGATTCCCCCTTCACCCTGCACCTCAACATCGGCACCAGCCTGTGATGGCGCGCGCGTCGGTCCCGCCCGAGGTCAGCCCCGAGGAGCGCGAGGCGCGGATCCGCGAGCTGCGCGCGCGCCGCAAGGCACGCATGCGCACGCTGGCACTGCGCAGCGCTATCGGCACCACGGCGCTGGTGGCGCTGGTGCTGGTGGCCGGCTGGTGGCTGCTGGGCACGCTCGGCGGCCGCGACTTCCTGCTGTCGCAGGTGGTGTCGCGCCTGCCGGCCGGCACCACGCTGGAGTGGCGCGCGGCCGAGGGCCCGGCTTCCGGCCCGCTGACGCTGCACGACGTGGTCTTCCAGCAGCTGGTCTGCCCGGAGGTCGATGACCAGCCGGTGCCCTACGGCCAGTGCGCCGCGCCCAACACGCTGCGCTTCAGCGCCAGGCGGATCACGCTCGACCCGGCGCTGCGTCCGCTGCTGGGCCGCACGCTGCGGCTCGACGCCGCCCAGGTGGAGGGCGCGCTGCTGGAGCTGCCGCCGTCCGACGACGGCGAGCCCTTCTCGCTGCCGCGCTGGCCCGAAGTGCTGCCGCAGATCGAGCCGCCGCTGGGCCTGCAGGCCGACACCATCGAGATCGACGGCTTCCGCGTGCTGCGCGGCGGCGAGCCGCTGATCGACATCGCCGACGTGCGCGGCGGCGTGGAAGCCCGGAGCGGCCTGCTGCGGCTGCGCCAGATGATGGTGCACAGCGACCGCGGCGACCTGCTCGCCGATGGCGAGTACGCCCCGGCCGACGACTACCGGATGGACCTCACCGTCTCCGCCCTGCTGCCCGCGCCGGCCGGCAGCACCCGGCCACGCCTGGGCCTGGTGGCGCGCGGCGACGTGTCGGCGCTCGACGTCGCGCTTTCCGGACACGCGCCGGCCCCGGTGCGCGTGGCGCTGGGCCTGCGCGGCGCGGGTGCGCCCGAGTGGAGCTTCAGCGCAGTGAGCGAGGCGCTGGACCCGGCGCTGCTCGCGGGCCTGGGCGAGCCGGGCACCCCGGTGGCCTTCGACCTCGCCGCCCGCGGCACCGGCGGACGGGCCGAGCTGCAGGGCGACCTCGCCTACGGCGACCTGCGCGCGACCATCCAGCCCTCGGTCGCGAGCCTCGACGAGCAGGTGCTGGAGTTCGATCCGCTGGTGGTCGACGTGCTCGACGGCCGGGTCACCGTCACCGGCCGCGGCGACTTCCGCGATCCGAAGGCCGCCGACCTGCGCTATGCGGTGGTGGCACGCGGCGTGAGCTGGTCGCCCACCCCGGACGCCGGTGCCGCGGCCACGCCGGCCCCGACGCCCGATCCGGCCGCGACGATCCGCGCCGACGCCGACCTGGGAATCGCCGGAACTGCCGCGCGCTGGGCGGTCGTCGGCCAGGCGAGCCTGGAACGCGACGGCGAGATCGCCGAGGTGGAGCTGAAGGGCCGCGGCGACCAGCAGCGCCTGGACATCGGCACCCTGGTGGCGCGCACCCCCACCGGCCGCCTCGAGGGCAGCGGGCACGTGGCCTGGGCGCCGGCGCTGGGCTGGGACTTCACCGCGGCCCTGACCGGCTTCGACCCCGGCTACTTCGCACCGGGCTTCGACGGCGCCATCGATGGCCGCCTCGCCACCACCGGCAGCACCCGCGACGACGGCGGCCTCGACCTGCGCGTCGACGCCGACGCGCTGGGCGGTCAGCTGCGCGGGCGGCGGCTGGGCGGACGCGCGGGCTTCGCCATGCGCGGCGCGGCGCCCGGCGGGACCGGTGTCGCCGCGTTCGAGGGCGAGGCGGCGCTGAGCGTGGGCCAGAGCCGCATCGACGCCAGCGGCCGCGTCGACGACCGGCTCGACATCCAGGCGTCGCTGGCCCCGCTGCGCCTGGACGACCTTCTGCCCGGCGCGGCCGGCCGGATCGAGGGCCAGGTGACCGTGGCCGGCGGGCGCGACAGCCCGGATGTCCGCGCCGACCTTGCCGGCAGCGGCCTGCGCTACGCCGACTACACCGCCGACCGCCTGCAGCTGCGCGGCCACCTGCCCTGGCGCGGCGGCGGCGGCACGCTGGACGTGGATGCGGCCGGGATCCAGGCCGGCATCGCGCTGGACACGCTGTCAGTGCAGGCACGGGGGGCGGTGGAAGACCTCCGGCTGGACGCGCGCGCGGCCGGCGGGATCGGCACGGCGTCGCTCTCGGGCAGCGCGCGTCGCGCCAACGGCCTGTGGCGCGGCACCCTCGACAGCCTGCAGGCCGCACCGGCGCTCGGCGCCAGCTGGCAGCTGGGCTCGGCGGCGAACGTCGCGCAGACCGCTGGCGGCGGCTTCACCCTTGCTCCGGCCTGCCTCGCCTCCGACGTCGGTGGCCGGCTCTGTGCGAGCGCCGACTGGCCGCGGCAGGGGCTGGCGATCGACGGCCAGGCGCTGCCGCTGGCCCTCGTCGGGCCCTACCTGCCGACGCAGGACAGCGGCCGGCCCTGGTTCCTCGACGGCAGCCTCGACATCGACGCCCGCCTGCGTCCCGCCGGCAACGCCTGGCAGGGCCACGTCAACGTCGCGTCCGGCAACGGCGCCCTGCGCACCAGCGCGCGCTCACGCCGCGACGTGCTGTCCTACAGCGGCCTGGCGCTGGAGGCGGTGTTCGACGCCAACCGCATCGACGCCAGCCTGGGCCTGGGCTTCAACGGCAATGGCCGCATCACCGCGCGCCTGCGCACCGGCTGGGACGCGTACGCGCCGCTCGAGGGCCAGCTCACCGCCGCGACCAGCGAGCTGACCTGGCTGGAGCTGTTCTCCCCCGATATCGTCTCGCCCACCGGACGGCTGGACGCGGACGTCGCCCTGTCGGGCACCCGCGCGGCACCGGCGCTGGGCGGCTACGCGACGCTGTCGGACTTCGCCGCCGAACTGCCCGCGCTCGCGATCGCGATCGTCGACGGCCAGGCGCGGCTCGACGCCCTGCCCGACGGCAACGCGCGCATCAGCGGCAGCCTCGGCACCGGCGGCGACGGCCGCCTGGCGATCGACGGCAGCCTGGGCTGGCGCAGCGAAGGCGCGCCGCTGCAGCTGCGCGTGAGCGGTCGCGACGTGCTGGTATCCGACACCCGCGACCTGCGCGCCGTGGCCAGCCCCGACATCGAGGTGCGCTACGCCGCCGGTCTCCCCTTGCAGGTGACCGGTCGGGTGCTGGTGCCCAGCGCGCGCATGGACCTGGAGCGCCTGAGCGACGGCGTGTCCGCGTCGCCCGACGTGGTCGTGCTCGATCCGGTGGATCCCGAGGAAGGCCCGTCGCTGCCGATGGAGCTCGACCTGACGCTGGCGATGGGCGACGACGTCAGCATGAATGGTTTTGGCCTCGAGGGTGCGCTCACCGGCGAGCTGCGCGTGGTCTCGCGTGCGGGCCGCGAAATGACCGGCCATGGCCTGCTCGAGGTCGGCGGCCGCTACGAGGCCTATGGCCAGGAGCTGGCGATCACCCGCGGGCGCCTGTCGTGGTCGAACACGCCGGTGTCGGATCCGCTGCTGGACATCCGCGCCGAACGCCGCGTCGGCGACGTGACCGCGGGCATCGATGTCAGCGGGCGCGCCTCGGCGCCGCGCGCGCAGGTGTGGACCGATCCCTCCAGCGACGAGTCCGAAGCGCTCGCGCTGCTCGCCCTTGGCCGCCCGCTTTCCAGCCTGAGCGGTCGCCAGGCCAGCGACCTCGACGCCGCCTCGGCCGCGCTCAACGCCGGTGGCAGCCTGCTGGCCGGGCAGATCGGCAAGCGCATCGGCCTGGACGACGCCGGGGTGATGGAGTCGCGCACCCTGGGCGGCAGCGTGTTCGGCATCGGCAAGCAGCTGTCGCCGCGGCTGTACGTCGGCTTCGGCGTGTCGCTGCTCGGCAGCGGCCAGGTGCTGACCCTGAAGTACCTGCTGCGCAAGGGCTTCGACGTCGAGATCGAGTCGAGCTCGCTGGAAAGCCGCGGCTCGATCAACTACCGCCACGAGCGCTGATCGCGCGGCGGCGGCCTGGCGGTCGCCGCGCCGCGCCCACCGGCGTCAGCGCGGAACGATGCGCGCGCCGTGCAGGCTGGCGACGCCGTCCACGGCGTCGGTCCAGACCACGTGCGCCACGCCGCCGGCCACCGCCAGCTGCGGGAAACCGGTGCCGCGGCCACGGCCCGCCAGCCGTGCGACCTCGAGGCGCTGGTATTCGGTGGCCAGGTCGGGCGAGCGCCGCGACAGCCACAGCGACTGGCCTTCGCCGTCCTCGCGCAGCCACAGGATCCAGGCCTGCGCCGGGTCCAGCGCGACGGCGACTCGACCATGCACCGCATCGCCGGCGTCGAGCAC
The DNA here is from genome assembly GCF_016615955.1 of Luteimonas sp. MC1750. Taxonomy (NCBI): domain Bacteria; kingdom Pseudomonadati; phylum Pseudomonadota; class Gammaproteobacteria; order Lysobacterales; family Lysobacteraceae; genus Luteimonas; species Luteimonas sp. MC1750. The sequence goes on from NZ_CP067113.1 coordinate 2,929,017, forward strand.
CACGGGAGCGGCGAAGCTGTCCCCGGCATCCGCGCTGTGCGCCACGCGCACCTCGGGCTCGCCGGAGGCGGCGGTGTACCAGCCGACCACGGCGGCCTCGCCGTGCGCGGCGACGGCCGGGCCGTTCACCGGGCACGCCGCCATTTCCCAGCCATCGGCATGCACCGGCTTCGGCGGCGTCCACGCGTCGCCGTCGAGGCGGGTGGCGAGGATGTCGCGCACTTCGCCCGCCGTGCGCCCGCGGTAGACCAGCAGCGGCCCGCGCGCGGTCACCGCGGCGCTGGTCTGGCAGCAGTCGCAGACGCTGGCGTCGATCTCGACCTCGGCGCCGCCGCGCAATCCGGCGTCGAAGCTCGTGGCGCGCAGGGTCATCGCGCCGTCCGCCCCGACGCCGCCAGCCGCGTGCGCACCGGCGGTGTTGCGACCGTCGAGCCAGGCGATGCCCAGGCCGTCCTGCGGCTGCGGCCACATCGAGACGAAACCATGTTCGGTCCGGGTGCCGTCGGCGTGCGGGCGCACCGGCTCGCTCCAGCGGCGGCCGCCGTCGCGCGAGACCGCCAGCACCACGTCGTAGGCGGCGGGCGCATCGCCGTTCTTCTGCAGCCAGTGCGCCCACAGCGCGCCGTCGGCGGTGGCCATGATGTGCGGGGTGTCGGCCCAGTTCACGAACATGCTGTTGCCGACCGCGATCGTGGCCGGCGCGGTCTCCCAGCGCGCGCCGGCGAGGTCGTAGCTGGAGAACTGGAAGATGTGCCGGCGTCCGGGCTGCGAGTTGATCCACGACAGCAGCAGCCGGTCGCCGTCGACCGCCACCAGGTCGGGCAGGGCGGAGCCGGGCAGCATGGCCGGCAGCGGCCACCCGGCGACCACGCGCTCGAGCGCGGGATCGGCGATGGCGGTGCTGGACGGGACATCGGCGGCGGGCGCCGGTGCGTCGTCGCCGCAGCCGGCGACGAGGCCCAGCACGGCAAGGGCGAGGATGGCGGTGCGCATGGCCCGAGCGTACCGTGGCAGCGACCCTGTCCACCACCTCTGCCGCCTGCGCGTGGCCCGCGCGGTCCGCGCTGTCAACGGGTACCGCGCGCCGGCATGCGGGGGGACAATCGGCGGTTCCGCGCCCAGCGCCGCATGACGACCGCCTCCCGATGTCCGAAGTGTCCACCGCGCTCGCGCGCAAGATCGCCCAGACCATCGCCGCCGAGATCGGCGCCCAGCGCAGCCAGGTCGAATCGGCCGTCGGCCTGCTCGACGAGGGCGCGACCGTTCCCTTCATCGCCCGCTACCGCAAGGAGGTCACCGGCGGCCTGGACGACACCCAGCTGCGCGACCTCGAAGCGCGCCTGTCCTACCTGCGGGAGCTCGAGGACCGCCGCGCCGCGATCCTCGCCAGCGTCGACGAGCAGGGCAAGCTGAGCGACGACCTGCGCGCCGACATCGAGGCCGCCGACAGCAAGTCGCGGCTGGAAGACCTGTACCTGCCCTACAAGCAGAAGCGCCGCACCCGCGCCCAGATCGCGCGCGAGGCGGGGCTTGAGCCGCTGGCCGACGGGCTGCTGGCCGACCCGACGCAGGTGCCCGAGGAGCTCGCCCTGCGCTACGTCGACGCGGACCGGGGCGTGGCCGATGCCAAGGCCGCGCTGGACGGCGCGCGCGCGATCCTGCTCGAGCGCTGGGGCGAGGACGCCGCGCTGATCGGCGAACTGCGCGAATGGCTCGCCGAGCGCGGCGTGATCCGCTCGAAGGTGGTCGAGGGCAAGGAGGCCGCGGGCGAGAAGTTCCAGGACTACTTCGACCACGCCGAGCCGCTGGCGAAGATTCCCTCGCACCGCCTGCTGGCGCTGTTCCGCGGCCGCCGCGAGGAGTTCCTGGCGCTCGAACTGGAGCCGGGCGCCGACGTCGAGGCCGGCAATGCCTATGCGGAGGGCCGGATCGCGCTGCGCGCGGGCATCCGCGCCTCCGGCCGGCCCGCCGACGCCTGGCTGCTCAATGCCTGCCGCCTGGCCTGGCGGGCCAAGCTGCAGCTGCACCTGATGCTCGACCTGTTCTCGCAGGCGCGCGAAAAGGCCGAGGCCGAGGCGATCGCGGTGTTCGGCGACAACCTGCAGGACCTGCTGCTGGCCGCGCCGGCGGGCCCGAAAGCCGTGCTCGGCCTCGACCCGGGCCTGCGCACCGGGGTCAAGGTCGCGGTGGTCGACGCCACCGGCAAGCTGGTGGCCACCGACACGATCTACCCGCACGAGCCGCGCCGGCAATGGGACCAGTCGCTGGCCAGCCTGGAGAAGCTGTGCACCGCGCATGGCGTGCAGCTGGTCGCGATCGGCAACGGCACCGCCTCGCGCGAGACCGACCGGTTGGCCGGCGACCTGCTGAAGCGCGTCCCTGCGCTGGCGATGCAGAAGATCGTGGTCAGCGAGGCGGGTGCTTCGGTGTACTCGGCCTCGGAAACCGCGGCGAGGGAATTCCCGGACCTCGACGTCTCGATCCGCGGCGCGGTGTCGATCGCGCGGCGGCTGCAGGACCCGCTGGCCGAGCTGGTGAAGATCGAGCCCAAGGCGATCGGCGTGGGCCAGTACCAGCACGACGTCGACCAGTTCAGGCTCGCCCGCGCGCTGGATGCGCGGGTCGAGGACTGCGTCAACGCGGTCGGCGTGCACGTCAACACCGCCTCGGGCGCGCTGCTCTCGCGCGTGTCCGGCCTGTCGTCCACGGTGGCGGCGAACATCGTCGCGCACCGCGACGCCAATGGGCCGTTCAAGCGCCGGAAGGACCTGCTGAAGGTGCCGCGCCTGGGCGAGAAGACCTTCGAGCAGTGCGCCGGCTTCCTGCGCATCGCCGATGGCGACGAGCCGCTGGACGCATCGGCCGTGCACCCGGAAGCCTATCCGGTGGTCGAGCGCATCGTCGCCGCCACCGGCAAGCCGATCCAGGCGCTGGTCGGCGACGGCGGTTTCGTGCGCACGTTGAAGCCGCGCGACTACGTCGACGCGCGCTTCGGCGAGCCGACCGTGCGCGACATCCTCGCCGAGCTGGAGAAGCCCGGCCGCGATCCGCGCCCCGAGTTCAAGGCGGCGAAGTTCGCCGACGGGGTCGAGGACATCAAGGACCTGCGCGAAGGGATGATCCTGGAGGGCGTGGTGAGCAACGTCGCGGCCTTCGGCGCCTTCGTCGACATCGGCGTGCACCAGGACGGCCTGGTCCACATCTCGGCGCTGTCGGATCGCTACGTCAAGGATCCGCGCGAGGTGGTCAAGGCCGGCGACATCGTCCGGGTGAAAGTGCTGGAGGTCGACGTGGCCCGCAAGCGCATCGCGCTGACGCGGCGCCTGGACGATGCCCCGGCGCCGCGCGAGCAGCGCCAGGACGCGCGCCGCGACGCCGGTCCGAGGGGCGAGCGGGCTGGCCAGGGGCACCGCGGCGGCGGTTCGCGTCCGGCCGGCGGCGCCGCGCCGCGCGGTGGTGGCGGCGGCTCCGTGCGCCCGGCGGCCGCGCCGGCCAACAGCGCGTTGGCCGACGCCTTCGCCCGCGCCAAGGGCGGCTGATCCGGCGGTCCCGTCCCCGCCACACGCGGGACGGAACCGGACCTCAGACCGCGACGACGCGGTCGCGCCCGCGCTGCTTGGCGTCGTACAGCGCGCGGTCGGCGCGCCGCAGCAGGGCGTCGGCGCCTTCGCCGCGTGCGCGCTCGGCCACGCCGATGCTGATCGTGCAGGCCAGCACCTCGCCATCGGGCGCGATGCGCAGCGCGGCCACGTCGCGCCGCGCGCGCTCCAGCCGCAGCACCGCGTCCTGCAGCCGGGTGCCGCGGATCACCACGGTGAACTCCTCGCCGCCGGTGCGGCCGATGAAGGCCGCCGGATACTGCAGCGATGCGTGCAGCTGCCCTGCCACGCGCGCCAGCACGCGATCGCCGGCGAGGTGGCCATGGCGGTCGTTGATGTCCTTGAAGCGGTCGATGTCGATGATCGCCACGCACATCGGCGCACCGCCGGCTTCCGACTGGCCGATCGCCGCGGCCAGGTCCTGGTCGCTGGCGCGGCGGTTGGGCAGGCCGGTCAGCGGGTCGTGGCTGGCCTGGTGCGCGAGCTGCTCCATCAGCAGCTCGCGCTGGCGCGAGGCGTCCTCGAGCTGGCGGTTCTTCTCGCGCAGCTCCTCGGTGCGCTGGGCCACGCGCGTCTCCAACCGCCGCTGGCGCGCACGCTGGTGGCGCCCGAGCCACTGGTGGATCCCGGCGAACAGCAGCAGCAGGCCCGCCACCATCGCCGCACGCGCGTCCGGCCGCGACCACCAGGGCGCCGCGACCTCGAGCTCCAGCCGGGCGGTGCCGGCCGGGCGCGACCAGTCCACCGGCGCGCGCGCCACCTGCAGCTCGAAGCCCAACGGGCCGGGCGGCAGGTTGGTGTAGGTGACCTCGCCGGCGTGCGCGGCCTCGATCCATCCGGCGTCGAGGCCGTGCATGCGGTAGCGGTAGCGCAGGCCTCCCGGGTTGCGCAGGCTGATGCCGGTGAAGCCGATGCCCAGGCGCGCGCCCGCGGGCAGCGCCTGCAGCTGGCCGGGCGCGAGCGGCGCACCGTCGACCACCAGGTCGTCGACCACCAGCGAGACGACGCCGTCCAGCGCATCCATGACCCGCCGTGGATCGAAGACCGCGATCCCGCGCGCGGTCGGCAGCCACAGTTCGCCGTCGTGCATGCGCCATCCCGCGGGCGCGCTGCCGCCGTTGGCCTGGCGGCTGGGCATGCCGTCGTCGCGGGTGAAGCCCTGCAGGTCCAGGCGCGCGCTGCGGCCCTGGTCGACGGCGTCGAAGGCGGCGAGCGGGATCCGGGTGACGCCGTCGTTGCCGCTGATCCAGAGGTTGTCGAAGTCGTCGCCGAGGATCCGGAACACCGTGCTGCCCGACAGCCCCTGCTCGCGGCCGTACAGGCGGAAACCCGCGGCATCGTGGCGCAGCAGCCCACGGTCGCTGGCGATCCACAGGCCACCGCCGGACGCGGGCAGGAAGTCGAGCGCCGACAGCGCGGGGTAGTCGCGTTCGGCCTGCAGCACCTCGACGCGGCCGTCGGGTTCGACCCGTGCCAGCCCTCCGAGGAACCCGACCCACATCCGCCCGTTGCCGGTCCAGTGCAGCGCGCGCACCGGCAGCGCCGGCAGCCCTGGCAGCGGTTCGACCTCGAGCACGCCACGGCGCCAGGCCATCAGCCCGCGCTCGGTGCCGATCCACAGCGTGCCCTGCGCGTCCTCGGCCAGCACGCGGACCTGCTCGGTGGCCAGGCGGCCGTCGACCCCGCCCAGCGCGCGCACCGGGGCCGCCGGGCCCGCGCCCACGTGGAGCACGCCGCGGTTGTAGGTGCCGGCCCAGACGCCGCCGTCGGCGGCGCGCGCCAGCGACAGCACCGAGCCGCGCGGCTGGCCCTGCTTCGGATAGACCTCTTCGATGTCGGCGCCGCGCATCCGGCTCAGGCCGCCGGAGTGACCGATCCACACCTGCCCGTCGCGCGTCTGCAGCAGGCTGCGGATGTAGTCGGTGGGCAGGCCGTGCTGGCGTCCGACGCCCCAGACCGGGCCATCCGAGACCCGGAACAGCCCGTGGGTGGTCCCGAACCAGACCAGCCCCTCTCGACCTTCGTACAGCGCCCCGGTGGCGTAGCCCTCCACGCCGTGGCGGGCGTCCAGCGCCTGCCAGCGCCCCTTCCAGAACCGCAGCATCCTGGACTCGGTGGCGGCCACCCAGACCGCGCCCTGGCGGTCCTCGAGCAGGCCCTCGACGCGTTCGCTGCGATGGCGCTCCAGCCGGCCCTGGCGGTAGCGCCAGGCCCCGGCGTCGCCGCCGACCCAGATGTCGCCTTCGCGGGTCGTCTCGAGCACCCGGACCTCGCCACGCGGCAGGCCGAGGCGTTCGCCCAGCGGCTCGAGTTCGCCGCCGTTCCAGCGGTGCAGGCCGCGGCGGTTGCCCACCCACAGGCTGCCGTCCGGATGCGCGACCAGGGCCAGCACCGGCTGCGCCACCAGGCTGGCACCGCCCTCCACCCGGATGCAGTCGCCCTCGCCTCCGACGCGGTACAGGCCGTCGCGGGCCGCCACCCAGGCCCGGCCATCGCGGCCCGCGGCCACGCGCATCGCGTCCAGCCGCGGGAACCCGGTGCAGGCCGGCCGCACCGCGCCATCCGCGAGGACCCGCCTCAGGCCGAGATGGTCGACGGCGGCCAGGAAGCTGCCATCGGCGTCGCGCCAGAACAGCCGCGAGGGCAGGCGGCGGCCTTCGGCGTGGTTGAGCGCTTCGACCTCGCGGAACTGGCGGCCGTCGAAGCGCACCGTTCCTTCCCAGGTGGCGATCCAGAGGAAGCCGTCGTCGGTCTGGACGATGTCGTGGACCTGGCTGTGCGGCAGGCCGTCGTCCGCGCTCCAGCGGGTGACCGTGTAGCGCTCGGGCGGCAGCCCCGGATCCAGCGCGAGGGCCGCGCCGGCCGGGCTCAACAGCGCGCAGGCGAGCAGCACCGCCCACGCACGGCGCAGCCGCGGCGCGACGCCGGCGCACATTCGGGAAGACACGCCTGGCATTCGGGTCGCAACGTGCCCCTGTTCACGTCTCCGCGGCAGTGTAGCAAGCGCCCGCACGGGCCCGGGCCGCACCTCGCGGCTGCAGTCCCGGCCCCGGCGGCTGCAGGCGCAGCGCCGGGATGGGACAATGGCGGGCCATGTCCCAGCGCCTGCCCCTGACCTTCCTGGACGCCGACCCGCGCCCGGTCCCGCCCGAAGCGCCCCTGCCCAGCGACTGCTGCGACAGCGGCTGCGACCCCTGCGTGAACGACAGCTACGCCGACGAGCTGCAGTATTACCGCGAGCAGCTGGCGAAATGGCTGGAGCGCCATCCCGGCGCCGCCGGCGACTGCGGCCTCAGGCCCACTCGCGGTCGGCGGTGAAGGCGATGGTGAGCCAGCGGTCGGGGCTGTCTTCTCCGATCGCCTCGCCGATCTCGTCGCGCAGCTCGTCCCAGGCTTCCAGGGTGCGCGCCGGCCACCCGCGCGGCACGATGAAGAACACCTCGATATGCCGGCCACGGCCCTTGCGCACCACGTAGGCCCGGTGCGACAGGAAGCCTTCGCGTTCGACGAAGGCGCGCGCGACCGCGTCGACGTGCTGCTTCAGCAGCGGCGGCGTCACCATCAGCACGTCGGCCAGCGCCGCGCGCACGGTGCGCAGCGGCAGCGGCAGGATCACCAGGCACACCAGGGCCAGCACCGCCGGATCGACGTAGGGCACCATCCAGTCGTAGCGCGTGCCCTGGATCGCCACGCCGACGACGAAGGCCACCAGCAGCGCCGCGGTGATCGCCGCCGACATCAGCCAGGCCTGCACGTCGATCAGCACCAGCGGCGAGCGCAGGCGCCGGTTGGCGCGATGGCCGTACGCGGCCATCGCCAGGCTGACCGCCAGGGTGACCACGGCATAGGCGATCGCCTGGCCGAACTGCAGTTCGCGGCCGCCGGACAGGAAGCTGCCGATGGCATTGATCAGCGCGTAGCTGGTGGAACCGATCAGCAGCAGGCCGGTCGCCCCCAGCACCATCGGCTCGAGGTGCCAGACGCCCATGGTGAAGCGCTCCTCGAGCTCACCGCCGCGCTCGCCGCTGGCGCCATAGGCCGCGATCATGTTGGCCACCAGCAGGGCGAGCATGCTGGCCAGCGCGTCGAACAGCGAGTACACGCCGTCGAAGACGATCGCGAACGAGCCCGACGCGAGGCCCGCGACGATGCCCAGCGCCGCCACCAGCACGGTCGCGAAGATCGACGCACGCAGCACGGCCTGCTCGCTGCCGGCGGCCGGCGCGTCGGTGGAGGGAAGATGGAGACGGTCCATGGCGACAGCTTGCCGCCCGGACCGCGGCGGCGCCATCGGCCAGGCCGCCCGGGAGCGGATGCTCGCCAGCGGCGCGCGGCCGCATCCCACGTCGAGCCTCAGGCCGCGGCGATGCGCCGCGCGCGCTCCAGGTGCACCAGCAGCAGCGAGATCGCCGCCGGGGTCATGCCGGGGATTCGCTGCGCCTGGCCGACGGTCTGCGGCCGGACCTGCTCCAGCTTCTGCCGCAGCTCGGCGGACAGGCCGCGCACGGTGGCATAGTCGAAGCCCCCCCCGATCAGCGCGTCCTCGCTGCGTCGCTGGCGCGCGATCTCCTCGCGCTGGCGTTCGAGGTAGCCGGCGTACTTGGCCTCGATCTCGACCTGTTCGGCCACCGCCGCATCCGCCACCGCCGGGCCGAACGACGCCACGGACGCCAGTTTCGCGTAGTCGAGCTCCGGGCGGCGCAGCAGGTCGAGTCCGCTGCACTCGCGGCTGATGTCGATGCCGAGGGTGGCGGCGGCGTCGCGCCCGGTGGCGTTGTTCGGCGAGGCCCACAGCGCGCCCAGGCGCTGCGTTTCGACGGCGACCGCGTCGCGCTTGCGCGCGAACGCGCTCCAGCGCGCGTCTTCGACGAGGCCGAGCCCGCGGCCCACGGGGGTCAGCCGCAGGTCGGCGTTGTCCTCGCGCAGCTGCAGCCGGTACTCGGCGCGGCTGGTGAACATGCGGTAGGGCTCGACGGTGCCGTGGGTGATGAGGTCGTCGACCAGCACGCCCAGGTAGGCCTGGTCGCGGCGCGGCGCCCAGCCCTCGCGGCCCTGCACGGCGCGCGCGGCGTTCGCCCCGGCGAGCAGTCCCTGCGCGGCGGCCTCTTCGTAGCCGGTGGTGCCGTTGATCTGGCCGGCGAAGTACAGCCCGGCGACGGCCTTGGTCTCCAGCGTCGCCTTGAGTCCGCGCGGATCGAAGTAGTCGTATTCGATGGCGTAGCCCGGGCGGGTGATGTGCGCGCGCTCGAAGCCCTGCACCGAGCGCACCAGCGCCAGCTGCACGTCGAATGGCAGCGAGGTCGAGATGCCGTTGGGATAGATCTCGGCCACGCCGAGGCCTTCGGGTTCGACGAACACCTGGTGGCTGTCCTTCTCCGCGAAGCGCACCACCTTGTCCTCGATCGAGGGGCAGTAGCGCGGCCCGGTGCCTTCGATCTGCCCGGAATACAGCGGCGAGCGATGCAGCGCGGCGCGGATGATGTCGTGCGTGCGCGCCGTGGTCTGGGTGATCCAGCACGACACCTGCGCCGGGTGGTCGTCGCGCGTGCCCATGAACGAGAACACCGGACGCGGGTCGTCGCCGGGCTGCTCGACCATCACCGAATAGTCCAGCGTGCGGCCGTCGATGCGCGGCGGCGTTCCGGTCTTCAGGCGGTCGACGACGAAGGGGCCTTCGCGCAGGCGTTCGGCCAGCCGCGTCGAGGGCGGATCCCCCATGCGCCCGCCCGCGTGCTGCGCTTCGCCCACGTGGATGCGGCCGGCCAGGAAGGTGCCCGCAGTGAGTACCACCGCCGGCGCATCGAAGCGCAGTCCGGTGTGGGTGATCGCACCGCGCACCGTGCCGCCCTCGATCACCAGGTCGTCGACCGCGGCCTGGAACACCGTGAGGCCCGGCTGCGCTTCCACGGCGTGGCGGACGAAGGCGCGGTACAGCGCGCGGTCGGCCTGGCAGCGCGTCGCGCGCACGGCCGGACCCTTGGACGCGTTGAGCCGGCGCCACTGGATGCCGGCCGCGTCGGCGGCGCGCGCCATCAGTCCACCCAGCGCATCGATCTCGCGCACCAGGTGGCCCTTGCCGATGCCGCCGATCGCCGGATTGCAGCTCATCGCACCGATGGTCTCGATGCTGTGCGTGAGCAGCAGCGTGCGCGCGCCGGCACGCGCCGCGGCGAGCGCGGCTTCGGTGCCGGCGTGGCCGCCGCCGATCACGATGACGTCGTGGCGATGGAAGTCGTGATGCATTTCGCAATTATCGCGCTTGGCCGCGTCGATGCGGCGGGCGGAGGGAAGTTGGCACGCATCCTGCATTCGATACAGGCGCACCCGGGATGGCAATCGCCTAGGGGGGCGTGGCCGGAGATTGGAACAGGGCTGGCCAAGCGCATCCCGGGGAAGCGAAGGGGCCGAACGTCGGGGGACGTTCGGCCCCGTTTTTTTTCGGCGGGCCCTGGAGGCCCGCGATGCCGGGTAAGGCGCCGACACCCGGCAGGAGCGGAACAGGGGGGATCCGGGCTCCCCCGCCGGGTGTCGACATTGGTCACCCCGGTTTACGTCAGGAAGCGACGCAACCGGTCAGTCGGCCTAGCTTGCGACGACTGCGATGCCGGCGCAAGCGTTCCCGAGGCCGATTTGCGCGACGGCGGTCGCGTTACCGCTCTTCCTCGGTCGCCGGCCGGCGCAGCCGCTGCGGAGACACGCGGGTGGGAGCCGAGGCCCGCGATGGGGCCGATTGCCTCGGTGCCTGCCGCATCGGCGGCGCGGTCTGGGCCCGCGGGGCCGGCATCGTGCGCATCCGCGGCGACGGCGCGGAGCGCAGCGGCGCGTCCGATCCCGCAGGCGCGCGCAGGGCACCGCCATCGCGCACCCGACTGCGCGGCGGCGGGGTCGGCTGCTGCCGGACCGGCGCGCTGCGCTGAAGCGGCGGCATCGGACGACGCAGCTCCTGGGGCGAGCGCAGGCGGCTGCGCGGCGGAGCCGCTTCACCGACGCCGCGCGTCAGCGGGGACGCGGCACCCGGCCGCGGGGACGCGCGCCGCGCGTCCCGTATCCGCTCGAACTCCTCCAGCGAAGACGGAATCCGCGGGTTGGAGGATCCGGGCCCCCTGCTCACCGGCGGGCGGACATCGGGGCGGTCCCGGCCGCCGGGCTGGGGACGATAGGGCGGACGGTGCTGGTATCCGGGACGGCTGTACCAGCCGGGGTAGCCGCCGTACCACGGGGAGCCCCACGCGCCGTAGAGGCCGCCGTAGTAGCCCGAGCCGCGGTAGTAACCGGAACTGCCGTAGCCATAGCCGCCGTAGTACGGATCGTAGTAGCCGGAATGGCCGTAGGGCGCAGCGCTGCCATGGTAGTAGTCGCCGTAGCCGCGGCCATAGCTGCCGCCGTACTCGCTGTAGCCATAGCCCGTCGCGCAACCGGCCAGGAGGGCTGCGGCGAGGCCGATGAGGATCTTGCGCATGTCGCCTTCCCCCGTGTGGTTGCCATCACAGGGTCGGCCCAGGCCATTGAATTGCGGCTTAACCCCGGACCCGCAGGGTGGACGCAGCTGAACCGCGTCCGCAAGTCCGCTAGTCTGGCGGCATGCCCGCTGCCGTCACTTTCGACGACGTCCTGGCCGCCGCCGCCCGGATCGCACCCCACACGCAGCCCACGCCGGTGCTGCGTTCCACGGCCATCGACGCGCTGGCCGGTTGCCACCTCGCGTTCAAGGCCGAGCACCTGCAGCGCGCCGGCGCGTTCAAGTTCCGCGGCGCCTGCAACGCGGTCTGGGCCCTGTCCGAGGCGCAGGCGCGGCGGGGGGTGGCCACCCACTCCTCCGGAAACCACGGCGCCGCGCTGGCGCTGGCCGCGACCACGCGGCGCATCGGCTGCCAGGTGGTGGCGCCGCGGGGCGCAGTCACCAGCAAGCTCGCGGCGATCGCCGGCTACGGCGCGGTCCTGCACCACTGCGATGCCGGGATCGCCGCGCGTGAAGCCGCCTGCGCCGGCGTCATCGACGCGACCGGCGCCGTGTTCGTGCATCCGTACGCGGATCCCGCGGTCATCGCCGGCCAGGGCACGGCGGCGCTGGAACTGCTGGCCAGCTCGGGCCCGTTCGATGCCCTGGTGGTGCCGGTGGGCGGCGGCGGACTGGCCGCGGGCACGGCCCTGGCGCTGGCGGCCCGCGCGCCCGGATGCCGACTGGTGCTGGCCGAGCCGGCCGGCGCGGCCGAGACCCGCGACTCGCTGGCCCGCGGCGAACGGGTCACCGGGTTCGTCCCCGACACGATCTGCGACGGTTTGCGCGGCACCCTCGGGGCGCCGGGCTTCGAGATCCTGCACGCGCACGGCGCCGAGGTGCTGGTGGTCGACGACGCCAGCACCGTCTCGGCCATGCGCCTCATCTGGCAGCGCATGAAGCAGGTGGTCGAGCCGTCCTCGGCGATCGCGCTGGCGGCGGTACTCGGGTATCGGGAGCGCTTCGCCGGGCTGCGCGTGGGCGTGGTACTGAGCGGCGGCAACGTCGACCTCGACGCCCTGCCCTGGGCCGCGGCGGCGTGACGCGCCGGCGTCGCCACCGCGGCGCCCGGCCGCGGCGCCTGTGGCGCTGGCCGCTGCGCCTCCTGCTGGTGCTGGCGCTGTGGCTGGCCGGCGTCGCGGCATGGATCGTCTATGTCGGCGGACGCGACCAGGCCCGCCCGGCGGACGCCATCGTGGTGCTGGGGGCGGCGGCCTACGACACCCGTCCCTCGCCGGTGTTCACCGAGCGCATCCGCCATGGCATCGAACTCTACGACCGCGGCTACGCCGGCGCCCTGGTGTTCACCGGCGGCTACGGCGACGGCGCGCGCTTCTCGGAGTCGCAGGTCGCGCGCAGCTTCGCGCTGCGCGCCGGCGTGCCGGAGGACGCGATCCTGATCGAGACGCTGTCGCGTACCACCTACCAGAACCTCGCGCGCAGCCGCGACCTGCTGTCCGACCACGGCCTGCAGCGCGTGATCGTGGTCAGCGACCCGCTGCACATGGCGCGCGCGCTGCGGCTGTGCCGCCATCTCGGCATCGACGCGGTGGGCTCGCCGACCCCCAGCACGCGCTTCCGCAGCTTCCGCACCCGCTGGCGCTTCCTCGCGCGCGAGGTGTACTTCTTCCACCGCGACCTGGTGGTTTCGCCGGACTGAGCCGGCCGCCCCCTCAGCCGGCCTGCCCCACCAGGGTCAATCCTTCGCGCAGCAGCCAGCGCGTGGCCGCGGCGCGGTCGGCCTGTGGCAGGCCGTCGAGCACGCCCACCAGCCAGCGGAAGGAGCGGCAGCGCGCGGCGCGGCTGGCCGCGTCACTCCCCTCGGAGGCGAGCCCGAGCATGAACCCCTCGTGCAGGAAGGTCGCGCTGACCGCGGCCGACTTCAGCACCTGGCGCGCATGCGCGGGATCGTAGGGCTGCATCTGGCCCTGCAGCCCGGTCAGCGCGATGTCGGTGAAGGCCAGCACGAAGCGCTCGCGGCTGGCATCGCCCAGGCGATCGACCGCGCGCTGGAACGCCGCCACGTCGCGCGCGGCGTCCGGCTCGAACAGCGTGCACAGGGCGGTGGATTCGCTGTCCGAGCGGGAGCTGGCGTGCACGGCCTTGAACAGGCGGTCGATCGCCGGGTCGGGCGCGCGCAGCAGCACGTCGTCGCCGAGCGACATCACCGCGGACGGATCGAGCTGGGAGAGGTCGATGTCGTAGCGCTGGGCGTCCGCCGACAGCACCGGCGCGAGTGCGAGCAGGAGCGCCGGCAGCGCGAGCATGCGACGCAGCCGGTGCTGCAGGCCAGTGGCGCGGCTGGCGTGGCCGGAGCGCGCGATGGCGGGACGGAACTGGATTCGGGGCGGCAGGTTCGGCATGGCGCGAGTGTATGCAGCGACCTGCGCCGCAGGATGAACGCTGGCCACGGGCGCGGGTGCGCCGCATGCGTGTCCGCGCGCCACGGCGCGGGTGCCGCTGCCGGCGGGCTCAGCCGCCGCGGCGGCGCACCGGGATCCCGGATGCGGGGAAGCGCGCCACGTCCTCGCCGCCCTCGCGGATCGGCTGGCCGTGCGCGGGTGCCCACGCCATCGCGGTGACGGTTTCCCAGGTGGCGGGCAGCAGGCCGTCCTCGCCGCGCCACGGTTCGTAGGCGGCCTGCGCGGCGGCGAAGCGCCCGCGTCCGGTCAGCGCACGCCGCCGCGTGGCGAGCGCATTGGTCGCGCCCAGCGCGCGCAGGCCGCGCATGAGGTCGGCCATGTCGGGGTGGCGATGCACGTCGACGTCGCGGTCGAGCACCGGATCGCGGAACCCGGCGCGCATCAGCGCGTCGCCGAACGCGGCCATGGGCGGGAAGGGCGAGACGTGCGCCGCGGCGTCGGCGCCGGCGAACGCGGTCCGCAGTTCGTGCAGGGTGTCGGGGCCGAAGGTCGAGCACAGCAGCAGGCCACCCGGACGCAGCACGCGGCGGAAACCGGCGAACAGCGCGTCGAGGTCATCGACCCACTGCAGGCAGAGGTTGCTGAAGATCAGGTCGACGCTGTCGTCGGCCAGGGGCAGCGCGCGGGCATCGGCGCAGATGCGGTCGATGGGCCGCTGCAGCGGGTTCCAGCCGCGCCTGGGCGCGACTTGGCGCAGCATCGGCAGCGCGAGGTCGATCGCGACCACGCGGGCCTTCGGCCAGCGCCGTCGCAGCTCGAGCGCGGCGGTCCCGGGGCCGCTGCCGAGGTCGACGATGCTCGCCGGCGACTGCTCGCCGAGGTATTCCAGCGATTCGAGCAGGCGCGATTCGATCTCGCGCTGCAGGTCGGCGGCGGCGCTGTAGCTGCCGGCCGCGCGCGAGAAAGCGCGGCGGACCTGGCGGTGGTCGAAGACGTCGTTCATGTCGATTCCGTGGCGCCCGGCGCCGTGCCCGCGCGGGCCTGCGCGAGGAAGCCGGCGATGGCCGCGGCCACCTCGTCGGCGTGGGTGAGGAAGGGGGCGTGTGCGCCGCGTTCGATCTGCACGACGTGTGCGCCCGGCGCGGCCGCGGCGGCGGCGCGCATCGCCCGCGGATCCACCACGCGGTCGCGACGGCCGGCGATCCACAGGCTCGGCACCGCGAGTCCCGGCAGCAAGGAGCGCTGGTCCACGGTGCGCAGCAGGTCGAGCCCCTGCGCCAGCGCCGCGGCCGGCGGCTCGCCGCGCGCGAAGACCTCGCCGCGCAGCGCGCGCAGCTCGCCGCGGGCGTCGTCCGAGCCGAAGGCTTCGAGCGCGATGAAGCGCTCCAGGGTGCCGTGATAGTCGTCGCGCAGGCCCTTGGCGAAGCTGGCGAAGATCTCCGGCGACATGCCGTATCTGCCCCTGTCGTCGATCGCGGCTGTAGCCGCTCCTGCAGTTGCATGGCCTGGTGTGGCGGTCGCGGCTGGCCTCGGGGCTGTAGGAGCGGCTACAGCCGCGATCGGCGCAGCGTCGCGTACGAAGCGCGGCGCCGAACACAGCATCACCAGTCCCGGCACCTGCGTCGGGCGCAGCGCCGCCGCGCGCAGCGCGAACATGCCGCCGAGCGACCAGCCGAGCCAGGGCGCGGCCGGCACGCGCGCGGCCACTGCCGCGACCACCGCGTCCGGCTCGAGCGCGACGGCGCTGTCGCGGCTGCGGCCGTGGCCTGGCAGGTCGACGACATGCAGCTCGAAGCGGTCCGCCAGCCGCGCCACCAGCGGTGCGAACACGCCGCCGTGCATCGCCCAGCCGTGCAGCAGCACCAGCGGCGCGCCGCGGCCGTGCACGTCGATGTGCAGGTCCGCGCTCATGCGCCCTTGTCCGTGCGCAGCGCGCGCTGGCGCGCCGGATGGCCGGCCGCGTGGCGCGACACCAGCCACGCGAAGACGCCGATGCCACCGATGATCAGCGCCGCGCCCGCGAGGCCGACCGCGCCGGGCACCGGCTCGCCGAGGAACAGCACGCCGATCACGATCGCGAACAGCAGCTCGGAACCCTGCATCGCCTCGACGCCGCCAAGCGCCGTCGGGTTGTCGCGCACCATGCCGGTGGCCTGGAAGAACAGGATGCTGGCAATCACGCCGGCGCTCAGCGCGACGCCCGCCGCCAGCCACACCTGCTCCGCCGGGGGCGCGCCGCTGCGCGTCCAGGCCCAGGCCGCGACCAGCCACCACAGCGGCTGGCTGGCCAGGGTCATGCCGAACACGCGCTGGGTGGCGTTGAGGTCCTCGCCACTGCGCTCCAGGTGCAGCAGCAGCAGGCGGTTGCCCAGCGGATAGGCCACCGCGGCGCCGAGCACGCAGGCCAGCGCGATCCAGCCGGCGCGGTCGATGGCACCGCCGCCGTGGCCGGCCTGCAGCAGCAGCACGCCGGCCAGGATCAGCGCCGCGACCATCAGCGCGGCGCGCGGGATCCGCCGGCGCGCGTCGCGATACAGCAGCGGCGCGCACAGGATCCCCGCAACCACGGTGAACTGGAAGCTGCCCGCGACCAGCCACGACGGGCCGCTGGACGCGGCGAACGACAGCAGCAGGTAGAACGCGCCGAAACCGATCGCGCTGCAGCGCAGCCAGGCCAGGGGATGGCGGCGGATGGCGCGCCACACCGGCGCCGCGCCGCCCTGCCACGGCAGCAGCGGAAGCAGCAGCGGCAGGGTGATCAGGTAGCGCAGGCAGGCGGTCCAGGTCCAGTCGCCGCCGGCGTTCGCACCGACGCGGTTGAGCACGTAGGTCATGGTGAAGAACAGCGCCGAGCACAGGCCAAGGCCGACGGCGGCCAGCGCGCGGCTGGTGGCGGGAACGGCAGCGGGCACGGGATCAGGCGGCGCGCGCGGCGTCGACGTCGTCGCGGGCCCGCGCCAGCGCCGCGACCAGCGCATCGACCTGGTCGTCGCCATGGGCCGCGCACAGCGTCACGCGCAGGCGCGCGCGACCCTCGGGCACGGTCGGCGGGCGGATCGCGGCGACGCGGAAACCGGCGACCTCCAGGCGCGCCGCCATGTCGAGGGCGCGCGCGTTGTCGCCACACGGCACCGGCTGGATCGGCGTGGCGGAGTCGGGGAGCGCGAAGCCGCGCGCGTGCATGCCATCGCGGAAGCGCTGCACCAGCGCGGCGAGCTTGTCGCGCCGCCAGTGTTCGCGACGCGCGAGCTTCACCGCCGCCAGCGCCGCCGCGGCCTGCGGCGGCGGCAGCGCGGTGGTGTAGAGGTAGGGGCGCGCGTTGCCGGCCAGGTGTTCGACCAGGTCGACGTCGCCGGCGACCACCGCGCCGTAGCCGCCCAGCGCCTTGCCCAGGGTCACCAGTTGCAGCGGCACCTCGTCCACGCCCAGGCGCGCCTCGGCCACGCTGCCGCGACCGCCGGGGCCGAGCACGCCCACGCCGTGCGCATCGTCGACGTACAGCAGCGCCGACTGCACGCGCGCCACCAGCGCCAGCTGGCGCAGCGGTGCGACGTCGCCGTCCATGCTGAAGACGCCGTCGGTGGCCAGCATCGCGGCGCCGGTGGGCACGGTGCGCAGCTGGCGCAGCGCGCCCTCGGCGTCGCCGTGCGGGTAGCGGCGCAGGCGGCAGCCGGCCAGGCGCGCGCCGTCGATCAGGCTGGCGTGGTTGAGGCGGTCCTGCACGCTGGTGTCGTCCTCGCCCAGCAGCGCCTGCTGCACGGCCAGGTTGGCCGCATAGCCGCTGCCGAAGACCAGCGCGCGCGGCACCTGCAGCCAGTCGGCGACCTCGCGCTCCAGGGCTTCATGCGCGACGTGGTGGCCGCACACCAGGTGCGAGCCGATGCCGCCGACGCCGTCGCGCGCGGCCGCGCCCTGCACCGCATCGACCACCTGGAACTGCTGGGCGAGGCCGAGATAGTCGTTGCCGCAGAAGTTCAGCAGCCAGCGGTCGTCGATCTGCAGGCGCACGCCGTCGCGGCGGGTCACCACGCGGCGGCTGCGCACCAGGTCGTGGGCGAGCACGTCCGCGCGCTGGGCCTGGACGCGGCGGCGGAGATCGGGGCGTGCGGCGGCCATGCGGCGATCCTAGGCGACGCAGCGACCTGGCGGGCCGACGATGTCGGCGTGCACGGTGCCGCCATGGTCATGGCCTTCGGCATCGACGGAGACCTGCATCGCGCGCAGGCCGAGGCGCTCGAACAGCGCCTGGTCGCGGGCGACGTCCGGGTTGCCGGTGGTCAGCAGCTTCTCGCCGTGGAAGATCGAGTTGGCGCCGGCCGAGAAGCACAGCGCCTGCAGCTCGTCGGACATCTGCTCGCGCCCGGCGGAAAGCCGCACCATCGAACGCGGCATGAGGATGCGGGCCACGGCGATCGTGCGCACGAACTCGAAGGGATCCAGTTCGGTGGTCCCGTGCAGCGGCGTGCCTTCGACCTGCACCAGGCGGTTGATCGGCACCGAGTCCGGGTGCGCCGGCATGGTCGCCAGGGTCTGCAGGAAGCCGGCGCGCTGGCGGCGGGTCTCGCCCATGCCGACGATGCCGCCGCAGCAGGTCTTGAGCCCGGCGTCGCGCACGTGGCCGAGCGTGTCGAAGCGGTCCTGCAGCTCGCGGGTGCGGATGATCGCGCCGTAGTGCTCGGGATCGGTGTCGATGTTGTGGTTGTAGTAGTCGAGGCCCGCGTCCTTCAGCGCCTGCGCCTGCGGCGCACTGAGCATGCCGAGCGTGGCGCAGGTTTCGAGGCCGAGCGACTTCACCCCGGCGATCATCGCGGCCACCTTCGGGATGTCGCGGTCCTTGGGCGAGCGCCAGGCGGCGCCCATGCAGAAGCGCGAGGCGCCGGCGGCCTTGGCCTGGCGCGCCTTGTCCATCACCGCTTCGGTCTCCATCAGCTTCTGCGCGTCGACGCCGGTGTCGTAGCGCTGGGCCTGCGGGCAGTAGGCGCAGTCCTCGGGGCAGCCGCCGGTTTTCACCGACAGCAGGGTGCTGACCTGGACCTCGGCGGGATCGAAGGCCTGGCGGTGCACGCTGGCGGCGCGGAACAGCAGCTCGGGGAACGGCAGCTCGAACAGGGCCTCGACCTCGCTGCGGGTCCAGTCATGGCGCGGCGTGGCGGCCTCGCGGGCGGGGAATTCGCTGACGGCGGGCATGGCGGGTTCCTGAGGGCCTGGCGCAGGCAGACCGGGCAGTCTGGAAAGCATGCCCGGACCTGTCAACCTCGCGCGGGCCGCCGCGGTTGACGGCTGGCTGTCCCGGCTGGGCCGCCGACTCTGGGCTCCGCGCTGCCTGGTCTGCGCGGAGCCCGCGCCCGGCCGCCTGGACCTCTGCGCGCACTGCGAGGCCGCCCTGCCGTGGATGCCACCGGCCTGCCTGAGCTGCGCGATGCCGCTGCCGCTATCGCTGTCGCCGCCGCTGCCGCCGCCGCCGTTTGTAGGAGCGGCTACAGCCGCGATTGGCAGGGATACCGCGACGGCGATCGCGGCTGTAGCCGCTCCTACAGAAGGCGCCCGCACGGAAGCCGCTTGCACAACACACGGGGACAAGGCCGCGAGGCCGCCCGCGTACCCATTTAGCCGACTCTGCAGCGCCTGCCAGCACGACCCGCCGCCGCTGGCGGAAGCGCACGCCGCCTTCCTCTACGGCTTTCCACTCGACCGCCTGCTGCCGCGGCTGAAGTTCCACCGCGACCTGGCGGCGGGACGCCTGCTGGCGCAGTCCATGGCCGTCGCCTTCGCGCAGCGCAGCCGACCCGACGCGCTGGTCCCGATCCCCCTGCACCGCCAGCGGCTTCGCGAACGCGGCTACAACCAGGCGCTGGAACTGGCCCGGCCGCTGGGCCGGATGCTCGGCATCCCGGTGCGCGGCGACCTGCTCCGCCGAAGGCGCGCCACCGCCGCGCAGTCGCGGCTGGACGCCGGCGCGCGCGCGGCCAACCTGCACGACGCCTTCGAGGTGCCGGGCACCCGGCCGGTGCCCGCCCACGTGATCCTGGTCGACGACGTGATGACCACCGGCGCCACCCTGTACGCGGCGGCCGATGCCCTGCTCGATGCCGGCGCCGACCGCGTCGACGCCTGGGTCTGCGCGCGCGCGCCGTGAGCGCTACGAGGGGCGGATGGAGTCCGCAGTCGGTTCGGTCAGCACCTGCGGGTCCGCGGCCGGCTCGGTGTGCAGGGCGCTGGTCTGGCGCTCGATCATGCGCCGCACGCGCGGTGCCTCGGGCCCGCGGTGCAGCGCGCGCAGCTGCGCCGGGATCGTGGCGTCGTCGTGGGTGAGGCGGCTGGTGTGGCGGATGTAGTCGAGCCAGGTCGGCGTCGCGTAGCGCTCGATCCAGACCTCCGGATCGGCCAGGTCACGCATCACCCGCCAGTGGCGCGCGCCGTCACGGCGGCGGATCCGGCGCCGCTCGGCCATCGCGCCGAGGAACTCCAGCACGTCCTCTTCGCCGATCCGGTATTCGATCGTGACCACCACCGGCCCGGTGCGTGCCTGCACCGGAACCGCCGTGTCCGGCTCCCGCCAGGGGCGGAGCGGATCGAGGTTGAGCTCGGCGAGCCGGGCCAGCGGGATCCACAGGCCCAGCGCGGCGCTCGCCAGCATGGTCGCGGCGGCCACGAACAGCGCGGTGCGCACGTCGCTGCGGTCGGCGATCGCGCCCCACTGCCAGCTGCCCAGGGCCATGCCGCCGAACGCCGCCATCTGGTACAGCGACAGCGCCCGGGCCACCACCCAGCGCGGCGTGGACAGCTGCACGGTGACGTTGAAGGTCGACAGCGCCAGCACCCAGGACGCACCGCACAGCGACAGGGCCACCATCGTCAGCAGCAGCATCCCGCTCACCGCCGCGATCGCCGCGCCGGCCGCGAACGCGACGCAGGCGCAGCGCACCAGGGACTCGCTCGACAGCGACTCGCGCAGGCGCGTGCTGCCCATCGCGCCGCCGATCGCGCCCAGCCCGAAGGCGCCCAGCAGCAGGCCGTAGGTCATCGGCCCGCCCGCGATCACGTCCCTGGCCACCAGCGGCATCAGCGCCATGATCGCGCTGGCACCGATGCCGAAGACCACCGCGCGCACCAGCACGGTGCGGATGGCCGGCGACATCGCCACGTAGCGCAGGCCGGCGGCCATCGCGCTGCCGAGCGCCTCGCGCGGAAGCTGGCGCGGGCTCCGCTCCGGGCGCCAGCGCGCCAGCACCACGACCAGGGCGACGTAGCTCACCGCATTGACCGCGAACGCCGCGGCCGCGCCCGCCGCCGCGACGATCGCGCCGCCGATCGCCGGGCCCACGCTGCGCGCGATGTTGAAGCCCATGCTGTTGAAGGCGACCGCGCCGGGCAGCTCGGCTCGCGGCACCATGTCGCCCACCGACGCCTGCCACGCCGGCGCGTTGAACGCCGAACCGCAGCCGATCAGGAAGGTGAAGAGCAGCAGCAGCCACGGCGTGATCAGCCCCGCCCAGGCGCACACCGCCAGCACGACCGAGACCAGCAGCATGAAGACCTGGGCCGCCAGCATCATCCGGCGGCGGTCGAAGCTGTCGGCCATCGCGCCGGCCACCAGCGAGAACAGCACCACCGGCAGCGCGACCGAGGCCTGGACCAGCGCGACCATGTCGGCCGACTGCGCGATCGAGAGCATCAGCCAGGACGCGCCGACCGACTGGATCATGCCGCCGAAGTTGGACGATGCGCTGGCCAGCCAGACGCGGCGGAACACGGGATAGCGCATCGCCGACAGCGCCGACGGACGCGGCGTCGGGCCGGGCGGCTGGTCGGGCCTCGGGCCAGGCGTCACGCCGGGCGGCTGGTCGGGAGCCTGCGCCATCGGCGCGGTCAGGCCGGCCCGCGCAGCGCGAGATCGGCCGCGATGCCGGCGAACACCACCATGCCCACCCAGTGGTTGTCGAGGAAGGCGCGGAAGCAGGGCTCGCGCTCGCGATGGCGGCAGATCCAGAACTGGCGCAGCACCAGCACGAAGGCCACCGCAAGGCCGGCCCAGTACCAGGTTCCCAGGTCCGCCTGCCGCCCGACCAGGCCCAGGCCCAGGAACACCAGCGCGTACAGCACGCCCTGGATCACCAGGTCCATGTCGCCGAACAGGATCGCGGTCGACTTCGAGCCGATGCGCAGGTCGTCATCGCGGTCGACCATGGCGTACCAGGTGTCGTACGCCGTCGACCACAGGATGTTGGTGGCGTACAGCACCCAGGCCACCGGCGGCACTTCGCCCTGCACGGCGGCGAAGGCCATCGGGATGCCCCAGCCGAAGGCCATGCCGAGGTAGACCTGCGGCAGGTGGGTATAGCGCTTGAGGTAGGGATAGGTCGCGGCCAGGAACACGCCGACGAGGCTCATCAGGATGGTCAGCCGGTTGAGCGTCAGCACCAGCGCGAAGGCCGCCAGCATCAGCACCGCGAACAGCGCCAGGGCCTCGCGGCCGCGGACCGCACCGGTCGCCAGCGGGCGCTCGCGGGTGCGCTTGACGTGCGGATCCAGCCAGCGGTCGGCGTAATCGTTGATCACGCAGCCGGCCGCGCGCGTGAGCCACACGCCGGCGCTGAAGACGAACAGGATCCACGGCGGCGGCAGGCCCCCGGCCGCGATCCACAGGCCCCACCACGTGGGCCAGAGCAGCAGCAGCCAGCCGATCGGCCGGTCCGCGCGCATGAGTTTCCAGTACAGGCCAAGGCGTTCGCGCCAGCCGGCCACGGCAGGCGTGCGCGACTCGTAACGTTCGTAGGACATGGCGCCCATGGTACCGCCGGCCTTCGTCGCGGGCGGCGGGCAGGCGCCGGGGCCGACGCTACATGCCGCTCGCAACATCCGCCGGGATAGTGGAAAATGGCGGTCTGCGCGCCTGTAGCTCAGCCGGATAGAGTAGTGGCTTCCGAAGCCATTGGTCGGGGGTTCGAATCCCTCCAGGCGCGCCATCGTCTTTCGCGGCATCAGGCCGCCATGCTGCGCACGCAGCGCAGGATGGCATCGTCCAGGCCCGGCATCGCGAACACCCTGGACGTTCCCAGCGCGCTGTAGCGCGGACGCCGCGCCACCCAGCCCAGTCCGTCGGCCCTGCAGGGCCGGAGGCTGCGTGCATCGGTCCCGGCCGCGGCCGCCGCGCGGCGCGCGAAGTCGGCCCAGGTGACGGGTTGGCCATTGGTCAGGTGCCAGACGCCCGATTCGCCGTCGACCAGCAGGTCCAGGCAGGCGTGCACCAGGTCGGGCACGTAGGTCGGCGAGACGGTCACGTCCTCGGCCGCGGCGAAGGGCGCGCCCTGGCCCAGGGCGCGCAGCGCGCAGGAGACGAAGTTGTGCGGGTCCCACGGTCCGAAGAACGCGCTGGTCCGGACCACCAGGGCCGCCGGATGGTGGGCCAGGACGCGTGATTCGGCGCGCGCCTTGCTCTCGCCATAGACGCTGAGCGGGGCCACGGCCGCGTCCTCCAGGTAGGGCGCGTCGCCGGCGCCGTCGAACACCAGGTCGCTGGAGAAGGTCGCGAAGGCGACGCCGGCACGGGCGCAGCCGGCGGCCAGCGTGGCAGGCCCGTCGCTGTTCTCGCGGAAGCAGCGTGCGTGGTCGCGCTCGGCCTCGTCGACGCGCACGTAACCCGCGGCATTCACCACCGCCCATGGCTGCCAGCGCGCCAGCGCATCGTGCACCGCCGCCGGGTCGGCGATATCGAGCGCGGCGCGGTCCAGCAGGCGGTGCGCCAGCCCGCGCGCGATGCAGATGCGGGCGAACGCGCGGCCCAGCGTGCCGCTCGCGCCGGTGATCAGCAGCGGCCGCGCGGGCGCGCCCGGGCCAGCCGCGGCATTCCGCGCCTCGGCCATGTCCACCCGCGGATGCAGCAGCCGCTCCGGCCGCGCCCACCAGCCCGGCCCTGACAGCACCGGGTGTCCCGGGGCGTCGCCGGCCGCCAGGTCGCGCGCCAGCCGCGCGATTGCGGTCGGGCGGCGGCGGCCGTTGCGCACGTCGAAGGCGCCGGGCTCGTAATAGTCGCTGTGCTGGGTCAGCAGGCCGTCCCAGTCGCGGCTGCCGAGCAGCGCCCACACGGTGACCGCGCGCACGTCGATACCCTCGCGGCGCGCGGCGCAGGCCGCCTGCCAGCTGTCCCACAGCCAGCGCAGCTGGTCCTCGCGCGGCGCGTGCAGGTGCACTTCGGTCACCGCGATCGGGCGGCCATAGCGCGCCCAGGCCTCGCCGAGCAGCGCGCCGATGCCACCGGCGTGTCCCTCGAGCACGCGCACCGCCTCGACGTCGGCATAGCGTTCGCGGCCGTTGCCCCCGTGGGTGTCGGGCGGATAGCGCTCGAGCCGCTCGTCGAGGAAGCGGTTGCTGGTGACGTAGTGGTTGATGCCGACGATGTCCGGCGGGCAGGGATGCGCGGCGAACCAGAGGATCTCGTCGGGCCGCGCGGCGCAGACGTCCAGCAGCCAGCTCCAGAGCGCGTGGCCCGGGTCGACGGTTCCGCACAGCAGGTCCCAGCCCAGCCAGCGCAGCTGGTTGTTGAACGCCGCCTGGTGGGCCAGGCGAGGCGTCGACCAGGTGCGGCCCAGGTCGTCGGTCTGCACCAGGCGCGCGTCGGGCTGGACCGCCCGGATCGCCTGCATCGCCAGCACCGTGCCGCGGCACTGCGCGTGCAGCGCACGCCAGAAGATGGCGGGATCGCGGCCGTGCGGATACCAGTGGCCGTAGAGCCCGCTGAAGCGTGCCGTCGTCAGCGGCTCGTTGACCGGCGTGTAGTGGGTGACCCATGGGTAGCGCGTCGCCACGGCCCCCGCGTATGCGGCCAGCTTGGCCGGGAAGCAGGGCGACACCAGGCTGGTGTGCGCCGGACCGCTGCCGTGGTGGACGAGGCCGACGATGGGTTCGATGTCCAGCGCGCGCAGGCGCTGCAGCCGACGCGTCGCCCACGCCCAGTCACCGTCCTGGGCCTCGTCGGGCGCGACCTGTTCCCACAGCACCGGCTGGCGCAGCGCGCGCACGCCCAGCGCGGCGAAGGCGTCGAGATCCGACTCGCGCTGCAGGTGACCGCTGCGTTCGAGCTGGCTGAACCAGCGATCGCGCACCCGATTGATCGTGCATTCCACGCCGCCCCACAGCTCGGGGGCCGCGTCACCGGAGGGCTGGCGTGCGGCCGCGCCGCGCATGGCCCTAGGCGCCCGGCGTCGCCGGCTCCGCCACCATCGCCGCGCTGCGCTGCGGAACCGCGTCCACCGCGGGCAGGTCGAGTTTCTCGAGCACGTACTCGGCCGCCTTCAGCGCCGCGCCCACGCACTGGTCCATGTTGTAGTACCGGTACTGCGCCAGCCGGCCGACGAAGGTCACGCCGCGCTCCTGCAAGGCCAGGGCCTCGTAGCGCTTGTACAGCGCTTCGTTCTGCGGCCTGGGCACCGGGTAGTAGGGCTCGCCTTCGTCCTGCGGGTATTCGCGCACGATCGAAGTGCCGCCGTGCGCCTGGCCGGTGAGATGGCGGAACTCGGTGATGCGCGTGTACGCGTGTTCGTTCGGATAGTTCACCGTACCCACCGCCTGGAACTGCGGCGTGTCCGGCAGGTGCTCGTGCTCGAAGCGCAGCGATCGGTAGGGCAGCGCGCCGAAGTAGTGCCCGAACCAGGCATCGACCGGCCCGGTGTAGACCGTGTGCCGCGCGTCCAGCCGGTCGCGATGCCGGAAGAAGTCGACGCCGGTCTCGACGCGGATGCCCGGATGGTCGAGCAGCCGCTCGAACATGCGCGTATAGCCTTCGTCGGGCATGCACTGGTAGCGGTCGGTGAAGTAGCGGTCGTCGCGGTCGGTGCGCACCGGCACGCGCGCGGCCACCGACGCCGCCAGCTCGGACGGATCCAGCCCCCACTGCTTGCGCGTATAGCCCTGGAAGAACTTGCGGTAGAGGTCGTGGCCGACGGCATTGACCACCACGTCCTCGCTGGTGGTGATCGGGTCGCGTGGCTCGCGGACCCGGTCGTAGAAGGCCTGGATGCTGCCCTCGTCCAGGTCCAGTCCGTACAGCCGGTTGACGGTGTCGATGTTGATCGGCACCGGGACCAGCATCCCGTCCACGCTGGCCAGCACGCGGTGCTCGTACGGCCGCCAGCCGGTGAAGCGCGAGAGGTAATCGAAGATGCGCGCCGCGTTGGTGTGGAAGATGTGCGGCCCGTAGGGATGCACCAGCACGCCGTGCGCGTCGGGGCGGTCGTGCGCGTTGCCGCCGATATGGTCGCGCCGGTCGATCACCAGCACCTGCAGGCCGGCCTCGGCCAGCTGCCGCGCGACCACGGCACCGGAGAAGCCGGCGCCGACCACCAGGACCGGCTTCATTGCGCGGTCGCCGCTTCGGCACGCACCGCGCGCACCGCGTCCAGCAGCTCGGTCCGCATCGTCGCGACGGTGGAGTCCCACGACGCCTGCATGGCACGCGCGATGCCTTCGCGCAGCAGCACCGGATCCGGCTCGCGCGCGGCCAGCGCCACCGCGTCGAGGAATCCTTCGTGGTCCTGCGCCACGGAGACGACCGGCGTGAAGTGGTGGACCACGTCCGGAACCGCCGTCGAAACGATGGGCTTCCCTGCGGCCATGTATTCCAGCGTCTTGGTCGGGTTGATGCAGCGCGTCGCCTCGTTGAGTGCGAACGGCATCAGGCAGACGTCGAAGCCCTTCACCAGCGCCGGCAGCGCGTCATACGCCTGCTGGCCGAGCCAATGGATGTTGGGCAGGTCGGGAAGCTCCTCGGCCGAGACCTTGGCCAGCGGGCCGGCCATCACGACCGAGGCCTCCGGGAAGTCGCGCGCGAGGGCTTCGATAAGGCCGTAGTCCAGTCGCTCGTCGATCACGCCGAAATAGCCGAATACCGGGCCCGGCAGGCTGGCCACCCGCTCCGGCACCTGCGTCGACGCCAGGCGCGCGCGGCCGAAGTGGCTCGCATCGACGCCGCAGCCGTGGAAGTGCACGTTGGAATGGTGCCGCGACTTGGATTCGAAGAGCTGGTGGCCGCCGGTGTAGACGATGTCGGCGCGCGCCATCAGGTACTGCTCGCGCTCGGTGATGTCCGGCGGCGCGAAGCGGAAGTTCGCCAGTTCGTCCATGCAGTCGTACACCGTGCCCCGGGTGCCGAAGCGGCCCAGCAGCACCGGCGCGCTCATGGGCGAATAGAACCACTGCACGGCATCGTCATAGCGGCCGGCCATCAGCGGATGGGTGGCCAGCGCGTGCTCGATCAGCGGCAGCAGCAGGCGCCACTCGCCGTCGCTGTCCCCGGCCGCGCCGTGCGGCAGCTGCGGCACCAGGCGGACGAGGTTGGGAAAGGGCTCGGTGATGTCGAGCGACGGCTCCGCCGCCCCGTGCATCGGTTCCTCGATGAAGAGGACCGGATGATCCGGCGCCAGGCGCGAGAACAGCTGCTGCGGGCGTTGCCAGACGAAGTCCCAGCGCAGATGGCAGTGCACGATGAGGGGGAAGCCACGCGTCCCGGGGACCCGGATCGGCTGCGGCGCCGCGGCGAGCGAGCGCGGTGAATCGTGCAAGGAAATGTCCGCGGCCAGCGCCTGCCCGGACGCGGAGCGGTCCTGTGGCTGACGGAGTGACGCATGGGGTGGCCTGTCCATTGTGGGGAACCATCGGGTGGGGGTGGCCGAGTCTCCTCCCCCCTCCCATCCCAGCAGGGTGAAGGCTGGCGCGTGGACGCCAGCGCAATCTGCATGAACGCGTCATTTGCCTGCACGGGCCGAGGCATGGCGCGCTTCCGGCGCTGTCTCACACCAGGTCTTCGCCCCTGCGGCGCGCGCGGCGCACGTCACGCCAGACGCCGCGCCCCATGACGAACATCATCACCAGCACGATCACCGGCCAGGTCAGCACGTAGGCCACCATCAACAGGTCCCTCATCGGGTCGCCTCCTTTGCCAGTGCCGGGATGCCATCGTTTCGCCCCGCCGCGGACGCGGGCGCCGGCGCTGGCGGAGCCGGCTCGAAGTTGCGCACGCGCTTGGCCAGCAGCGCGAAGTCGAAATCCTCGCGGCTGCGGAAGCTGAGCAGCGAGCAGACCACGGTGCTCACGCCATAGGCGTTGAGTGAACTCAGCAGCACCGGGTAGTCGCGCAGGAAGCCGAAGGTGAACGGCGCGAGCACCACCATCGCCAGCGCGCCCACGGTCAGCCCGGCGCGCTTGCCGAAGAAGCCGAAGGTCATCAGCCCCAGCACCACGCCAATGCCGACGGTCGCGAACAGCTCCAGCACCAGCGCGTACACGCCCACGATCGGCAGCAGCTGGAAACGCGCCACGGTGAACGCCACCAGCGACACCAGGACCGCGGTGGTGAAGGCGCGGTTGTTGACCTTCTTCCAGTAGAAGCTGGCGATCACCGGGAACACGATCGAGCCCCACAGTGCGCCCACGAACACCAGCAGCGCCAGGATGTCGATCCGGAAGCTGGCGAAGATCAGCCCGGCGGTGGTGGCGACGATCATGGTGATGCGTCCAACCCACAGCATCGTGGCCGGGTTCACCTTGCCGCGCGCGAGGTTCTTGCCGTAGATGTCGGTCATCATGATCGACGACAGCGCGGCAAGGTCGGAGTCGGCGGTGGACGACAGCGAGCCGATCACCATGATGAAGAACACGCCGATCATCACCGGGCCCAGGTAGTTCGAGGCCATCTGCGGGATCAGGTTGTTGTGGTCGCCGCCGGCCGGCTCGATGCCGACCATCAGCGCCACCACGCCCAGCATGCCGAGGCCGATCACGGTCGCGCCGTAGCTGATGGTGGCCGAGATGAAGGTCGGCTTGATCAGGTCCTCGCGCACCGCGAACAGGCGCTGGGCGATGGTCTGGTTGCCGATCGCATAGGCCAGCACGGCGACGAAGTACGGCGCGCCCTGTTCGAGGAAGGCGGTCTTCGAGAACATCGACGCCTGTTCGGCGCTCAGCCGGTCCCAGCCCTGCGAGACGGCCTCGATGCCGCCGGCATTGAAGAACACCAGCGGAATGATCAGCGCGGCCGCGCCGAGCATCGCCGCCACCTGCACCACGTCGGTCAGGACCGATGCGCGGAAGCCCGACCACAACGTGTACGACAGCGTGCCGATGCCGGCGATCATCACGCCGTGCACGAAGTCCAGCGGCGACAGCATCGCCACCAGCGCGCCCGCGGCGGTGAAGTTGGCCATCAGGCTGATCACGCTGCCGGCGATGTTGGAGCCGGCGAGGATCAGCTGGCTGGAGCGCCCGTGGCGGGCGTGCATGATCTCGGCCAGCGTATGCGCCTCGGGCGCGACCTCGCGGAAGCGGCGGCCGAAGGGATAGATGAAAAGGATCATCAGCGCACCCCACAGGCCGTAGTGGATCGGGCCGGAGATGCCGTACTTGTAGCCGGAGGTGGCGGCGGCGTAGAAGGAGGCCGCCCAGATCCAGGTGGCGGTCATGCTGGCGGCGGAGATGCCGTAGCCCACCGCGCCGTTGGAGGTCATGTAGCCGTCGACGCTCTCGTCCTTGAGCGCGATGCGCCGGGACATCAGGAACGTGCCGCCGTAGAAGGCGAGCAGCAGGAGCAGGACGGTCGGGGTCTGGAGCTGGTAGAACGATGATTCGGCCACGGGCGGTCGGGCGCTCCCTTGGTGAAGCCACACGGGCTTGTCGGGACGCAGCACGCAGTCGCCCGGCGCAGGGGTGCGTCCGGAGCGGGTCTGCAGCGCGGGAAAACCGGGCCAGCTGCGCCTTGGGGCACCTCCGGAAACCGTCAATGGACGGCAGGCATCGGAGGCGCGGCGAAGGCGTCATCCTAGCAGATGGCGCCCCGCCCGCGGACCTGTGCTCTATAATCCTGCGCAGCTGTGGCCGCCCGGCCACGCCCATCAAGGTGTTCCGTGCGCAACTACGACCTCGACTTCCTCAAGCGCTTCTCGCTGGTGATCGGCTTCCTGTCCCTGGTCACCTTCGGCCTGATCGTGGGTTCCTATTTCGTGCACAAGTCGCTTCCCACCGAAGTCGACCCGGGCGTCGCGCAGCGCACCGCCAGCCGCATCGCGCCGATCGGCGCCGTGTATGCCGGCGACACCGGCGCCGCCGCGCAGGCCGCGGCCGCCGCTGCAGCCGCCGCGTCCGCCGCCGCGCAGGTCGCCTATGGCGGGACGCTCGATGGCTCGGTGATCTACAACAACCTGTGCGCGGGCTGCCACACCTCGGGCGCCGGTGGCGCGCCGAAGATGGTGCGCGCCGAGTGGGCCGCGCGCATCGCGCAGGGTGCCGAGACGCTGAACCGCCACGCCATCGAAGGCTTCACCGGCGCCGCCGGCATGATGCCGGCCAAGGGCGGCAACCCGGCGCTGACCGATGAGCAGGTCGTGGCCACCGTCGACTGGATGGTCGACAACCTGCAGTAAGCCGGCCAACCGCCGCGACCGACGCCGCCTTCCGGGCGGCGTCTTCGTTTCCGCCCTCGCCACCCGGACGCACGACCATGACCCGCATGAACACCGCCCTGTCCCTGAGCCTGGTGCTGGCGCTTGCCGGCTGCGCCGGCCTGGCGTCGCGTCCGCCGGCTGCGCCCGCGCCTCCGGCCACCTCCGCCGGCGTCGTCGACATCGCGACGGCGCCGTCCGACTGGTCCGCGCTGGATGGCCGGCGCGTGCGCATCACCGCGCCTCTGGTGATCTCGGGCAACCATCGCCTGGAGCGCGACGCGAGCGTGGTCGCGGCGTTCGGCGAACGCCTGCGCACGCCCACCGAGGTCGCGCTGCCGGGCGCGGCGGCCCAGGCCGTGGCCGCGGCCAACCGCGCGCGCAGCCTGACCCTAGTGCTGGCACCCAGGGTGGCGCGACATGCGCAGGTCTGGCGCAGCGGCGGAACGCTCGAGGCGGTGGAAGGCGTGCTCACCGTCGATGACGCCGGCCCGCGGCTGGCGCTGGCCGACGTCGACACGCTGCAGCCGGCCACCCGGCCCGCGGCGCCGACGGTGGAGGGCGAACTGCGCCTGGCCAGCCTCAACCTGCAGAACCTGTTCAACGGCGACGGCCAGGGCGGCGGTTTCCCCACCGCACGCGGCGCTCGTACCCCCGGCGAATACGCGGCCCAGCTCGCGCGCCTGGTGGCCACGCTGTCCTCGCTGGACGCCGACATCGTCGCCCTGCTGGAGCTGGAGAACGACGGCCATGGCGCCGAGTCGAGCCTGGCGCAGCTGGTGGCCGCGCTGGATCCGCAGGGCCTGCGCTGGCGGCTGGTGGATGCCGGCCGCGGTCCCGGCGACAACCCCATCCGCGTCGGCATGATCTACCGTGCCGACCGCGTGGCCCCGGTCGGTCGCCCGGCGACGCTCGAGGCCGGGCCGTTCGGGCCGCTCAGCCGGGCGCCGCTGGCCCAGGCCTTCCGTGCCGGCCGCGGGCCGGCCTTCGTCGTGGTCGCCAACCACTTCAAGTCCAAGGGCTGCCGCGACGCCGCCGGGGCCGACCTCGACCAGGGCGATGGCCAGGCCTGCTTCAACGCCACGCGCCGCGCCTCGGGCCAAGCCCTGCGCGACTGGCTGGCCGGCGATCCCACCGGCAGCGGCAGCGACCTGGTCGCGGTGCTCGGCGACCTCAACGCCTATGCGCAGGAAGACCCGGTCCGCGGCTTCATCGCCGCCGGCTGGCGCGACGCGCTGGCCACCGCCGACGCGGGCCAGCCCTATACCTATGTGTACGACGCCCAGGCGGGTCGCCTCGACCACGTGCTGCTGAGCCCCGCGCTCGGCGACCGGCTGCAGGACGCGGCGATCTGGCACAGCAATGCTGACGAGGCGCCGAACGCCGTCGATCCGGCGGCCAACGCCGGGGAACAGGCATCTTCGCCGTGGCGTGCGTCCGACCACGACCCGGCCGTCGTGGGTCTGCGGCTGCGTTCGCCGCGCTGAACGGCCGGCCGTCGCCGGGCGCCGGCGCCGCAGCGCTTATCATGGCCGCATGACCAGCCACCCCGCATTCCCGGACGCATCCGGCACCCTGACCTTGCCCGGTCCAACCGGCGAGCTCGAGGTGGCGGTGGACCTGCCCGGCGACGACGTCGAGCGGTTGCCGGCCACCGCCATCGTCTGCCATCCGCTGCCCACCGAGGGCGGCACCATGCACAACAAGGTGGTCACGATGGCCGCGCGGGCGCTGCGCGAGTCGGGGCTGGCCACGGTGCGCTTCAACTTCCGCGGCACCGGCGCATCCGGGGGCCAGTACGACGAGGGCCGTGGCGAACAGGGCGACCTGCGCGCGGTGGCCGACTGGGTCCGCGCCAGCCGCCCGGACGACCAGCTGTGGCTGGCGGGCTTCAGCTTCGGCGCCTATGTCAGCCTGGCGATGGCCGCCGAGCTGCAGCCGTCGATGCTCATCTCGATCGCACCGCCGGCCGGGCGCTGGGACTTCGCGTCGGTCACCACCCCGACCATGCCCTGGCTGGTGGTGCAGGGCGAAGCCGACGAGGTGGTCGACCCGCAGGCCGTGTATGCCTGGCTGGAGCGCCTCAAGGCCGAACCGGAGCTGGTGCGGATGCCCGACACCAGCCACTTCTTCCACCGCAAGCTGATCGACCTGCGCGGTGCGATCAGGAGCGGCGTCCGTCGCCACCTGCCGGCGGCCCGTGGCTGACGCAGCCGCGTCACCGGCGCCGTCGCAGGCCTACCGCGAGGGCGTTGCCCGCGGCGAGTGGACCGACGATCCCGCGCAGCACGCGCCTCTGGCCGCGCTCGACCGCGTGCACCACGCGCTGCTGGCCGCGCCCCGGCGCGGCTGGCTGGCGCGCACCCTCGGTGGCGGCAAGGGCCAGACCACTCCGCAGGGCCTCTACCTCTGGGGCGGCGTGGGCCGCGGCAAGACCTTCATGGTCGACCTGTTCTACGCCGGGCTGCCGCTGCCGGTGGCGAAGCTGGACGCGACCGGCGGCGACGGCAACGGCAAGCGCCGCACCCACTTCCACCGCTTCATGCGCGTGGTCCACGAGCGCCTGCGCGAACACGCCGGCGAGCGCGACCCGCTGGCCTCGATCGTGGCCGAATGGCGGCGCTCGCTGCGCCTGCTGGTGCTGGACGAGTTCTTCGTCAGCGACATCGGCGACGCCATGCTGCTGGCGCGCGTGCTGGAGCGCATGTTCGCCGAGGGCATCGTGCTGGTGACGACCTCCAACATCCAGCCCTCGGGCCTGTACGCCGACGGCCTGCAGCGCGCGCGCTTCCTGCCCGCGATCACGCTGCTGGAGACGCACTGCCAGGTCCTGGAGATCGTCAGCGACACCGACTACCGGCTGCGCGAGCTGACCCGCTCGCCGGTCTACCAGGCGCCGCTGGACGCCGGATCCAACGCCTGGCTGGCCTCGCGCTGGCGGGCGCTCGGCGGCGACGACGCGCACCGCGACGGCAGCATCGAGCTCGGCGGCCGCCGCATCGCCACCCGCGCGCGCTGCCCGGGCATGGCCTGGTTCGATTTCGCCGCGCTGTGCGAAGGCCCGCGCGGCTCGTCCGACTACATCGAGATCGCCACCGAGTTCCATACCGTGCTGCTGGGTGGAATCCCGTTGATGGATGCGACGCGCGACGACGCCGCGCGCCGCTTCGTCACCTTCATCGACGAGGCCTACGACCGCAACGTCAAGCTGGTCTGCACCGCCGACGCGCCGCCGCACGCCCTGTACGCGGGCGAGCGGCTGGCCGGCGCCTTCGAACGGACGGCATCCCGCCTGAGCGAGATGCAGTCCACCGCCTACCTCGCCCGCCCCCACCTGTAGGAGCGGCTGCAGCCGCTCCTACAGGGCGCGACCACGTCAACGCGCGGCGTTTGCGCTCATCGTGGCGTTGCGGGCGGCGTCGCGGTACTGCGCGGGATCACGCATGCCCGCGGTGTGGCACTGGCCCGCGGTGTGGCCGCGGTTGGTCGCGCCGGGAAGCTGGGCATAGGCGCGTTCGACCGTGCCGTCCTCCGGGTCGCCCAGCACCAGGTCGCTGGCGGCGTTGCAGTAGTCGTTGGTGTACCAGTTCGTGGTGCGGAAGGCGGTGGTGTAGTAGTTCACCTTCGCGCGCGCCGAGGTCGGGATGCCCGCCAGCCAGGCGGAGGCGCCGCTGTAGGTCATGTTGCTGTTCGATCCGCAGGCCACGCCGAACCAGTTGCCCACGGTGGCCAGGATCCCCGACAGGTTGGTGCCCTGATAGGGCGTGCCCACCGACTGCATCAGCCGCGAACCGGCGGCGTTGTCCAGTCCGCTCCAGTAGTAGGCGTAGAGGTGCAGCGAAGCCGCGCCGCCCTGGCTGTGGGCGACGGTGCCGAACGAGTTCCATTGCGCGCCGAAGGTCTTGATGCGCTGGGCGAACTGGTCGTGGCTGCGGTTCTGGTTGGCATCGAGGAAGGTGGCCGAATTGGCGAACTGCGCCTGCGGCCACACGCCGCCGGAACAGTAGCCATGCACCAGCACCAGCTTGCGTCCGGTGGCGGTGGCGCGCGCATCGGGCGATGCCGGGCGCGGCCCCATGGTCATCAGCTCGTCGATGGCGGTCGACATGCCGCTACGCTGGAGGCGCAGGCGCGGCGTCGACAGCGGCAGGCGCGCGGCGGTGGCCAGCGGGATGAAGTGGTCGGGATCCTCGATCCGGAGCGCGCGCAGTTCGAACGGCGCCCCGGCCCCGGAGCGCGCGATCCAGCGCTCGTCGAGACCGAGCGACAGGCCGTCCGGACCGGCTTCGGCCATGCCGCCGATCCAGGCCACCGGCACCTCGCCGCCCCGGCCGTCGCGGCCCCAGACCTCGGCCAGCACGCGGTAGTGCGATCCGGGCTTCGCGTCAGCAAGCGGCAGCCGCACCGCCAGCCGGCCGGGTGCCGCGTACGACGCGGTGGCCGCGGCCGTCGCCAGCCGCGGGCCGGCGGCGATCACCGGCAGCGCATGCTCGGCCGTGCGCACGAAGGGCGTGCCGCTGCGGTCGTGGCCATGCACGATGACCTGCGCGATCCAGGTACCGGCCGCGCCTGGCACGAAGCCGCCGGCCAGGCGGCCGTCGCCAGCGGCGCCGTCGCCGTGGCGACCGTCGTCGAACATCGGCTGCAGGGACTCGCGGCCGTCGGGCGCCACGATCCGCAGCTGCGCGGAGCGGATATGCCCGGCGTCGCGGCCCAGCGCGACAGCGCTGCCGTCGTCGGCGGCCAGCATCGCGACGATGTCCATCCGCTCGCCCACCAGTTGGCGACGGTGCGCCTGGTGCGAGGCGAGCTCGAGCGCGTCGTCGCCCTTCAGCAGCAGGTAGCCGCGGCGTTCGCCCCCGGGCTGCGCCTGCAGGCGCAGCGTCCAGTCGCCGCGCACCAGGCCGTCGAGGCGGAGCACGGTGCCGCCCTGGCCATCGTGTTCGCCGCCCAGGCGTGCGTCCTGCGCGTGGCGGGCAAGCGTCGCGCGCGGCAGCTCCACGCCGGCTGGCGACAGCAGCCGCGGCGACCAGTCCGCCCCGCCGGAAAGCAGCATCGCCTCCAGCCGGCCCTGGTGCACCGGAACGCGCAGCTCGGCGCGCCCGGACGCATCGAAGGCCACCGGCAGCAGTGCGCTGCGCGAGAGGATCGCGGCGTCCGCCGGATCCGGCGCCCGCATCGCGGCGAACTCCGTGGCCGGGCCCGCAAGCTGCTTCGGCAGCAGCGGGCCTGCATCGGCCGCGACGGCCGCACCCGTTCCGATCACCATGCCCAGCGACGCACACAGCAGCGTGCGCACGACTGCTTTCGTCCGCTTGCCCATACCGGCTCTCTCCCGTCGGGTTGTGGGCGGATCCCCATCCGCCGCGCCCCCTTATAGACCAGCCCCGTGAAGGCCCGTGGCGGCCCGCGCGCCGTGCATTCCGCCCGGCCCCGGCCTGGTGCACGATGGCGGCCACCACCAGCCAACCCGGGGAACTCGCGATGTCCAGGCTCCTGCTGCTGTCCTGCGCGCTGGCGCTGGGGCTGTCCACCCATCCCGTCCACGCCCAGGCGAGCCAGCGCGCCGAGGTGGCCGACGCCGCCCAGCGGCTGCAGGACAAGGTGGTCGAGTGGCGCCGCGACCTCCACCAGCACCCCGAGCTCGGCAACCGCGAAACGCGCACCGCGGCGCTGGTTGCCGCACACCTGCGCGCGCTGGGCCTGGAACCGGAGACCGGCATCGCCACCACCGGCGTCACCGCGGTGCTCAAGGGTGGACGGCCCGGCCCGCGCATCGCGCTGCGCGCCGACATGGATGCGCTGCCGGTGACCGAGGCCACCGGCCTGCCGTTCGCCTCCAGGGCCACGGCGACCTTCAACGGCGAGACCGTCGGGGTGATGCACGCCTGCGGCCACGACGCCCACACCAGCATCCTGATGGGCGTGGCCGAAGCCCTGGTGGCGATGCGCGACGAGCTTCCCGGGGAGGTGCTGTTCGTCTTCCAGCCAGCCGAAGAGGGCCCGCCCGACGGCGAGCAGGGCGGCGCGGAGGAAATGCTGGCGCAGGGCATCTTCAAGGCCTTCCGGCCCGACGCGGTGTTCGGCCTGCATGTCTTCTCGACCCTCAACGCCGGCCAGCTCGGCGTGCGCAGCGGGCCGACGATGGCCGCGTCCGACCGCTTCAACATCGTGGTCCAGGGCCGGCAGACGCATGGCTCGCGCCCCTGGGGCGGCGTCGATCCGATCGTGGCCGCAGCCGACATCATCGGTACCGCGCAGACCGTGGTCAGCCGCCGCCAGGACATCTCCAGGCTGCCGGTGGTGCTGAGCTTCGGCGCGATCCGCGGCGGCGTGCGCTTCAACATCATCCCCGACCGGGTCGAGCTGGTCGGGACCATCCGCACGTTCGACGAAGGCATGCGCGAAGCGGTGTTCGCCGACCTGGCCAACGTGGCGGAAAAGGTCGCCGCCGCGCACGGGGCCACGGTGGTGGCGAAGGTCCCCGACATCGAGGGCACGCCGGTCACCGCCAACGACCCGGCGCTGACCGCGCGCATGCGCCCCAGCCTGGAAGCGGTGGCCGGCACCGGCAACCTCGTCGACATGCCGCTCAACATGGGCGCCGAGGACTTCTCGTACTACGCCCGCGAAGTGCCGGCGGTGTTCTTCTTCGTCGGCGCGACGCCCGCCGGACAGGACCCGGCGAAGGCCCCCAGCAACCACTCGCCGCAGTTCTTCCTCGACGAATCCGCTCTCGACCTGGGCCTGCGCGCGATGCTGCAGCTCTCGCTGGACTACCTGCATGGCGGGAGCTGAGGGGGGGCTCGAGAGCTTTTTTTGCCACGGATGACGCGGATCACGCGGATTTACGCGGATCAAACCGGAAATCAGAGGTGGCCCGAGGCGGCCCTGGACACCTTTGCTCAACGTCGATGCGTGGGCGCGCCGCGGACCAATCCGTGTAATCCGCGTGATCCGCGTGATCCGTGGCAACGCTTCTTCTTCTGATTCCCGGACCTGCCGACACCGACGCGCGATAATGGCGGGATGACCAGTGAACTCCCGCTTGGCCGCGAGGTCGCCTATCCGCGTGCCTATGATCCGTCGCTGCTGTTTCCGATCGCGCGTGCGCAGGGCCGTGCGGCGCTCGGGTTCGGTGGCGGGGGCCTGCCTTTTGCCGGCCATGACCGCTGGCATGCCTATGAGCTGTCGTGGCTCGACGGTCGCGGACGGCCGTTGGTGGAGACGGCCACTTTGCTGGTGCCGGCGGAGTCGCCGAACCTGGTCGAGTCGAAGTCGCTGAAGCTGTACCTGAACTCGCTCAACGGCACCCGCTTCGACAGCCGCGCCGACGTGCAGGCGCGGATCAGCGCGGACCTGTCGGCCGCCGCTGGCGCCCCGGTGGCGGTCGAGTTCGGCCTGCCGCCCGTGGATGCCGGCGACGGCGCGGCGACGGGCGCGCCGGCCCCGGTGTCGCTCGACGGCCTCGACCTCGCCTGCGACGAGTACGACGCGCCCAACGCCGCGCTGCTCACCGCCGACGCTGGCGCGCGCGTCGACGAGGTCCTGCACTCGGCGCTGCTGAAGTCGAACTGCCCGGTGACCGGCCAGCCGGACTGGGCCAGCATCCGCGTCGCGTATCGCGGCCCGCGCATCGACCGCGCCGGCCTGCTGCGCTACCTCGTCTCCTTCCGCGAGCACGCCGGCTTCCACGAGCAGTGCGTCGAACAGGTGTTCGTCGACGTGATGGCGCGCTGCCGGCCGGAGGCGCTGTCGGTGGAGGCGCGCTACACGCGCCGCGGGGGGCTCGACATCAACCCCTGGCGGGCCACGCCCGGCCTTGCGCCCCCGGCCGCCGCGCGCGATCCGCGGCAGTAGGGCCGCTTCGATATTTCCTTAACGGGGCCGGTGTATACCTGTCGGCGCTTCGCGCGGCACAGGAGGCCCCATGAGCACACCGCAGAACCCGAAGGATCCCGGCTCGCTGTCGCTGAAGCCTCGCGGCACGACCCCGGGCAACCAGGACCGGACCGGCAAGCCCGACTTCGGCAACGTCCAGTCCGGCGTCAGCAGCACCGAGCAGGCCGCGTCGTCCCGGCCCGATTTCAGCAATGTGCAGTCGTCGGTCACCTCGACCGAAGAGGCCGTCGGCGAACGCCAGTACACCGTGCAGCGGGGCGACACGCTCTCGCACATCGCCAAGGCGCACTACGGCCGGGCCAGCCAGTGGTCGCGCATCTTCGAGGCCAACCGCGACCAGCTGGAGGATCCCGACCGGATCCAGCCCGGCCAGGTGCTCAGGATTCCCGCCGCGACCCGCGAGGACGACGGCGGCACCACCAGCCCCCACGGAGACACCCTATGACCCGACACCCGATGCCCGTCGCGCTTGCCGCGGCCCTGCTGGCCACGCTGGCGCTCGCCGGCTGCAAGAAGGACGAGCCGGCCCCGCCGCCGCCGCCCGTGGCCGCGCCGGCCCCCGCGCCGGCACCGGCGCCCGCCGCCGCGCCCGTGGTCAGCGTCACCGCGGTCGACCTGGGCAACGCGATCGGTGCCGACAACCGCGTGACCACCCCGGCCACGACCTTCGCCCCCACCGACACCATCTACGCGTCGGTTGCGACGACCTCGTCCGATCCGGCCTCGCCGCAGCGCGGCCAGCTCACCGCGCGCTGGACCTACGAGGGCGACCAGGCCGTCGACGAGACCAGCCAGGCGTTCGACTTCACCGGCACCGGCGCCACCGCGTTCAAGATCAGCAAGCCCGACGGCTGGCCGACCGGCAACTACCGGGTCGAGATCCTGCATGACGGCGGGGTGGTGCAGACCCGCGATTTCGAGGTCCGCTGAGGGCGGCGTACTCCAGAAGCCCGGCTCCCCAGGGGGCCGGGCTTTTTGCTGGTCGCAGCTGTAGCTGCTCCTGCAGACACGCGGGGTGGCCTCGTCCTGCTCCTGTTGGAGCAGCTACAGCTGCGATCCGCCCTCACCCCGGTGTGGCGACTTTGCCGGCGCTGCCGCGAAGCGCGACAATGGCGGTCCACATCCGCCGCGCGCCACGGCGCCGCGGCACCCCACGGAGGAACCCGATGGCAGACTTCACCCCGGCCGTGCCCGCAGGCGGCAGCCCGATCACCAAGACCGCGCAGGGACTCAGCGTCCCCGACCGCCCGATCATCCCCTTCATCGAGGGCGACGGCACCGGTCCCGACATCTGGCGCGCCAGCGTGCGCGTGCTCGACGCCGCGGTCGAGAAGGCCTACGGCGGCAAGCGCAAGCTCGAGTGGATGGAAGTGCTGGCCGGCGAAAAGGCCTTCAACCAGACCGGCGAATGGCTGCCGGAGTCATCCGTCGAGGCCTGCCGCGAGTACCTGGTGAGCATCAAGGGCCCCCTGACCACGCCGGTCGGCGGTGGCATCCGCTCGCTCAACGTCGCGCTGCGCCAGATGCTCGACCTCTACGTCTGCCTGCGCCCGGTGCGCTGGTTCGAAGGCGTGCCTTCGCCGGTGAAGAAGCCGGGCGACGTCGACATGGTGATCTTCCGCGAGAACACCGAGGACATCTACGCCGGCATCGAGTTCGAGCCGGGCTCGGCCGATGCGCAGAAGGTGCTCGACTTCCTGCAGAAGGAATTCCCGAAGGGCTTCGACAAGATCCGCTTCGGCACCGCCGACAAGGCCACCGCCTGGAACGACCAGCTTGGCGCGGTCGGCCAGCCGGCCACCGATACCTCGGTCAATGTCGGCGTCGGCATCAAGCCGGTCAGCTGGCAGGGCACCGAGCGCCTGGTGAAGGCGTCGATCGAGTACGCGATCGCCAACGGCCGCAAGTCGGTGACGCTGGTGCACAAGGGCAACATCATGAAGTTCACCGAGGGCGCGTTCCGCGACTTCGGCTACAAGGTCGCGCGCGAGCAGTTCGGCGCGGTCGAACTCGACGGTGGCCCCTGGCACGTCATCCCCGAGGGCAAGCCGGGCGCGGGCATCATCATCAAGGACGCGATCGCCGACGCCTTCCTGCAGCAGATCCTGCTGCGTCCGCGCGAATACGACGTGTCGGCCACGCTCAACCTCAACGGCGACTACCTGTCCGATGCGCTGGCCGCGCAGGTCGGCGGCATCGGCATCGCGCCGGGCGCCAACATCAACTACGTGACCGGCCACGCGGTGTTCGAGGCCACGCACGGCACGGCGCCGAAGTACGCCGATCTCGACAAGGTCAATCCGGGTTCGGTGATCCTGTCGGGCGAGATGATGCTGCGCTACATGGGCTGGACCGAGGCCGCCGACGCCATCATCAAGGCGATGGACGGGGCGATCGGCTCGAAGCGCGTCACCTACGACTTCGCCCGCCTGATGGACGGCGCGACCGAGGTGAAGTGCAGCGAGTTCGCCGACGAGATCATCAAGCACCTCTGATCCCGCCAGCGGCTGCAGCACGACCGGCGATGCCCGCGACGCGAGTCGCGGGCATCGTCGTTTCCGGCCGGAGATCCCGCGCCCGCTCCATCTGCGCCACACTCGCCGCATGGCGCCATCCCCGAGCGATCCCCTGGTGCAGCGCGCGGCCGCCCTGGTGCTGGACGCGTTCGAGGACTACGACGCCCGTTTCGGCGACCTGACCCGGCGCGCGCGCCGGCGCTTCATGCGCCGCGAGTGGCGGGGCGCGCAGGCCGACGCCGTGGCGCGCATCGACCTGCAGGACGGCTTCCTGGCCGAGGCGCTGGGACGCTTCGAGGCCCTGGTCGGCGAGCGCATGCGGTCGCGGCCGTTCTGGGCCGCGGTGTGCGAGGCCTATGCCGCGCTGACCGCGGCCCGGCACGACGCGGCGATGGCGCGCACGCTGTTCAACTCGATGTCGCGGCGCTTCTTCCTGACCGAGGGCGTGGCGCCCGCGCTGGAGTTCCACGAGCCCGGCAGCGACGCCGCCGGTGATCCCGACTGCCCGGGCGAACTGCATCCGCTGCCGGCGGGCGCGGATGCGCCGTCACGCTGGCGCGCGGCGCTGGGCGCACGCGGATTCCCGCACCGCGACCTGGATGGCGACGCGCGCGCGATCGCCGACGCGATCCAGGCGCGGCTGCCGCCATCGGATCCGGCGGCCGACGCTCCCGGCGGCCCCGACGTCCAGCTGCTCGACACCGTCTTCTTCCGCGAGCGCCGCGCCTACCTGGTGGGCCGGGTATTCGCCGGCGACGGCCCGCGCCCGCTGGTGGTGGCGCTGGTGCATGGCGACGACGGCGTGCGCGCCGATGCCGTGCTCACCGAGCGCGCGCAGGTGTCGATGCTGTTCGGCTACGCGCGCAGCTGGTTCATGGCCGACCTGCGCCGGGTCGGCGACGCGGTGGCCTTCGTGCACGCGCTGCTGCCGGGCAAGCCGGTGTCGGAGCTGTACTCGGTGCTCGGCCGCGGCAAGCAGGGCAAGACCGAGCGCTACCGCGAGATCCAGCGCCACTTCGCCGCCCACCCGGAGGAGCGGCTGGTGCGTGCCGACGGCGTGCGCGGCATGGTCATGGCGGTGTTCACCCCGCGCGGGTTGCCGGTGGTGTTCAAGGTCATCCGCGACCGCTTCGCCGAGCCCAAGGACAGCGTGCGCGCCGACATCGAGGCCAAGTACCGCCTGGTGGCGCGCCGCGACCGCGTCGGCCGGCTGGTGGAGGCGCAGGAATTCCGGCGCCTGCGCTTCCCGCGTGCGGCGTTCGAGCCCGACATGCTGGATGAGCTGCTCGAGGGCTGCGCCGACACCGTCAGCGCCGAGGGCGACATGGTGCTGGTGCGCCACTGCTACGTGGAGCGCCGGCTGCGTCCGCTCGACCTCTACGCACGGGAATCGCCCGGGGCACAGGCACGCAGCGCCGTGCTCGACTACGGCCAGTCGATCACCGACCTCGCGCGCAGCGGCATCTTTCCAGGCGACCTGCTGCTGAAGAACTTCGGCGTGTCGCGGCACGGCCGCGCACTGTTCTACGACTTCGACGAACTCTGCCTGCTGGAGGACGTGACCTTCCGCGACCTGCCACCGGTGCACGAGGACGACGAGACCCGGCCGCTGGAGGACTGGCTGTACGCGCGCGCCGACCACGTGTTCCCGGCGCTGTTCCCGAGTTTCCTCGGCCTGCCGCCGGCGCTGCGCGCGGCGCTGCTGGAGGCACATCCGGGGATCTTCGAGGCGGCCTGGTGGCGCCAGGTGCAGGCGCGCCTGCGCGGCGGCGGCTACCTCGACGTGGCGCCGTATCCCGCATCCGCCCGGCTGAGCGGTTAGGCTTGCGGACTCGACCGCCCGACGGAACCCAGACCATGGCCGCACGCCTTTCGCCCCTGCTGCTCCCGATCCTGCTCGCCGCCTGCACCACCAGCCCGGCTGCGGACACCCAGGATGCGCACGCCGACGCTGCACACGCCCACGCCGAGCCGGCCGCCACGCCCGCCAAGGCCGCCGGCATGTCGATGCGCGCCCCCGATCCGCTGCTCGAACAGGCCCTGGGCGGCGCCTGGCGCTCGCCCGGGAACGTCGCGCGCGACCAGTACCGCCATCCGCGCGAGACGCTGTCGTTCTTCGGCATCGAAACCGGCCAGACCGTGGTCGAAGTCACGCCCGGTGGCGGCTGGTACGCCGAGATCCTCGCACCGTGGCTGCGCACCGGCTACGTCGCCGCGGTGGTCGATCCGCAGGCGCGGCCGGAAGGACGCGCGCGCGACTACGCCACGCGTTCGAAGGATGGCCTGGAGGCGCTGTTCGCCGCGAAGCCGGCACAGTTTTCCGACGCCCGGGTGGCGCTGTACGACCCGAAGGCACCGGTGTTTGGCCCTGCCGCCTCGGCCGATGCGGTGCTGACCTTCCGCAACGTGCACAACTGGCGGTCGGACGGCATCGCCGAGGGCATGTTCAAGGGCTTCTTCGACGTGCTGAAGCCGGGCGGCGTGCTGGGCGTGGTCGAACACCGCGCCGCGGCCGACGTGCCCGCCGACGACAAGACCGGCTACGTCGGCCAGGACCAGGTGATCGCGCTGGCCACCGCCGCGGGCTTCCGCCTGGACGAGGCCAGCGAGATCAATGCCAACCCGCGCGACACCCGCAACCATCCCAATGGCGTGTGGACCCTGCCGCCGGGCAACAACCACGACGCCGAGGATCGCCAGATGTACCAGGCCATCGGCGAGAGCGACCGGATGACGCTCCGCTTCATCAAGCCCTGAGTGCTGGTCGCGTTCAACAAGCCCTACGGCGTGCTCTGCCAGTTCACCGACCGGA
Source organism: Luteimonas sp. MC1750 (assembly GCF_016615955.1). Taxonomy (NCBI): domain Bacteria; kingdom Pseudomonadati; phylum Pseudomonadota; class Gammaproteobacteria; order Lysobacterales; family Lysobacteraceae; genus Luteimonas; species Luteimonas sp. MC1750. The sequence goes on from NZ_CP067113.1 coordinate 2,972,134, forward strand.
GCACGCCGCCGCGGCCGACCCTCGGCGGCTTCGGCCTTCCGGCCGGCGTCTACCCGGCCGGCCGACTCGACCACGACAGCGAGGGCCTGCTGCTGCTGACCGACGACGGCGCCCTGGTGCATCGCATCACCGATCCGCGCCACAAGCTGGCCAAGACCTACCTGGTCCAGGTGGAAGGCGATCCGCAGCCCGGGCAGCTGCAGCGCCTGCGTGACGGCGTGGAACTGCGCGACGGCCCGACCCGACCGGCACTCGCCCGCCTGCTTGAGCCCGCACTGCCGCTGTGGCCGCGCGATCCACCGGTCCGGGCGCGCAAGACCGTGCCCGATGCCTGGCTGGAACTGGTGATCCGCGAGGGCCGCAACCGCCAGGTCCGCAGGATGACCGCGGCCGTCGGCCTGCCGACGCTGCGCCTGGTGCGCCGCGCCATCGGCGGCGCGGCGCTCGACGACCTCGGGCCCGGGGAATGGCGCGAATTGCCCGCGGCCCGGGTCTTCAGCTGAACGGTTCAGGCCGCCTCGAGGTCCGCGACGCCACGCCCGGCCCTTGCTGTATTGGGCGCCTGCACTTTCTGCTAACGTTTTGGGTCCCCGCGTGACAGGGTGTCCCGCGGACCGCGGAATGGGGCCATGAAGGCAAACCAGAACCGGGGCCGGGTCCTCGTCGTCGACGACCAGGCCGCCAACCTGCGCGTCGTCAGTGCGCTGCTGGAACGGCAGGGCTACGAGGTCGCGGTCGCCGGCGACGGCGAGGCCGCGCTCGTGATCGCCGAAACCCAGCCGCCGGACCTGATCCTGCTCGACATGATGATGCCGGGCATGGACGGCTTCGGCGTGATGGAGGAGATCCGCCTGCGCGCCCTGCTGCCACGGGTTCCGGTGGTGTTCCTGACCGCCGCCCAGGACCGCGGGCTGCTGCTGCGCGCCTTCGAGGCAGGTGCGGTCGACTACGTGGTCAAGCCCTTCATCCCCGAGGAACTGGTGGCGCGCGTCAACGCGCACATCGGCCTCAAGCTCGCGCGCGACCGCCTGGAGCAGGTGGCGCGCGAGCGCCAGGAGCTGGTCAACCTGGTGGCGCACGACCTGAAGAACCCGCTGACCAGCGTGGTCTTCGCCAGCGACATCCTGGTGTCCGGCACGCTCAAGCCCGAGCGCGTGCCGCGCTACCTGCAGATGATCCGCGAGAGCGCCGACGAAGGCCTGGGCTACATCAGCCGCTACCTGGAAACCCAGGCCCGTGCCCGCGGCGCGCGCAGCGCCCGCGATGCGCGCGTGGCGCTGGTGACGGTGGTGGAGTGGATCGTCGGCCGCTACGGCCTGCAGTTCGAGGACAGCGGCAGCCAGCTGCACGTCGGCGAGCGCGTCGACGGCGTGGTGGCGATGGACGAACTGGTGCTGCGCCAGGTGGCCGGCAACCTGATCGGCAACGCGATGAAGTACGCGCCCGGCAGCGACGTCGAGGTCGCCTGCGCGACCGGCGCGCCGGGCTATTGGCAGCTGCGCGTCTGCGACCGGGGGCCGGGGATCCCGCGCGACCGCCAGCGCGAGCTGTTCACGCCGTTCGCGCGCCTGACCGAGGCTGATCCGGCACGCGCCGGCACCTCGAGCGGCCTGGGTCTGTCACTGGCGCGCCAGATCGTGACCGACGCCGGCGGCCAGCTCTGGTACGAGGATCGCGAGGGCGGTGGCGCCTGCTTCGTGGTCGAGCTGCCGGAAGTGCCCGCCGCCTGAGGCGACGCGGGACCCTGCGGCCCCGCGCCACTCACGCCTGCCGGAACGTCAGTCCTGCTGGCGCGATGCGGCGTGGTCGCCCACGTCGCTCGCGTGCGGATCCTGCTCGTGGCGGTCCAGCGCCTTCCGGATGCGGCTCGAGCGACCTTCGATGGCGTCGCGCTCGGCCAGCTTGCGGCGATGACGCGACACCGCATACAGCGCCGCGCCGATGCCGACCGCGGCCGCGGTCAGGGCGACCGGATGGCGGCGGGCGACGGTACCCACGGCGCGCACGCCGGTGCGGGCCGCGCCCATGGCCATGCCGGCCTGCAGCCACTTGCCGGCCCCGGCCTGTGCGCCGTGCAGCCAGTCGCCGGCCGTGCCGGGCACGTCCTGCAGCCACTTGCCGGCGCCGTCGGCGCCATGGCGGAAGCCGTCGCCAAGACGACCGGCGAGGTCCAGCGCGCGATCGGGAATGGTGTTGCGGACGTCGCGGATGAGGGTGCGCTTGCGCATGCGGAACTCCTGGAAGCGGTACGGCGGCGATGGCCGCGCGGGGGATGGTGGGACAGGGCCGCAGTGTCCGGCGCGCGCCGTGGTGCCGGCGTGATCCGGCGCGCACCCGTTCAGCCGCCGCGCGGCCGCGCCCGGTGGGTGGGAACGGCGTTCCACGGATCCTCGGGCCACGGATGCCTGGGGTAGCGGCCGTTCATTTCACGACGCACCTCCGGCCAGGTCCGGTCCCAGAAGCTGCGCAGGTCGGTGGTCACCTGCAGCGGCCGGCCCGCGGGCGAGAGCAGGTGCAGCAGCAGCGGGACCCGGCCGTCGGCGATCCGCGGCGTATCGGCCAGGCCGAAGAGCTCCTGCAGCTTCACCGCGAGCACCGGCGGACGCGGCGCGCCGTCGTCGCCGATCGCGTACTCGATCGCGCGCTCCTGCCCGGAAGGCACGCGGACGCGCAGCGGCGCGAGCGCGTCGAGCCTCTGCTGCAGCGACCAGTCCAGCCGCGCGCGCAGCGCCGCGGCCAGCTGCTCGGTGCCGAGCGCGTCCAGCCGCGACCTGCCCTCGAACGCCGGGCGCAGCCACGCGTCCAGGCCGGCCATCAGCGCGTCATCGCCGACATCGGGCAGGCCGAGCTCCGGCATCCAGGCGCGCAGGCTGGCCACGCGCGCGCGCCACTGGCGCAGGCCCTCGCTCCACGGCAGCACGTCCAGCCCAAGGTCGCGCACCGCGTCGGTCAACGCCTGCGCGGCCGCCGCCGGATCCGGGCGCCCGGCCGGACGGCTGTCGAGCACGATGCCGGCGAAGCGGCGCACGCGCTCGGCGACCAGGGCACGGCGGGCGGCGTCCCAGCGGGTCTCGTCGCGCTCGACGAAGCGATCGGCGAAGTCCCGGCGCAGCGCGGCCTCGTCCACCGGCGCGGCACGCAGCAGCAAGGCGTCGCCGCGCGCCTCGAAGCGCAGTTCGGTGGCGACCAGCCAGGGCTCGCCGAGCAGCTCGCTGTCGTCGAGGAGGCGTGCCATGCGGCCGTTGGCCAGCTGGTAGCGGCGCAGGTCGACGGGATGGCGCGCGGCGACGCGGTCGGGAAAGGCATGGGCGAGCAGGTCGCCGAGCGCATGCCCCGGCAGGTCGCCGGGCGGCGGGGCCTCCAGCCGCAGGCGGCGGCGCCACTGGCGCGCGGCGGCGTCGATCGCGGCCAGCGCCGAGCGGCTCGCCTCGGCCGGCACGCGGCGCTCGCGCCAGGCGGCCAGGGCCCGCCAGCGGGCCGCCAGCGCGTCGCTGCGCGTGCGCAGCGGATCGCGCGCCTCAAGCAGGGCGGCGAGGTCGCAGGCCAGCGCCCCGGCGACCGGACCGCGGGCGGCGACCAGCATCGCGGCCAGGCGCGGGTGCGTGCCGAGCGCCAGCATCCGCCGGCCGGCGGGGGTGATCCGGAGGGAGGTCGGGGCAGCCGGGACAGCCGGGGCAGCCGGGGCAGCCGTGCCCGCGACGTCCTGCGCGCCATCGCGGCCGCCCTGCGATACCGGCGGCGCCTCCAGCGCGCCGACCTGCTGCAGCAGGTCGCGCGCCGCGGCCATCGCCCCGCGCGGCGGCGGATCCACGAAGCGCAGCGCATCACTGCCCCAGGCCGCGAGCTCCAGCGCCAGCGACGCCAGCTCCACCTGGGCGATCTCCGGGCGCCGCTGCGGCTCCAGCCGCTGCGACTCCGGCCACAGCCGGTAGGCCCAGCCCGGGGCCACCCGCCCGGCGCGGCCGGCGCGCTGGTCGGCGGAGGCCTGGGCGATGCGCACCACGTCCAGCCGGCTGAAGCCGCTGTTGGGGTCGTGGCGTGGCTCACGCGCGAGCCCGCTGTCGATGACCACGCGCACGCCGGGCAGGGTCACGCTGGATTCGGCGACGTTGGTCGCCAGCACCACGCGCCGGCGGCCGTCGGTGGCGGGACGCAGCAGCCGGGACTGCTCCTCGACAGGCAGGTCTCCGTGCAGCTCCAGCACGTCGGCGCCGGCGTCGCGCAGCGCGTCGCTGCCCGCCAGCACCGCCGCGGCGCGCGCGATCTCGCGCCGTCCCGGCAGGAACGCCAGCACGTCGCCCGGATGCCGCAGCAGGGCCAGCTCCACCGTGCGCCGCAGCTGGTGTTCCAGCGCCTCCTCGCGCCGCGCCGGGACGTGGGCCAGCTCCACGGGAAAGCTCCGGCCCGCGCTGGACAGGCGCGGCGCATCGAGGAACCCCGCGAGCCGCTCGCCGTCGAGCGTCGCCGACATCACCACGATGCGCAGGTCCTCGCGCAGCCCCGCCTGCACGTCGAGCGCCAGCGCAAGGCCGAGGTCGGCGGCCAGGTGGCGCTCATGGAACTCGTCGAACAGCAGGGCACCCACGCCGTCGAGCGCCGGATCGTCCTGCAGCATGCGGGTGAGGATGCCTTCGGTGACCACCTCGACCCGGGTGGCCGCCGAGACCCGGCTCTCGAAGCGGATGCGATAGCCGACGGTGCGCCCGACCTCCTCGCCCAGCGACGCCGCCATGAAGCCGGCCGCGGCGCGCGCCGCGACCCTGCGCGGTTCCAGCATCACGATCCGCCGGCCGTCCAGCCACGGCGCGTCGAGCAGCGCCAGCGGCACCCGGGTGGTCTTGCCGGCGCCCGGCGGCGCCTCCAGCACCAGGCGCGGGTGCTGCTCCAGCGACGCGCGGATCGCGGGAAGAAGCTCGTCGATGGGCAAGGTCGTGTCCTGCACGCGCAAAGGATACGGACTTCCGCTGCAACGACCGCGGACGCGGGATACCGGCATGGCACCTACAATGGCCGCATGCAACTGATCGACATCGGCCTCAACCTCACCCACGACAGCTTCGACCGCGACCGCGACCAGGTCTGGCAGCGCGCCCGCGATGCCGGCGTGGTGCAGGCGGTGCTGACCGGCGCCAGCCGCGAGCATTCACCGCTGGCCCTGGAGCTGGCGCGCACGCGGCCCGGGGAATGGTTCGCCACCGCGGGCGTGCATCCGCACCACGCCGGCGAATACACCGCCGAGTGCGACGCCGAGATGCGTGCGCTGCATGCGCATCCCGAGGTGGTGGCGGTCGGCGAGACCGGCCTCGACTACTTCCGCGACTTCTCCCCGCGCCCGGCGCAGCGCAAGGCCTTCGAGCGCCAGCTGGAGATCGCCGCGGAGCTGTTTTCCCAGGGTCGCGTCAAGCCGCTGTTCCTGCACCAGCGCGATGCGCACGCGGATTTCGTCGCGATCATGAAGGGCTTCGAGGGCCGCATCGGCCCGGCGGTGGTGCACTGCTTCACCGGCAGCCGCGAGGAGCTCTTCGACTGCCTCGACCACGACTGGCACATCGGCATCACCGGCTGGCTGTGCGACGAGCGCCGCGGCCAGCACCTGCGCGACATCGTCGGCAACATCCCCGCCAACCGGCTGATGGTGGAAACCGATGCGCCCTACCTGCTGCCACGCTCGCTCAAGCCGATGCCCAAGGACCGGCGCAACGAACCGATGCACCTCGGGCACATCGTCGAGGAACTCGCGCGCGACCGCGGCGAGGACGTCGCGGTGACCGCGGCGAATGCCACGGCCACCACGCGCGCCTTCTTCGGCCTGCCGGCAGCCGCCGGCTACTAGGCCCTCACCCGGCAGGCGCCTCCGGCGCGGGGCCCTCGGCGACCAGCACGGCACCGTTGCTGTTGCGCGCTTCAAGGACGATCCACACCACGCTGTCGCCACGGCGGATCACGTAGGTCTCCATGTCCTTGTCGTACCAGTAGGCATCCTGGACGTCGCTGAACTCCTGGCGGAAGTCGTCCAGCGCCTTTTCGTTCGCCATGTAGGTGTCGCGTTCGTAGCTGCGCTCGGCCAGGCGCACGCCGCCGAGCGATTCGATCTGCTGGCGCAGGCCCTTGGCCAGCTCGAACCGCGAGAAGGTCTTGCCGTCGACGTTCTCGATGTCGTCGCTGAAGACCTTGCCTTCGACCCACAGCAGCTGGCCGCCGGTCCACACCGGGATGCGCGCCAGGTCCTTGGTGCGTTCGCCCAGGCGGTCGGCGTCGTCGAACACGTAGCCGGCCGGCAGCTGCACGTAGGGCCACTCCGGCAGCGTCGCGGTGCTGACAGGGATCGCCTCCATGTCGAACGCGGCGGCATCGGGCGCGGCCGGCGCCACCGTTTCGGCGGCCGCCGGGGCCGCGGCGTCCGCCGGGTCAACCATCGCGTCGGCCGGCGTGTCCGCCGTATCGGTGGCCGGGGCCTCGCCGGCGGCAGGCGCCGGAGCGTCGGCCACGGCGGCGGTCTCGTCCTGCTTCGCGCATCCGGCCATCAGGGCCAGGCCCACGGCCAGGGCCAACAGGGTCGTCTTCGTCTGCATCCAGCACTCTCCTCTCCCAGGGGAGATGGAGTGTAGCGAAGCCCGCGCGCGCGCCGCGACCCGCACGGCCTCAGCTGCGCAGGCCCACGCCCCGCTTGAGCAGCCACAGGCCCAGCGCGCCCAGCGCCACCACGAAGGCCAACATCAGCGCATACGCGATCCACAGCGGCACGTCGCTCTGCCCCAGCAGCCCGTAGCGGAAGGCGTTGACCATGTAGAAGATCGGGTTGGCATGCGTCGCGGCCTCGGCCCAGTCGGGAAGCAGGCGCACCGAATAGAACACGCCGCCCAGGTAGGTCAGCGGGGTGAGGATGAAGATCGGCACGATCGCCACGTCGTCGAACTTCTTCGCGAACACCGCGTTGACGAAGCCCGCCAGCGAGAAGATCGTCGCGCCCAGCAGCACCGTCGACAGCGTCACCCACGGATGCGGAATGCGCACGGTGGTGAACAGCATCGCGATGCACAGCACGATCACGCCGACCAGCAGCCCGCGCAGCACGGCGCCGGCGACGTAGCCGCCCAGGATCACCCACGGCGGCATCGGGCTGACCAGCAGTTCCTCGACGTGGCGGCCGAACTTGGCGCCGAAGAAACTCGAGGAGATGTTGCCGTAGCTGTTCTGGATCACGCTCATCATCACCAGGCCGGGGACGATGAAGTCCATGTAGCCGATGCCGTCCATGGTCCCGATGCGGCTGCCGATCAGGCCGCCGAAGATCAGGAAGTACAGGGTCATGGTGATCGCCGGCGGCACCAGCGTCTGGCTCCAGATGCGCAGGATGCGCATCACCTCGCGCCGCGCGATGGTGCCCAGCGCCACGAGGTTGGAGCGCAGCACCGGCTGCGCGCGCCCGGCGGACGACGCCGGGGACTTCGCGCTCATGCCGCGGCCTCCGTGCCGGTCGCGCCGGTGGCGCCATCTCCGGTCATGCGCACGAACAGCTCCTCCAGCCGGTTGGACTTGTTGCGCATCGAGCGCACGCGGATGCCCGCGGCATCGAGCGCGGCGAACACGCGGTTGAGGTCCATCGCGCGCGGCATGTCGACGTCGAGCGTGTGCGCATCCACCGCGCGCACCTCGGCGCCGGGAATCGCCGGCAGGGTCGCCGGCAGCGCGTCCTCGACGTCGAGCAGGAAGCCTTCGACGTCCAGCCGCGACAGCAGCGCGCGCATCGGCCCGGCTTCGACGATCCGGCCGTGGTCGATGATCGCCAGGTTGCGGCACAGGTTCTCCGCCTCCTCCAGGTAGTGCGTGGTCAGGATGATGGTGGTGCCGGCGGCGTTGATGCGGCGCAGGGTCTGCCACATGCCGCGGCGGATCTCGATGTCGACGCCGGCGGTGGGCTCGTCGAGGATCAGCAGCCTCGGCCGGGTCATCATCGCGCGCGCGATCATCAGCCGGCGCTTCATGCCGCCCGAGAGCGTGCGGCTCATCTTCTCCGCCTTGTCCCACAGCTGGGCCGAACGCAGTTCCTCCTCGGCGCGCGCGATCGCCACCGCGCGCGGGATGCCGTAGAAGCCGGCGTAGTTGACCAGGATGTCGAGCGGCTTCTCGAACATGTTGAAGTTGATTTCCTGCGGCACCAGGCCGAGCAGGCGCATCGCGCGGTCGCGCTCGGCGTGCAGGTCGACGTCGAACACGCGCACCTCGCCCGAGGTCTTGTTGACCAGCGACGAGACGATGCCGATCAGGGTCGACTTGCCGGCGCCGTTGGGGCCCAGCAGCGCGTAGAAATCGCCCGGTGCGACCTCGAGCGACACGCCCTTGAGGGCTTCGACGCCGTTGTCGTAGGTCTTGCGCAGGTCGCGCACCGACAGCGCGGCAGGCATGGCGGCTTCGCTCATCGGGACTCCTTGCCGCGGGGGTTCGCAGGGGAGCGGTAGTATAGGAGTCCCGTGGGCCCCGGCCCGGCAATGGTCCGTTCCAACGTGCCCGCACTGTTTCCGCTCAAGCTCGCCTCGCGCCGCATGCTGGCGCCCACCGTCGCCCATCTGGCCTTCACCCGCCACGACGGGCAGCCGCTGGACTACATCCCGGGGCAGTTCCTGCAGGTGCACTTCACCTATGCAGACGGCACGGCGGCCAAGCGCAGTTATTCGCTGGCGACCATCCACGACCACGCAATGGGCCCCGGCGAGCTGGTCGAGATCGCGGTGAGCTACGTCCCCGGCGGCGCGGCCACGGCCCTGTTCGAGAACCTGGACATCGGCGACACGCTGCAGGCCAGCGGCCCCTTCGGCCGCTTCTGCCTGCAGCCGCGCGACGACAACCGCCGCTACCTGCTGATCGGCACCGGCACCGGCGTCACCCCGTATCGCGCGATGCTGCCGCTGCTGGAGCAGGCCATGGCCGCGCGTGGCGCGGAGGTGGTGCTGCTGTTCGGCGCCCGCACGCCCGACGAGCTGCTCTACGGTGACGAATTCCGCGCCTTTGCCAACGCACACCCGGGCTTCCGCTTCGTGCCGTGCTTCTCGCGTGCGCTGCCCGGGCCCGGCTCCGCGCACGACCATCCCGACGTGCGCCACGGCTACGTGCAGCAGTTCCTCGCGGAGTTCGCGCCCTCGGCCGGCGGCGACATCGCGTATCTCTGCGGCAATCCGGACATGGTCGACGCCTGCTTCGAGGCGCTGAAGGAACAGGGCCTGCCGATCCCGCATATCCGGCGCGAGAAATACGTCAGCAGCAAGTAGCCCGGGAAAGGTGTCAAGGACGCTTGACACATCGACGCGGCTGCGGCAACCTCGTGTCAAGCGTCCTTGACACGAGCCTGCGATGACCCGCGATCGACCCGCCCCGAACACGCGCCTGCGCTACGGCCTGCTGGCCGCGGTGGGTGCCGTCGTCCTCCTGGTGGTGCTGCTGCCCGCATCGCGTGTCGCGGTACCCGACGCGCTCGCGCCCTGGCTCATCGCCCTCGGCAGCGCCGGGCTGAGCACCGGGCTGCTGCTGCTGTGGTCGCCCGGGCTGCTGGACACCTATCCGCGCGCCCGCGCCCTGCGCATCGCGCTGGACTTCGCGCCGCCGGTGCTGCTGTACGCGCTGGCCATCGACCGCTGGCCGGACCTGCTCGACAGCGTGCCCGCCGGTGGGCTGCGGATCGCGGCCGCCGGCCTGCCCGCGGTGCTGGTGCTGTGGGCCTGCTGGGCCTTCGCGCGCTACATGCGCCTGCTCGACGAACTCCAGCAGCGCGTGGAGCTGGTCTCGGTCGCGCTCGCCACCGCGCTGACCTGCAGCGTCGTCGCCGCCGCCGGTGGCCTGCACCTGGCCGGCGCGGTCGAGGTCACGGGCAGGACCGGCCTGTGGGTGTTTCCGCTCCTGCTGCTGGCGTACTCGTTGATACGCGCCGCGCTGACCCGGCGCTACCAGTGAGGAACCGGATGCGCGATCTGCGCGAGGAGCGCGGCTGGTCACAGGCGCAGCTGGGGGAACGTCTGAACGTGTCCAGGCAGACGGTCAACGCGATCGAAACCGGAAAGTACGACCCCAGCCTGCCGGTCGCGTTCCGCATCGCCGCGCTGTTCGGCTCCAGCATCGAATCCATTTTCCAACCCGAGGATCCCGCATGAGTACACGTGGCAACACCCTCGCCACGCTGCTGGCCGCGGCGCTCGCCGCCGGCTGCGCAGCGCCGGACAGCGGCACCGCCGGCGGCGCGACGCCCGACGGCCACCTGCGCGTGGGCGACATCGCGTTCGAACCCTGTTCGCTGAGCGCGGTCGGCGCGCGCGCGGTCGAGGCCCAGTGCGCCCACTTCGAGGTGCCCGAGGACCACGACGCACCGGACGGCCGGCGCATCGGCCTCGCGCTCGCCCTGCTGCCCTCCGAGGGGCCGGCCGAGCCGGACCCCGTGGTGATGATCGCCGGTGGGCCGGGCCAGTCGGCGCTGGAGTCCTATCCCCAGGTCGCGGCCGCGTTCAAGGACGTGCGCCGCAACCGCCACGTGCTGCTGGTCGATGCCCGCGGCACCGGCCAGTCGCATCCGCTGCGCTGCGAGGACGAGCAGGGCGACAACGCCTTCGGCGCGGAGGACCTGGATCCCGCGGCCATGCGCGCCTTCACCGAGCGCTGCCGTGACGCACTGGCGGTGGACACCGACCTGCGCCGCTACGCGACGATGGACCACGTGCGCGACCTCGAGCGGGTGCGCGAGGCGCTTGGCGCGCCGCAGTTCAACCTCGCCGGCGTGTCCTACGGCACGCGCGTCGCCCAGCAGTACGCCAAGGCCTTTCCCGCCTCCACCCGCACCGTGGTGCTGGACGGCGTGGCGCCCAACGCGATGGTGCTGGGCCAGGAACACGCCCGGAACCTGGAGCAGGCGCTGGACGCGCAGTTCGCGCGCTGCCGCGACGAACCCGCCTGCGCGCGCAACCTGGGTGACCCGGCGGCGCAGCTGCGCGCGGTGCGCGCGACGCTCGAGGCCGGTGGCCTGCCGCCGGTGCAGTACCGCCACCCGGTCAGCGGCGAATGGCTGGAGGAGCAGCCGGCGTTCGCGCACCTGGCGGTCCTGCTGCGCATGTTCTCCTATCAGCCCGCGGCCGCCGCCACCCTGCCCCTGCTGCTGCACGAGGCCTCGGCCGGACGCTACGCACCGATGCTGGCGCAGTCGCGGATGCTGATGGACTCGGTCGGCGGCCAGATGGCGCACGGCATGCAGCTGTCGGTGATCTGCACCGAGGACGCGATGGACATGGCGCCCGATCCCGGCGACGCCGGCAGCCTGCTCGGCAACAGCATGGTCGAGCTGTTCCAGGCGCAGTGCCCGGCGTGGCCGACGGCACCGCGCGCCGAGGGCTTCCGTGATCCGCTCACCGGCGACGTGCCGGTGCTGGCGATCAGCGGCGAGTTCGATCCGGTGACCCCCCCGCGCTATGGCGAGGAGGTGATCGGGCACCTGCCCAAGGGACGCCACCTGGTCGCGCCCGGCCAGGGCCACAACGTGATCGGCGTCGGCTGCATGCCGAAGCTGTTCGCGCAGTTCATCGAGCGCGCCGATGCCGCCGGCATCGACGCCAGCTGCCTCGACCGCCTCGCCGCGGCGCCGCCCTTCGCGGGCAATTACGGTTGGGAGCCCTGAGATGATCGAAGTCCATGATCTGCACAAGACCTTCAAGGCCAAGTCGGGCCCGGTGCACGCCGTGCGCGGCGTCGGCTTCGCCGCCCGCGACGGCGAGATCACCGGCCTGCTCGGCCCCAACGGCGCCGGCAAGACCACCACCCTGCGGATGCTGTACACGCTGATGGCGCCCGACCGCGGCTCGGTGCGCGTCGACGGCCTGGACGTGGCCACAGACGCCACCGCGGTGCGCCGCAACCTGGGCGTGCTGCCCGACGCGCGTGGCGTCTACAAGCGCCTGACCGCGCGCGAGAACATCGCCTACTTCGGCCGCCTGCACGGGCTCGACGAGGCCACGATCGCGGCGCGCATCGACTCGATGTCGCGCACGCTGGGCATGGAGGACTTCCTCGACCGCCGCACCGAGGGCTTCTCGCAGGGCCAGCGCACCAAGACCGCGATCGCGCGCGCGCTGGTGCATGCGCCGCGCAACGTGATCCTCGACGAGCCGACCAACGGCCTGGACGTGATGACCACGCGCGGCCTGCGCAGCTTCCTGCAGGAGCTGCGCGCGCAGGGCCACTGCGTGATCTTCAGCAGCCACATCATGCAGGAGGTCGCCGCGCTCTGTGACCGCATCGTGATCATCGCCCAGGGCGAGGTCCGCGCCAGCGGCACGCCCGACGAGCTGCGCGCGCGGTCGGGCGAGGACAACCTCGAGGACGCCTTCGTCAACCTGATCGGCACCGAGGAGGGCCTGTCCGCATGAGACTGTCGAACAACACGCTGTGGACCGTGGCCCGCAAGGAACTGGTCGACCTGTTCCGCGACCGCCGCACGGTGATGCTGGGCCTGCTGATGGGCCCCCTCCTGTTCCCGCTGCTGGTCATCGGCATGAGCACGATGATCGAGAAGCGCGCGCGGACCCAGCTGGAGTCGGTGCTGGAATTGCCGGTGATCGGTGCCGCGCACGCGCCCAGCCTGGTGGCCTTCCTCGGCACCCGCGACATCGAGGCGGTCGATCCGCCCGCGGAGCCCGAACGCGCCCTGCGCGAGCAGGACCACGACGTGGTGCTGCGGATCCCGGAGGCGTTTCCGGAGCAGTGGCGCGGCAGCCGCATGGCGACGGTCGAGATCCTGTACGACTCGTCGCGCCAGGATTCCCGCATCCCGGTCGACCGGGTGCGCGCCGCGGTCGGCGAGTACAGCCAGCAGGTCGGCGCGCTGCGCATGATCAGCCGCGGAATCAGCCCGGAAGCCACGATGGCCGTGCTGCCCGCGCAGCGTGACGTCGCGACGCCCGAGGCAAAGCGCGGGATGTTGCTGGCGATCCTGCCCTACTTCCTGATCCTGAGCGCCTTCCTGGGCGGCGCCTACCTGGTGATCGACGTCACCGCCGGCGAGCGCGAGCGGCAATCGCTCGAACCGCTGCTGGCCACGCCCTCGTCGCGCGCGGCGATCATGAGCGGCAAGATCCTCGCCGCCTGCCTGTTCGGCATGCTCAGCCTGGCGCTGATCCTGGTCGCCTTCCGGCTGAGCTTCGCGCTGGCGCCGGCGTCGATCCAGCTGGTGACCGTCTCCGCGTCGATGATGCTGCAGGTGCTTGCGGTGCTGCTGCCGATGGTGCTGATCGGAACGACCCTGCTGACCCTGATCGCCGCCAGCGTGAAGTCGGTGAAGGAAGCCCAGAGCTACATGAGCATCCTGATGCTGCTGCCGATCCTGCCGACGATCGTGCTGCTGGTGAACCCGATCAAGAACGAGCTGTGGCAGTTCGCGGTGCCGTTCCTGGGCCAGAACCAGATGCTGCTGAAGATCGTGCGCAGCGAGTGGATCTCGCCGCTCGAGTGGGCGACCTACCTGGGTGCCGGCTTCGGCCTCGGCATGCTGCTGTGGCTGATGGCGGCGCGGCTGTACCACCGCGAGAAGCTGGCGATCTCGGCCTGAGCCAGGATCGCGGGACATGAAAAAGCCCGGCCAGTGGCCGGGCTTTTTCGTTGGCGGCAGAAGCGCCGCCGCGCGCCGTCAGCCGCCGGGGTTGAAGGCGATGGTGCGGCGCGTGGTGACCGCCTGCGCGACCGGCTCGAAGCGCCAGCGGCGGACCGCGGCGACGGCCTCGCGGTCGAACACCCGCGGCGGGTCGGCGCGCACCACGCGCGCGTCGCTGACGCTGCCGTCGGGCGCCACGGTGAACTCCACCTGCACCTCGCCCGACTGCGCGGCGCGCAGGGCATCGGCGGGATAGCGCGGTGCCGGCGTGCTGAGCGGACGCAGGGTGGGCGCGGCGGCCGCGGCCGGGGCGGGCGGCGGCGTGGCCGGCTGCTGGGCCTGGCGCTGCTCGGCGGCACGCTGTTCGGCCGCGCGCTGCTCCGCGGCGACGCGCTCGGCTTCGACGCGCGCCGCGGCGTCACGCTCGGCGGTGCGCTGCTGTTCGGCCAGCTGCTCGGCGGCGACGCGCTGCTGGTCGGCCTGGGCCTTTTCGCGTTCGGTTGCGAGCTGGCGCTGGCGTTCGGCTTCCTGTTCGGTGCTGAGCGCCTGCTGCTCGATGCGCTGCTTGACCGCTGCGTCGGCCGTGTCGATCGACGCCTGCAGGCGTTGCAGCGCGGGATGGGTGGCGTCGGCGCGCGCGACCAGCGCCGCCAGGCGGCGCGACTCCTCGAAGTCCTCGCGGTCGCGCGCCTGCTCGGTCGCGATCACCAGCATCGGCATCAGGTCGGTGAGCGCGCTGGCCACGGCCGCATCGCCCGGCGACTTCTCGCGCAGGGCGAGGTAGTACTCCAGCGCGTTGTCCCCGGCCGGGGCGTAGAGCCGGCTTTCGGCATAGGCCGTGCGGCCGCGCTCGCGGAGTTCGTCAGGGCCCAGCGCGGCCAGCGCGTCGGCCTGCGCCGCGGCCTGTTCGGCGGCGGCCTCGGTCGCGTTGGCGCCGGCCGCCGCGGTGCCGGTGGCGGCGGCGTCCGGCTGTGCCGGCGCGTCGTCCTTGCCGCAGGCCGCGATCGCGATGACCAGCGCCGCGGCGAGCGCAACGCGCGGCAGTCCCCGCCACGCGGAAGCTTGGTTGTTCAGCAACATCGATGTGTACTCCCCCTGGAGTGCGGAACCGCACGTGTGCCTAGGACGCGATACGCGGCGCTGTTTGTCAACACCCGTCACGTTGTCCAGGCGCTTATTTTCCGATGCAGAAGCTGGAAAAGATGTGGCCGAGCAGCGCATCGGCATCGACCCGGCCGGTGATATCGCCCAAAGCGTGATGCGCGTCACGGAGCGACTCGGCCGCCAGATCCAGCGCCTCGACCTCCAGCGCGTGCGCCGCGTCGTCCAGGGCAAGGGCGGCGCGCCGCAGCGCGTCCACGTGGCGCGCGCGCGCGGTGAACTCGCCGTCGCCCGCGGCGTCGCCCATGACCAGCGTGCGCAGGCGCGCGTGCAGCGCATCCATGCCCTGCCCGGTCGTCGCGGAGACGCGCAGCTCGCCTGGCGGCGGCGCCGGCGCGTGCGCGGCCAGCAGGTCGGCCTTGTTGTGCAGCCACAGCACCTGCGGGACGCCATCCACGTCGGCGGCCACGGCGGCGCGACCGGCGTCGGGATCACGCGCGTCGACCACGGCGATGGCGAGTCCGGCCTTCCCGAGCTCCTGGCGCGCGCGACGCATGCCTTCGCGCTCGATGGCGTCGCCTTCCTCGCGCAGTCCGGCGGTGTCCACCAGCACCAGTTCCGCACCGTCGACGTGCACGGTCTCGCGCAGCAGGTCGCGCGTGGTGCCGGCGACGTCGGTGACGATGGCGCGCTCGCTGCCGGCCAGCGCGTTGAGCAGCGAACTCTTGCCCGCGTTGGGCGGACCGACGATCACGGCGTGCAGGCCGTCGCGCAGCCGGCGGCCGCGTTTGGCGTCACCGAGCAGCGCCTCGAGGGCGGCGCGCGCGCGCTGCAGCCGTGCCGCGAGCTGCGCGCCGCCGAGGGTCTCGAGCGGCTCGTCGGCGAAATCGATGGCGGCCTCGGCGTGCACGCGGATCGCCAGCAGCTCGGCGGCGATGGCCTCGACGCGACGCGAGAAGCGGCCATCGAGCGAACGCCGGGCCGCCCGCGCGGCGGTCAGGTCGCCCGCGGCGATGAGGTCGGCCACGGCCTCGGCCTGGGCCAGGTCCAGGCGACCATTGAGGAAGGCGCGCTCGGTGAATTCACCCGGCCTCGCCAGGCGCGCGCCCAGCGCGCAGCAGCGCGCGACGATCGCCTGCAGCAGCACCGGGTTGCCGTGTGCCTGCAGCTCCACGACGTCTTCGCCGGTGTAGCTGGCCGGCGCCTGGAACAACAGGGCGATGCCGTCGTCGAGGGCGTCGCCCGCAGCGTCGAGGAATCGCACATGGTGCGCATGCCGCGGCGTGAGGGCATCACGCGCGCAGAGCACGCGCGCGATCGCAAGCGCGTCGGGACCCGACAGCCGGACGATGCCGACGCCACCGCTGCCGGGCGCGGTGGCCACGGCGGCGATGGTCTCGGTGGCGGCGCGGGTCATCGCGGCAGCCGGCGAGCGGGCCGCCCGGCTTCAGTCCCTGGCAATGGCCTTCGCAGGCTTGCCGCCGGCGTCCGGCTTGTCGCTGCTGCCGGTCGTGTCGGCGTACTTGCGGATCAGCCACCACTGCTGCAGCAGGCCCAGCGCGCCGTTGGTGACCCAGTACAGCACCAGGCCCGACGGGAAGAAGATCATGAAGACGCCGAAGATGAGCGGCATCAGCTGCATCATCTTCTGCTGCATCGGATCCATGCCGACCATCGGCGACAGCTTCTGGGTCGCCCACATCACGGCGATGTTGAGCACCGGCAGGATGAACCACGGATCGCGCGCGGTCAGGTCCTGGATCCAGCCGATCCAGGGCGCGTGGCGCAGCTCCACCGACTCCAGCAGCACCCAGTACAGCGCCAGCCAGATCGGCATCTGCAGCAGCACCGGCAGGCAGCCGCCGACGGGATTGATCTTCTCCTTCTTGTACAGCTCCATCATGGCGACCTGGAACTTCTGCTTGTCGTCGCCGTAACGCTCCTTGAGCTGCTGGATGCGCGGCTGGAACTTGCGCATCTTCGCCATCGACTGGTACTGCGCCTTGGACAGCGGGTACAGGATGGCCTTGACCACCAGCACCAGGCCGATGATCGACCAGCCCCAGTTCTGGAACAGGCCGTGGAGCTTGTCGAGGATCCAGAACAGGCCTTCGCCGAGGACCGCGAACACCGAAAAGCGGCTGTAGTCGACCGCGCGGTCGAGGCCCGGGACCTGCTGGGCCTTGATCTGGCCGACCAGCTTCGGGCCCACCCACAGGCGCGCGCTGCTGGTGGCCTGCTCGCCGGGGGCGACGGCCAGGCCGGGTCCCACTTCGCGGATCAGGTGGTGCATGCCGCCGGAGGGGCCGGGCACGGTGTGCAGCGAGATCGTGACCTCGTCGCTCGCGCCGGGGATCCAGGCGCTGAAGAAGTGGTGCTGGAGCATGGCCAGCCAGCCGCCGGACTGGCGGGCGTTGACCGCGCCCTCGTCGGCGAAGTCGGCGTAGCGCACGCGCTCGTATCCCTGGCCGGGGCTGAACCAGGTCGCGCCGTACAGGCTGAAGGACTCGGGGTTGGTCCAGCCGGTCTTCAGCACCTGCGGCAGGCGCACCAGCTGGCGATAGACGTGGCCCTGCCAGACGCTGTCGCTCTTGTTGTAGATGGTGTCGCGCACCTCGACGGCGTAGCTGCCGCGGGTGAAGACGTAGCTGCGGCGGATGCTGACGCCATCCGGGCCGTGCCAGACGAAGGGCACCTCGAGGGTGTCCGCATCGGCGGCCAGGGCGTACGTCGTCGCCGGCGACTCCGGCACGAAGCCGGCCTCGTGGCTCGGCGCGGCGCTGGCCGAGCTTACCCAGCCGCTCTGCGCGGCATAGAAGCGCGCGGGGGCGTCGTCGAACATGCGCACCGGCGCGCTGCCCTCGTCGCGCGTCTCCGGGAAGCCGAGCAGGTCGGCGCGGGCGACGGCGCCGCCACGCAGGGCCAGGTCGAGGACATCGGTGCGCACCTCGACCAGGCCGGGCGCGTCCGGCGTGGCGGTCGCCTGCGCGTTGACGCCGGGCAGCGCCGCGGCGGGCGGTGCGTCGGGCACCGCGCCGGGCACGGCCGGTGTTCCGGGGACGGCCGCGGGCGCGCCGGGGATCGTCGCTCCGGGCGCCACGGTCGCGCTCGTGGCCTCCGCGGCCGGCAACGGTTCGCGCTGCTCCTTGCCCCATTCCATCCACAGCAGGGTCGCCACCATCAGCCAGGCGAAGATCAGGAAGGTGCGGGTCTGGTTCATCGGGCAGGCAGGCTCATTCGCCGCTGGAGCGCGGCGCAGGGACGTGGACGGGGGAAGCGGCGGGCATTGTGACGCCCGGGTCGGGCGCGGGCAACGCGCCGGCACGGCGCAGGGCGTCGTGGAAGGCCATGCGCAGCGCGACGCGGGTGGCGCTCGCCGCGGCATGGCGCGCGACCACGACATAGGCCGCCGGCGGCAGCACGTCGCGCAGCGCGCGGAACTCCTCGCGCAGGGCGCGCTTGATGCGGTTGCGGCCGACCGCGCGGCGATCGACCTTGCGCGACACGGCAAGGCCCAGCCGCGCCGGCTGGCCGTCGCGGAGCAGGTGCAGGGCGAGCAGGGGCGTGCCGGTGCGGCGGCCCTCGCCGAAGATGCGGTCGAAATCCGCGCGCACGCGTACGCGCGCCTGGCGCGGCAAGCGGCGGTCCATCGGAACGTGGGACGCGGCGGGGCGGCCGGAGTGCAGGCCGCCCGCGGTCATCAGGCGGTGAGGCGCTTGCGACCCTTGGCGCGGCGGCGGGCCAGGATCTTGCGGCCGTCGGCGGTCGCCATGCGGGCACGGAAGCCGTGGTCGCGCTTGCGCTTGAGGTTGCTGGGCTGGTAGGTGCGCTTGGTGGCCATGGCGGTTGCTCTGAGCGTGACGCGGAGGAAAGAACCGGAGATTCTAGTGCGCGACGGCGGCCCGGGTCAAACCCGGGCTCCGCGCCCTGCCCGCCCGGGCGCGTTCGCG